>JANPAV010000036.1:0-2617 GCA_031430115.1 Armatimonadota bacterium | reverse complement strand
GGCTTCGAAAAAGCATGATCCAATGGCACTCACCGCCGACGAGATCGAACGAAGGTTTGCTGCGAGAGGAGTCAAGAACCGGTACTACACCGGACGGTTCCACAACGCATGCTTTACATTGCCGGAATACTTGATCGAAGCACAGAAGACGAGCGGACGAATGCTTACCGACGCCGATCCATTTGTTTGGACTGCTTAGTCTTGGGTGGGTCGGCTTCTAGTGGCTGGGGCATTGTGTTCTGTGAATGAACAACTCGTAGGTCGCTACCTCAGTAGCAACGGATGGTTGAACCTAACAGGGACTGAAAACTGTCGCTGCTGAGGTTAAAAAGTCCCCAAAAAGTCGAGTGATTCAACACAATGACCGGCCCACTTCTAGCCCGCCAAGATTTGCAAAGGGAAGGAGCCACTCAGCTATGTCAAAATCTTAGACGTGTCCGACATCCTCATCCGTCGCCTCGCTCCGTCTGATGTCGCGACATACCGAAACATCAGGCTAGAATCCCTCAAAAACGATCCCGACAATTACGGCTCAACCTTCGAAGAAGAATCGAAGTCTCATCAACTAGTCTTCGAAAAATACATCCTCGAACAAACTCCCGGCAACCGAATGTACGGAGCTTTTGACGGCGACACACTGATTGGAATATCGGGCTTCTTTGGCGACACTCGCCAAAGAGTGCTCCACCGGGCAAAGGTAACTCAGGTGTACCTTGATCCGGCGTATCGGGGCCAAGGAATCGCCAAAAAACTATTGATTCACCTCATCGAGGAAGCATTCAAAATTGAATCCTTAGAATCACTCCAACTCGAAGCCGTCGATTCCAACAAAACCGCAGTTGGACTCTACAAGAGTCTCGGCTTCGTTTCATACGGAAGGTTCGAAAACTACTTCAGGAAACTGGACGGAACGTACCTTGACCAGCAGTTTATGGTCCTGACTCGTCCTAAATAAGTTCGACTTCTTTATTACATCGAGCCGACAGCTCTTCGATGATCAAATGATACGGAGTATCAAGTCCATTCCGCTCCCAACCAATTGGAACCTTCAGTGGACCCGCAACAATATAGGCAAATAGTTAGCCGCAAAATCCGAACGTCAAATATTTCTCAATAGCCTTGCTACTTTTCAGGGAACCAATTAAACTAGGCATGAGTTAAGCAAATTATGAGTTGCAATCAACCTAGTCTTGGTCGACAAACAATGGAGGCAGCAGTAGGGGCACCTTTGCCGACAGCGGCCGTGCCTGACTTATCTAGTCCCGCACTTTTTGTTAGTAATGCACCAGAACAAGTAGGGTCAGGAGATTATCCGCTTGATCCTGATTTCCCAGTTGGAGCATGGCAATTTGGTGCTGGTCCCTACAATTTGTGTGAAGCATCACTAATATCGGCATTTCCCAATCGTGTACGAGTGTTTTTCTGGCATGTATGTAGATTTACGGTGCCAAGTTATTGGGGTCTAATTGTTGCTTCGACCAATGGGAGTACTATTAGCAATTTGCGTATTCAAGTTCCTACCAATGCCAATCCAATGACTGATCTTTCAGCACCAGGTTGCTGCTTAGCAGCTTCTCATTTGTTTGGCACTCTCGATACTCCAAACGTGACTAATATGGACATCTCAAACGATACTGTTATTTGGAGTGCTGCCATTGATGCAGGAACCCTCGTTTCAACCGCATTCACGGTTGTTGCTGCAATCATTGAATTTGATGTTCAGGCACTTGGCTTCTTATCGATCAGATCAGCTGTATCTTTGACCGGCCAAGCGTCAGCCGACTTTACTCATCCAACGATTCCGACGCCACTGGCCGACAATCAGAATAACTTCGGTAAATTCAACGTTCGTCATAATCGAGGATATTGGGAGCATAGTGATATTTCTATGAGTTTGCCAGGCGAACTAGACTGTACTTTACAAATGGAACCTCCACAGTCAAAAGAGTGGGGTATTTGCGATGTTGGCGGGCCCGAGGAGAATTACTTTTCCGTGTTAAATTCGAGGGCTCAACAACGAAAGGAAACGAATCCTGATGGAACAAAGAAAAACATGGAGCGCCCAAATACTGCTGCCTACGGTGCAAACCTTAAGTATATCGGCGCCTACCATAATGTTTCGACTACTGACCCTGGTTTTGTATATGTTGGCTTGCATGCCAGAGGCGTTGGCCATCCATATTTTGGGGCAGCGAAAGTCAAAACCATTTCCCCTGTTCCCAGTATTTCCGGGGCATTCCGTAAAGTTCCGGCATTGCCGCCAAGTAATGCCCTAAACAATCGTTTTACAGATCTTACAAGCGTGTTTCCCTCCGCTAATCCGACCGGATACATCGCAGTTGCCCCTTCTGGGACGGGCACCGTAGCAATTTCGCTCGCAAATGGTGGCGGGGCAACTTTGCCTGTCAATATTCAACTGAAAAGAGAAATGCTATGGGATACTGGGGTAGGAGAACCCGGATAATGTTAGGAATGTTTGGTTGGTCAATCGTTCTTTCGATGAACTCACAAGTTGGATTCGGTAATCCAGAGATTTCCGAGTGTCAGAAGTCCTATGAAGCAATGTTGGCTGGCAAGTGGGATATTGCCAAGCAGTTACTCGCGGATATGAAAAAGA
>JANPAV010000035.1:0-56208 GCA_031430115.1 Armatimonadota bacterium | reverse complement strand
CGGAGCAAGTTTTTGACTCTAAGAGCCACTTCATATGCTTCAAACGGCTTTGTCAGAAAGTCATCTGCCCCGAGGGCAAGGGCTTTTCGTTTGGTTGAAGGGGTAGCATCGGCGGTCAAGACCATGACGGGCCGAAATTCGTTTTCATGTTTGTTGTCCCGAATCTTCTCTAAGATATCGAATCCAGAAACATTCGGCATTTGAATGTCTAAGAGAACCAAATCGACACTCGAATTCAGAAGTCGGGGCAATGCTTCTTGGGGGTCGGTATACGACTCTAAGTTGTTGTAGCCAAGCTGCTCAAGTAGCCGTTCAAGGAGCAAAACATTGGCTGGCTCATCATCGACAATGAGGATCCGCGAGCTAAGAAGTCGAATCGGATTAGTCACTTTGGCTCACCAAATTTCTTGAGAGGAAAGTCAATCATGTCAATAAGTGAAGAAATTTGAATACGCGTAGCAACGGTTCCGAGTGCTTTCTCGACTTTAAGTTTTTGAACCGCAATTCCCTTTATTTTCTTGAACTTGCTGCTTAGTTGCGCTGAGTTCATAGTTGATTTCTCCGAACCTAGTAAAGATATCGGCAAATCGATACCATTTCTTAACTATTTTGGTGAACTTCCTTAAAGGAATTTGTAAGTTTCAAATCTAGCCTTCAGCCACACAAATCCCCCTAACTGATTCTGACCGTTCGGGGTATTCTGTTCGGTGGTTCGGACAAAGGCGTCCCTCAAAACCAATTGCAAAACGAGGACTAAGAGTGGCCAATAAAGCCGAATACAAGATCACCGAAAGCGCAGCTGAGCTCGAAGAGCACTTGCGCGACATGCTTTTTATCCGTCACTTTGAAGAAAAGTGCAACCGCGCCTACCGCGAAGGCAAAGCTGGTGGCTACATGCACGTGTACATCGGCATGGAAGCTTTAGCGGTTGGTTGGATGAAGTCAATCCGAAAAGGATATGACTATGTCATCACCGCCTACCGAGACCACGCACATGCGTTGCTGTTGGGAACACCCGCCGTCGCCGTCCTTGGCGAAGTCATGGGACGAAGCTGTGGTACCGCCGGTGGAAAGGGTGGCTCAATGCACATCTACGATCCAAAGAACGGTTTTTACGGTGGCTGGGGAATTGTTGGTGGTCACGTGCCACTTGGTGCTGGACTCGCCTTTGCTGCCCGCTACCGAGGCGAGGACCGAGTCTGCGTTAATTTCATGGGCGACGGAGCTTCAAACCAAGGCGTTGTCTTTGAAACCCTCAACATGGCTTCTTTGTGGGACATTCCTTGCATCTTCATCATCGAAAACAACGAATTCGCGATGGGTACTCGACTTGAGTATCATGCTGCCGACACCGAACTTTGGAAGCGAGGATTACCGTTTGGTATCCGATCCGAGAGAATCGACGGCATGGACGTCATTCAGATGAAGCGTCAAGCCGAGGAGATTGTCGAATGGTGCCGAAAGGAGCAACGACCGGCTTGGATCGAAGTCATGACTTATCGTTATTCAGGTCACGGTGCTGCGGATAATGATCGACAGCTGTATCGAACCAAAGAAGAAGAAGATCTAGCATGGACTCGAGATCCGATTGCTCTACTCAAAAAGCAGATGCTAGAGCTCGGCTATTTGACCGAAGAAAAATACGAAGCAATCGATGAAGAACTCATCGAGCAAGTAGAAAAAATATATGAGGAAGCGGAAGCCAGTCCATTCCCCGAAGCCGACGAAGTTTACGACAACATTTACAGCGATATGAAACCGGAGATGGGACACTAATGTCAACCGAACTAACTTACCGAGAAGCCCTCAATCGGAGCATTGAAGAAGAAATGCAGAAGAACCCCGAGGTCTTTATTATGGGAGAAGACATCGGTCGATACCAAGGAACCTTTAAGGTAACCCGAGGATTCGTCGAAAAATTTGGCAGCCGCCAAGAGCAGTACAACTACCGAATTCTCGATACTCCAATCACCGAATGTGGCTTTACCGGAATCGGTATTGGCGCGGCTATGGCGGGACTTCGACCAATCGTCGAATTTATGACGATGTCGTTCTCAATCCTTGCTTTAGACCAGATTATCAACCACGCTGCGAAAGTGCACTACATGACCAATGGTGAGGTCAAATGCCCAATCGTCTTCCGTGGTCCAGGTGGCGCTGCCAAGCAGCTTTCAGCCCAGCACTCTCACTCAATGGACGGGTGGTATGCCCACGTTCCAGGTCTAAAGGTCGTTGCGCCTGCAACCGCTTTGGATGCTTACGGCATGATGAAGTCAGCCATCGCTGATGATAATCCAGTCGTGTTTTACGAGAGTCCGGGTCTTTACACCGTTAAAGGTGATATTCCTGATGGAACAGACTTCTCTGTCCCAATCGGTAAATGCCAAATTCTCAAGGAAGGGAAGGATGTCTCGCTCATCGGCTATTCCCGAATGACTCAAATTAACCTCTTGGCGGCAGAACTGCTTGCAAGGGATGGGATTGATGCGGAAGTTGTTGACGTTCGAACTTTGTTGCCGCTGGATACTGAAACCATTTACAACTCAGTTCGCAAGACTCATCGCGCAGTCGTCGTTTATGAAGACTGGAGAAGTGGCGGATTTGGTGCAGAAATCGTATCGCGCATTCAAGAAGACTGCTTTGATTCATTAGATGCCCCAGTAGGGCGTGTTGGTGGTCTTAATGTCCCAATGCCTTATGCCAGAAACCTTGAGCTGCTCTGCATCCCAAGTGAAGAAGATGTTGTGAAAGCCGTCCACAAGATTGGCTAGTAAAACCTAAATTTTTGGCCCCGCTACCAATGTTAGACGCGGGGCTTTTTTCCTGTATTAGGAAGTATGCGGGTGACTGTGGCGTGCCGAACTGAATCGAGAAGCCAACAGGGTCTAACCAATACTGGGAGAAATGACCCGAGCTAGACATATCAATACTAACGAATCCCGTTCAAAAACTTGCGTCGAACCAAAATCGGCGCTCTGATTGCACCTGCCAATGAAGTGAAGATATACCAAGGAAAAAACGGCTGAAATAAAAGGAGCCCAATTGCCCCGCCAATTATTACGAAAACGAGCGAGCTAACCATAAGGTAGCAACCATCGTTTGAATTGCCACTTTCGTGACCTGTTTGTCGAGCCTTGATGGCAAATGTGATGGCGCAAATAAGCCAGAGTACGCCGATCACAGCATACGCCCCGCCAGAACTTAGCCAGAGGATTAGTTTATCTTTAGGGCCCATTGCTAAGAGTGTATCTCTTGAAGGCAGGCATTATATGGTAGCTACGGTAAGAAGGAGACGGAAGAAGCTTTAGGTTCTGTCTTCAAGAATGAATTGGCGGGCCAGACCGGCTAAATCCGAAAGCTCAATTTGCCCTTGCGCTAGCCTAGGTTCATTGGGTATAACTATTGATTCGCCGCGCTGTGCGCGGAGAAATAAACGTGCTTCGTAGCTCGTTTGGCAGGGCGACCCCATTCGGAATTTCCGAACAGTTAGGGCAACGTCAGTGATTCATAAGACGAATCCGACATGTCGATCGATGCGTTGAAGCGGAGAAAATCATATGCTACCAGGCATTTTAGGACGAAAAATAGGCATGACTCACATCTTTAATGGTGTGGGCAAAATGGTGCCCGTTACCGTCGTGGAAGCAGGGCCAGTCTACGTAACACAGATCAAAACTGATGCCGTAGATAAGTACTCTGCAATCCAAGTCGGTTACGGTGAAGCCAAAGAAAAACAATTGACATTCCCCAAGTTCGGTCACCTCAAGAAATCTGGTGTCGGCAAAAACCTACGAACTCTTCGCGAGTTCCGAGTTGAGAAGACAGATGGCTTCGAACTCGGACAAGAGTTTATCGTAGACATTTTTGCTGAAGGCGAATCAGTAACGGTAACCGGATTTAGTAAGGGGCGAGGTTTTGCCGGTGGTGTTAAGCGATACCACTTTAAGGGACAGCACATGACCCACGGCTTTATGACCCACCGACGACCGCTTTCAAACGGTGCAACTGGACCACAAAGAGTTTTCAAAGGAAAGCGTGGACCGGGCCATATGGGTGACGCTCAAGTCACACAGAAGGGTCTCAAAATCGTTAAGGTTGATGCAGAGCGAAATCTGGTCCTTATCGATGGTAGTGTTCCAGGACCAAACGGTGCCCTCGTGGTAATCAATAAGGTGAGCAAATAATGGCAGCAATCGAAGTAAAAGACAAAGCTGGCAAGAAAGTTGGCTCACACGATCTCGGCGCGGCATTGACGACAATCTGTGCAAGCCACACAACAATTCATAGAGCTGTTGTCGCCGAAGAAGCGAATTCTCGACAAGGTACTCAGAGCGCCAAGACCCGAAGTGAAACTCGTGGTGGTGGTCGAAAGCCGTACAAGCAGAAGAAGACCGGTAATGCCCGACAAGGTACGATCCGCGCTCCGCAATATGCCCACGGTGGTATGGCTCTTGCAGTCAAGCCACGTGACTATTCCAAAAAGATCAATAAGCAAGAAAAGCGAGCTGCAATTCTCAGTTCACTGGCTATGCATATTGAGGCAGGAAACGTCACGATCGTGGACAAGATCGCTTTCGGAACTCCAAAAACTAAGGACGCAATTGCATTCCTCGCAGCCCTCGGGTTGGGAGATACGCGACGAGTCTTGGTTATTTTGAGCGAAGTAGATGACATCGTCACAAAGAGCTTCAGGAATCTAGGCGGAGTCGAAATTCGAACCGCTCCTGCAAGCGTGAAGAAAGGCGAAGAAGGTCCTAAGACGCAAGCGTTCTCGGCTAGAGACGTGCTTGTAGCTCATAAGGTCGTTATCGCAAAAGATGCGTTGAGTCGCATCGAGGAAGTTTGGGCCAAATGATTAATCCTTATGAGATCATCGTAGCTCCTCACTTGACCGAAAAGTCTGTTGCCCTTTCGTACGGCGATCCAAAGATCAAAGACGAAGCTCAGATTGTTCGCAAGTACACGTTCATCGTGAAGAGGGATTCGAACAAGATTCAAATCAAAGCTGCTATTGAAGCACTTTATAACGACGGAAAAAAGAAGGGCGAGGGTATCAATGTGACCTCAGTCCGAACAATTAAGGTTCTCGGCAAGAAGCGACGCCGCGGCAAGAGTTCTGGTTACGAGCCAGATCGCAAAAAAGCTGTGATTACGTTGGCTACAGGTCAGATGCTGGAGGATTACGGAGTCTAATATGCCAGTTGTAAGATTAAAACCAACATCGCCAGGACGAAGGTTCCAGTCAGTTTCTACCTATTCGGAAGTAACGAAAGGTAAACCGGAAAAGAGTCTTCTTGCTCCCCTGACAAAGTCAGGCGGACGAAACAGCTACGGCCGTCTCACGATGGCAAACCGTGGCGGTGGAAACAAGCGACGATACCGAATTATCGACTTTAAGCGACAGAAAGATGGAATGATTGCGACGGTTGCTGCGATCGAATACGATCCAAACAGAACCTGCCGAATTGCATTGCTTCACTACGCCGATGGCGAGAAGCGATATATTCTTGCTGCTCGGAACCTTGAAGTAGGCGCCAAGATCCTTAGCGGTCAAGGAGCTGATATTCTTCCGGGTAACTGTCTAGAACTTCAGCACATCCCGCTCGGTACCTTGGTTCATAACATTGAGATCCAACCAGCGAAGGGTGGGCAAATGGTTCGTTCCGCTGGAGCTTCGGCTCAGGTGATGGCAAAGGAGGGTGCGTACGTAACCCTTCGGCTCCCATCGGGCGAAATGAGAATGGTTCATAACACCTGCCGGGCAACCGTTGGTGAAGTTGGTAATGCTGAGCATGAAAACGAATCGCTCGGTAAAGCTGGTAAGAACCGAAATCTTGGTAGAAAGCCTCACGTTCGTGGTGTTGTAAAGAGCCCACGAGACCACCCGCACGGTGGTGGTGAAGCTAAGTCGCCAGTCGGACGTAAGAAGGGACCAGTTGACCGTTGGGGCAACAAGGCTCTTGGACAGAAGACTCGAAGCAATAAGCGAACTGATCGATTTATTGTTAGGAGACGCAACAAAAAGTAAAGTTTGAGTTCGCTAGGTCTCGGTAACGAGACCTGGCAACTCCTAGTGCACTGCCCGTTCTGGATAAGTTCAGGCGAAGGTTAACACAGGAAAATAAATGGGAAGATCATTAAAAAAGGGCTTCTTTGTCGATGACCACCTAATGAAGAAGGTGGACAAGATGAATGAGACCGAACAAAAAAATCTAATTAAAACATGGAGTCGCCGATCGACAATCATTCCAGATATGATTGGACACACGATCGCAGTTCACGACGGGCGAAAGCACGTTCCAGTTTTTGTAACCGAAAATATGGTCGGTCACAAGCTCGGGGAATTTGCTCCAACTCGAACCTACCGAGGCCACCAAGGTGGCATCCCTGAGCGAGGAGTCAAGCTCAGATAACGAGGAAACTATGGAAGTAAGCGCAACAGCAAAATATGTCCGTGTTCAACCTCGTAAGGTTCGAATCGTTGCGGACGAAATCAAGGGAATGCCAGCGGCATTCGCGATCCACAAACTTCGATTCCACACCAGCAAAGGCGCATTCTACTTAAAGAGAGTGCTTACATCTGCGATTGCAAACGCCGCAGAGAATAACAACCTTGGTGCTGACGTTCTGAAGATTGCTCGAATCGAGGTCAACGAAGGTCCTCGACTTAAGAGAATCCAAGCCAGATCGATGGGACGAGCTAACCGAATTGTCAAAAAGACGAGCCACATCACTGTGGTTGTTGAAGAATATGAACCAGCGGCAGAAGTCAAGCCACACGGTACTAAGGCAAAGCCAAGACCTACTTTTGGACCTGTAAAGGTCGCCAAGAAAAAGGTTGAAGCAAAAGTAGCCGAAGTTGAAGAAGTGGTTATGGATGCAACGGTTGAAGAAACCGCACCAGAGGTTCATGAGGAAGTAGTGGAGCAGGTCACAGAACCTGTAACAGACGGGGCAGATGCCTCCGAGGAGACCAAAGAAAACTAATGGGACAGAAAATACATCCAGTTGGTCTGCGCGTCGGCATCATTCGAGGCCACGACAGCCATTGGTTCTACAAGAAGAAAGGATACGCAGAGGCACTAAAGCTCGATCACGATATTCGACAGTACATCAAGAACCGTGTTGGTCTTGGTAACGTAAGTCGAGTTGAAATTGAAAGAGCTGCAAATCGTTTGAAAGTCAACATCTTTACAGCACGACCAGGAGCAATCATTGGTCGAGGCGGAAAGGGAATTGATGAGCTAACTGATACGCTTAACCGACGAGTACGACAGAACGACGCAACTTTGGTTGTTCAAGTAAACGTTAGTGAAGTTCGACAGCCTGAGCTTGATGCTCAGATCGTTGCCGAAAACGTATGTGCTCAGCTCGAAAAGCGAATCAGCCACCGACGAGCCATGCGCCAAGCAATGACCCGTGTAGTACGATTGAACGGCCGAGGAATTAAGATTCTCGTTTCCGGTCGATTGGGCGGCTCAGAAATTGCTCGTAGCGAAGGTGACAAGACCGGAAAGATTCCACTTCACACTCTCCGAGCCGACATTGACTACGGATTTGCCGAAGCTCATACGGTTTACGGAATCATTGGATGCAAAGTTTGGATCTATAAGGGAGAAGTTCTTCCTGAAAAGCGACTTCGAGAGCTTGACCAAATCGTTCAAACTCAGCAAGAAGAAGCGAGAAAGAAGGCTATTGCAGATCGACCTGAAAAGAAGGCTTTTGCCGCTAATAAGGTTGAAGATGCTCCAGCACCAACTGAAGCACAAGCGCCAGTCGCTGATGCTCCAGTCGCAGAAGTTACCACCGAAGGAAGTGAAAGCTAATGTTGATGCCTAAAAGAGTTAAAGAGGGACGACGGAAGATGTTCCGCGGACGAATGAAGGGACTGTCAACCCAGGGTAACCACGTTGACTTTGGCGAATTCGCCATTGTTGCGCAGGAACCAGCATGGGTTACAAGCCGACAAATCGAAGCCGCTCGAATTGCGATGACCCGCCACATCAAAAGAGGTGGAAAGGTCTGGATTCGAATCTTCCCACAAAAGTCCTATACCAAGAAGCCACTTGAAACCCGTATGGGTAAGGGTAAGGCAGGTATTGAAGGTTGGGTAGCTGTTGTTAAGCCTGGTCGAGTGTTGTTCGAAATGGACGGCGTCACCAAGGAATTGGCACGAGAAGCTATGCGACTCGCTATCTACAAAATGCCGATGCGATGCAAGTTCTACTCGAAAGAAGAGCTTGAAGCTGAGCTGAAAGCCAAGAATATTGGTGGAAATTACCACACACCAGAAGTGACGGAGGAAGCAGCCGTATAGGCACGCTGAAATTACATGAAGAACTTAAAAGCAAAAGAACTTCGAGAAAAATCAGTTGCCGATTTGGAGCAATTGGTCACGGAAGAGCAAGCAGCAATGTATAAAGCTCGACGAGACCTCGCTTTCCGGCAATTGACCGACATAGCCAGTTTCAAAGTCCGACGACACAATGTCGCTCGAATTTTGACTGTCATAACCGAAAAGAAACGAGGTAGCAATTGATGGCAGAAACCCAAGAACCTCGCAATAACCGTAAAACCCGTGTAGGGATCGTCGTTAGCAACAAAATGCAAAAGACGGTAGTCGTTCGAATCGAGCGACGGGTACAGCACCCACTATACGGAAAGGTCGTTATTCGAACTGAAAAGTTCAAAGCACACGACATTATTGGTTGCGATGAGGGAGACCGCGTTGAGATTATGGAAACTCGCCCGTTGTCAAGAGACAAGCGATGGCGCGTAACCCAAATCATCGAAAAGGTCAAGTAACGATGTTTGTTCTCCGAACTTTTAGTTCGGAGAACTCGACCTCCAAGCCTACACTTAGCAAGTGCTTTGTATGGCCGCTGGAAAAGGATTTAACTGAACAAGAATGGTTCAACAATTTACAAGATTAAAAGTAGCAGATAATTCAGGAGCTCGCGAAGTCATGTGTATTCGCGTCTTAAAGGGGTCACAGCCCCGCTATGGTGGGGTCGGTGACCTTATCGTAGCCGCAGTCAAGACCGCGACTCCGAACATGCCCGTCAAAAAGGGTGATGTCGTACGATGCGTCATCGTTCGAACAAAGAAGCCATGCCGTCGAGTTGACGGTAGCACGCTTCGATTCGACGAGAACGCTTGCGTGGTCATCAACCCAGTCAACAATGAGCCAAGAGGGACCCGTATTTTTGGTCCAGTGGCTCGCGAACTCCGCGATGCGAACTTCATGAAGATCGTTTCGCTTGCACCAGAGGTGTTGTAATGCCAACGAAAGCAGATTTAAAGAGACTTGCAAATCCGATCAAACTTAAAATTCGCCGAGGCGATAAAGTTATGATCATCGCCGGAAAAGATAAGGGTCAAGAAGGTTTTGTTGCTGCAGTTAGTGCAAAGGAAAGCCGGGTAATCGTTCTCAAAGAGAACCCTGAAAATCCTGATCAGCCATTGCCGCTCAACCAAGCTATTAAGCACCGAAAGGCAAAGCAACAAGGCGAAAAGAGCGCAAGAATCGCGATTCCAGCACCACTCCACATCTCAAACGTCATGGTTCTTGATCCAAAAACCGGCAAACCAAGCCGAGTTGGAAGAAAGAAAGAGGGAGACAAGCTAGTTCGCTATGCGAAGAAGAGCGGTCAAACCATCAAAGACGCAGAATCGAAGTAAGGCGAAAGCCCACAGTCAATGACAGCCTGGTCAGAACTCAGGCAGAAGAATTATGGCAAGAAAAGAAAAAGTAGAAGCAGCCGCAACAGGTCCAACCGGAACGTTGCCAAAACCACGTCTTCGTGAGAAGTACGCAAAAGAAGTCTGTCCAAAAATGATGGAGCAGTTCGGATACAAGTCCGTAATGCAAATTCCGAAGCTCGACAAGATCGTTATCAATATGGGTACCGGTTCAACAGACAAGGACAGCAAGAATCTTGAGAACTCGTTGCGAGACATGCAAGTTATCGCTGGCCAAAAGCCAGTTGCAACAATGGCAACCAAGGCAATTTCAAACTTCAAACTCAGAGAAGGAATGAAAGTTGGATGTAAGGTAACCCTTCGGGGCGATAGAATGTACCACTTCTTCGACCGACTAGCATCGGTCGTGCTTCCTCGAATCCGGGACTTTCAGGGTCTTTCACCAAAGTCTTTCGACGGTCGAGGAAACTACGCTGTTGGACTTAAAGAGCAATTAGTTTTTCCTGAAATTCCGTACGATAACTTTGACAAGATTCGCGGTATGGACATTGTTATTTGTACTTCGGCTAAGAACGACGAAGAAGCTCGAGTATTTTTGAAGGCAATGGGACTTCCTCTTCGAGAAAAGTAAGTCATAGTTGGCTCAACAAGTAAAAGACTTTGCATGAACTGCAAGGTCTTTTTTGTTTACCAGGAGCTAAACAGTGTCCCGTCTGATGCAACGGCTGAACCAGTGAGCTTCCACGATCCTATCGGATTTGGTCCGCCAGACCCATAAGTCAGCGTAACCCCAGAAATCCCAATTGTACTGCCGTTTTGCGCAAAGTATGGACCAAAATATACTCCAGCCGGCATTGCGACCTTAGTACCGACTTCATTGAAGCCTTGTGCAGGTGTAGTTCCGTTTATGATGTCTGTTGTCAACGGCCAAAGACCAGTATCGGCATGAAATCTCTCTGTGGCTGTTCGTAGCGAGTATAGATAGGCCTTCAAACTTGCTTCTTTTGCCCGAGTATTTGAATCTGCAAACTTTGGAATGGCAATGGTGGCCATCACCGAAATAATGATGATGACAATCAGTAATTCAACTAGAGTAAATCCGCGTTTTGTCCTCATCTCCTCATATTGTCGGTAAATATACTTGGGTCTTCACCCCAAACGATTAACCTTGCATTTTGATGTCATTCAGATTGCGTTCATCTATGTGCTCCACCATTTAGATTGACTTTAATGGATAGCCAGGATCACTCAATAATGCAAATCTCTTTACTCTTGCCTCAAGAAACCGCTATCTTAATGGATGGTGAGCAAGAGATCGAACCGTCAACAGAAGTTAAGCATGCGAGAACTCCTGCCGCTAGAAATTGAGCACTCGCTGAGGGCCGTCCTTGGTGCTGTCGATTATGGGGTATTGGTTACCGATCTTGATCATCAATCTCTCATTTGCAACGGGAAATTTGGAGAGCTCTTCGGAATCTCTACGGTTAACGTGGTCAGCAACGATGTTGAGGCCGTACGAGCAATGGTGAAGCATCGGATAGTCGATACCGAACACTGGCATCGCAATCTGGAAGAAGTTTATGCAAACAACAACATTGAACAAGAGGACGAACTCACGCTCAAGAATCCAGACATGGTTTTGCGACGCTACTCGGGTCCGGTACGAAACATCGACCAAAAAGTAATCGCCAGATTGTGGACTTTTTTGGATATAAGCGCCGGAGCAAAGAAAAGAAAATACCAACAAGCACTGAGTCAAATTACACTTCTTTTTGATCACGATCCAACTCAAATCGTCCAAGCAATTGTCGATATGATCTCGGAACACTACGGGGCGGTTGCCTTGCTTTCCATACTGGATGATAATTTCATGAGGTTTCACACAGTAAGCGGCGTTCCTCCAGAGTTACCCAAAATGTCTGGAAGTGCCCTCGTACAATCATATTGTCAATTCTGTTTAGCCAGTCGGGGGCCAGTTATCATTCAAGATGGTAGGTTAGACGAGAATGCCAAAAATTTGGCTCCCCTTAAGCTAGGATTAACGCGATATGCTGGTGTACCAATTTTTGATTTGAATGGAGTTGCGATTGGTACTCTTTGCATTTTAGATGCTCAATCTGATGTAACCCTTGATTCTGATGATTTGCACTTTCTGTCTGTGCTTGCGATGAGAGTAAGCACTGAACTTGAACGCGAATCACGAATTCATCAGCTAGAAAAAGGGCTCCGTGTCACAAGTGAAGAACTCAAAAATACCCAGAATAACTTGATTCAAAGCGAGAAGCTAGCGGTTACTGGCACCCTTGCTGCCTCAATTGCCCACGATATTCGAAATATATTGGCTTCAATCAATGTTCAAATTTCCATGGGCAGTGATGAACCTGAAAAAGCACTAAATTACATTGGCGATTCCCTCGGGAGATTTAATGTGTTGGCTCACCGGCTACTCAGCTATGCAAAGCCTCACCAAGCAGTCCTTGAGCACCAAGACCTCTCCGACATTCTCGAAAAGGTCATTAGCCTTATTGAGGCACAATTCTCAATTTCAAAAGTTGAATTGGAGGCAATCGTCCCTGAAGAATCTGTTTTCGTGATGGGTGATGAAGGAAGGCTTGAACACCTTATTGTAAACCTACTGTTAAACTCCCTCAATGCTTCAAAGGCAAGTGGAAAAGTAACGGTTTCGATCAAATCAAATGCCGATTCCACGATCTTAGTTGTCTCAGATAACGGGGCTGGAATGTCTTCGGAAATGAGTCAACAATTATTTCAACCATTTGCAACGACGAGATCGAATGGGTTTGGTTTGGGACTTTATAGTTGTAAACAGATCGTTGAAGAGCATCAGGGGACAATTGATTGCACCAGTCAACCAAATCAAGGAACTACGATGACTGTAACATTTCCAAAGGCAGTATGAGTGAAATATTAATTATCGAAGATGATCCGTTCTTGTTGTCTAGCTTAACCCAATTGCTAGAAGCCAATAACTTTGTGATTCGTGGCGCATCGAATGCGAAAGACGGTTTTGCTCGTATTGCAGAACAAAATCCCTCGCTCCTCATTCTTGATCTCGGATTGCCGGACGAAGATGGGGTTTCGTTGTGTCGGCGCATAAGAGTGAAATGGACATTTCCAATTTTGATGTTAACAAGCCGAAGTGATCTTATGGACAAAATCATCGGTCTAGAAGTCGGTGCCGATGACTACATTACAAAGCCTTTTGAATCTAGAGAACTATTGGCAAGAATTCGGTCATGCTTGCGAAGAACTTCGGAGTACAAAATTGACGAGTCCGAAGTGGATGTGGTTCGATCGGGACCACTCGTACTTGATATGAAGCAAAGATCAACAAAAGTTGGTGAGCAAAAGGTCGTTCTAACTGCACTTGAGTTTCGCCTCCTTCACTATTTCGTCGTCAATGCAGGTCGAGTTCTGGAGAGGGAACAACTCTTTGAGTCTGTGTGGGGTTATGACGATGAGTTCAATTCAAACAGCTTGGACGTCTTTGTTTATCGATTGCGAACCAAGATTGAGCGAGCTAGCGGAAAGAAAGCGATTCACACTGTACGAGGTTTTGGATATCTATTCGGATTTGAAGAATAGATCTTGCAAGATTTGTCTCGACCATTGCGGAGATATACTTTTAGCTAGTGATCGCTGCCTTCCGAAAATGGTTTGCTTTATTCACCGTCTATCTCAAAGATGGGATTGCGTATCGTGTAAACGGCATCATTTGGATCCTCACCGACGCCTTCACAATGTTCACCATGCCGCTGGTCTGGATGAGCGCAATGGGTTCCGAGTCCATAGCCGGATTTGGAAAAGCAGATATCGTTAAGTACTACCTTGCTATGCTGATGGTGAGTGGATTTGTGGTCTGCCACTTTATGTGGGAACTCTCAATCGAAATCAAAGATGGTCAGTTTGCGTCCCAACTAGTTCGACCAATTTCGGTCTATCAGGTCTACTTCTTTCGGAATCTCTCGTGGCGAATAGTGCGCATGAGCCTGTGCGTGCCATTCTTGCTCTTGTTTATGTGGTTCTACCGGGATACCTTGCAGGGAGTGACCTTTAATTGGAGTCTGTCATTCTGGCTGGCACTAATTCTTGGACACCTGCTTAGCTTCACAACCGTCATGATGCTCGGCTTCATTGCCCTCTTTATAGAAGAAGCTATGGCGTTGTTCGAACTTTACTACTTCCCAATGCTCTTCTTGTCGGGTCAGGTCGTGCCGGTTGCTATGCTTCCCGATTGGGCGCAAACTCTTGCCAAGTATCTGCCATTCTATTACACAACCAACCTTCCCGTTGATATAGGAATCGGACGAGTCACCGGAGACACAATTTGGACTGGATTGTTAATCCAATGCATGTACATTGGACTGACATTTGCCGTTTCGAAAGCGCTTTGGTCGAAAGGACTTAAGCAATTTTCTGGCGTCGGGCTTTGATTACCTAGCGCAATTTTGACTGTTCGTTGACGGATGTGATGATCCGGATTGTCATCAGTCGAATCTAGGGCTGAATCATCAGAATTGACAAGCGAACGACAGCGAATCGCTTCCAACATAGGACTATGAAGAGAGCATTTACCCTTATTGAACTCCTTGTCGTCATCGCGATTATCGCAATTCTCGCAGCAATCCTTTTTCCGGTATTCGCCCAGGCAAAGCTAGCAGCAAAGAAGACATCTAGTATCAGCAATATGAAGCAAATCGGGACTGGAGCCCAAATCTATTTGGGTGACTATGACGACGTTATTGTTCCTTTACGCCACTTCAATCCGTCTGACTTGACGATTCCTTCTACGAACGGGTTCTACTTCTATCCAGTCCTGCTGCAGCCATACACCAAGAGTGTCGAACTATTCCTCGATCCAAATGATCGGGCAGATGACCAGGCTATGCACTTTTCGGCATGTCCGGCATTTGGTCGATTTGATAAGGCGGGTTGTGCGTACTGGTATCTTATGGGTGCCTATCCTAGTTACGGCTTCAATCGAAAATATCTCAATACTGCAACCCCAGGACGGTTTGGTGCTTTAGATTATTCAGGAGTCTCGGCTACGAGTCTCAATAACCCGGCTCAAACCGTTATGCTCGCAGAAGCCAGTGGAAAAGATGTCATTGCCCCCAGTCAACCAATTGTTCGGGCGGCAGTGGGATATCATCGGATAGATGCTCCAAGCTTTTGGTTGCCAAAGGCATCGGCCGACCCCAATGCAATCGGACTAGACGCTCGAACCCAAGGGCAATTGTGGGGGCGATATGACTCTAAAAAGGTGATCGTCAATTGGCTCGACAGTCATACCAAGGTAGTTGCTATCGACTCGTTAGTTGGAGAAAGCACTTCTACCGAAACAAAAGACAAGTACTGGAACGGCTTGGGAAATTAGCATTTGGAGGGTCCAATCTGTCAAACTAAATAGGGTCTATGACCCATCAAAAAGTCCTGGTAATCGATTTCGGCGGACAATATTCACAACTGATCGTCCGCCGTGTCCGAGAGCAAAACGTCTATTCGGAGATGGTGCCTTGGACGGAAGCGTTCCAGAGAATTACCACGGAAAAGCCAAAGGCTGTCATTCTTAGTGGTGGACCTAAGTCTGTATTTGAACCTGATGCTCCAACCCTAGATTTTACTTGTCTAGACGGCATCCCAACCTTGGGCATTTGCTATGGCCAACAGTTGATGGCTCACAAACTTGGCGGAACAGTAGAGAGTGCCGACCACAAAGAATATGGCCTGCGAAGTTTAACTGCCCACCACGGATTGTCCAAGGCGATGTCTGACACTCAGGTCTGGATGTCACATGGTACTCAGGTCACCAAAGTACCAGAAGGATTTGAAGTTACAGCGAAAACCGACAGTTGCCCAATTGCCGGAATGGAAGATGTGGCGCGAGGTTTCTACGGAGTTCAATTCCATCCAGAAGTTACCCATACGCCAGACGGCAAAAAGATCCTCGAAGCCTTTCTTCATGTGGCCGGTCTTACAGGAGATTGGAGTACCGAAAATTTCATTGACGAAGAGGTCAAAAAGATACAGGAGACGGTTGGAGCGAATGAAAAGGTGCTTTGCGCTGTGTCGGGCGGAGTTGACTCTTCGGTCATGGCGGCATTGTTAATCAAGGCAATTGGAGCAAGGGCAATCTGCGTTTTTGTGGATCATGGCCTATTGAGAAAAGGGGAAGCTGCTCAAGTCATCGAAACGTTTGGTTCTCATTTCGCTGGAAATTTGATTGCGTTTCATGAACACGAGAGATTCTTCAATGGCCTGAAGGGAGTCAAAGACCCAGAAGCTAAAAGGAAGTCAATTGGCGCGAACTTTGTTCAAGTATTTGAAGACCACGCCAATGAGCTAAAGGGCTGCGACTGGCTTGCCCAGGGAACCCTGTATCCGGATGTAATTGAGTCGGGTTCCTCGACGGCTGCAAAAATTAAGACACATCATAACGTTGGTGGGCTCCCAGACTGGATGAGAATGAAACTCATCGAACCTTTAAGGTGGCTATTCAAAGATGAAGTCAGGGCCGTCGGTCGAGCACTTGGATTGCCAGAGGACATGGTTGATCGTGAGCCATTCCCGGGACCTGGACTTGGCGTAAGAATTCTAGGGGAAGTCACACCAGAGCGAGTAAAGATGGTGCAAGATGCTGACTGGATTTTCCGGACCGAGTTAAAGTCTAGGGGGCTTAACCGAGGAATCTGGCAATCATATGCCGCCTTGCTGGATGTGAAAAGTGTCGGAGTCATGGGAGACGAAAGAACCTATGAACAGCCGATTGTCTTGCGAGCGGTGGAAAGCGAAGACGCTATGACTGCCCGAGCCGTAGATATTCCGTTTGACGTTCTGGAACTAGTTGCAAGTCGAATTGTCAACGAAGTTGAGGGCGTAAATCGAGTGTTTTATGATCTAACAAGTAAGCCTCCCGCAACCATTGAGCTTGAGTAGCGGTATCGTAAGATGAAGAGATCAAAATGCCAATTCTGAATAAGGAGCAACCGTTTGATGGAATTGAAGTTCTTAAAGGACTGAGAGAATTCATCACGCTTGCGGCTCAGAATTATGGTTCAACTGAGGCTGTTCGTCCACCCCACCGTGCTAAGTTTCATTGGCCGCCTCACCCCGTAAGCTATGAGTACCATGTACTTGGCAGCGATTGGACTGGCGAAACGACTATGGTTGTGCGCGACGAAAGTTTTCAAGTTCGAGTAGCCAAGACCCATTTCGGAGTATTTGGTCGCTGTGATGACCTTTGGAACGAGGCCCGTGGAGAAAGTGAGCATGAAATGCTCTCCGAATTGGCAAAAGCCTCGGAGCCATTGTTTCAACGTCAATTATCAATTTCAAAATCAATCGGCCATTCGGCACGATTTAAGGGAGATATTCGCGATCTTCCTCCCCTCGACCTCCTCAAGTTATTCTATTGCGAAGATCGAGACGTGGCAAATTCAGCTCACCTATTGGTTGAAGTCAGTAAGCACCGCACATCCTATTTTCCGGCTCTTTGTCATATCCTCAAGGATAGAACCCATCCGTGGCGACGAAGCGCGCAGTGGTGTGTACTAGATTTATTCGAGGACTTGCCTAGCTTTACGAAGTCAGAACAAGACGAATTTGAAGCGGTTGAAGCCATGAAATCTCTGCTAATGGATGCCGAAGATGACTACGCCAGAACAGTCTATAAGGCTGGTGTGGTGATGGGCGGACACCTACCACACCGTCGAGGAAATAACGCACTTCTCGAATGTCTTGATTCGCCAAGTCTAGTTGGTCGAAGATCGGCAATTCATGGTCTTTTTCATGTGTGTGAGTGGGTCCCAGAACTAGCCGATGATGTCGTCCATAAGCTTAGAGACCACGGAAAATCAGAACCTGATCCGCAACTCGCAATATTCTCTTTTGCAATCGCCGAGGATATTATTCGGAAAACAATTGATCACACCCCAGAGCCAGTATTCAGATTTGAAAAGTAATCGCTCTAAATGGTGAGGATTCTCGCACCATCTTCAATTGAGCAAACAAGTGCATCTCCCTGCTTTCCGGTCTTCTCGGCATAGCCCCCAAGGCAGACTTTAGAAAATTCGGAAACCGAACCTTTTTCTACAAGTGCAACGCACGCTCCTCCGAATCCAGCACCGGTCATTCTAGCCCCGACAACTCCGGGTGATACCCACGCGCTTTCCGCCATAGCGTCAAGTTCCAGACAGGAAACTTCGTAGTCGTCCCTCAAAGAATCATGTGATCCTTTCATCAAGGCAAAAATCCCGTTTCGATCGTCTGATCTAAGGACTTCTCGGAATTCCTGGCATCGATTATTCTCAGTTACTACATGCTTTGCTCGGCGATACACAATCTCATCAAGCCTTGATTTGGTGGCTTGAAGCATTGATAAGTCCGCGTCACGCAGCAATTCAACCCCCATGACCGAGGCCGCTGTTTCGCACTGACTCCTGCGTTCATTGTATGCGGATGCCGTCAATGCTCTAGGCTTTTTCGTATCAAGCAACATTACAGAATATTGGTCGGAAACCGAAGCATATTCAAATTCAAGTGATCGTGTATCAATGAATACAGCGTGATTAGCTTTACCGCATGCTGATGCCATTTGATCCATGATTCCACAGTTCACTCCAACGTATTTATTCTCACATTTCTGACCGAGAAGGGCAAGTTCTGTGGGTGTAATTTCGAAGCCAACAAGTGTCTTCCAAACCATTCCGAAAGCCATTTCGAGGGCTGCACTACTGCTAACTCCACTGCTGGACGGAAGGGTACTAAAAACTGCACATTCCAGATTGGGCATGGGGCCGAACTTAGACCTCAGAGCCCAAGCCATTCCCGCCGGGTATTTCGCCCAGCCGGAAGCATCGCCGGGGTCAGTAGATTCCGCACAGAACGGCTTTGAGGTTCCCGCCACGCTGGAAATCATCCGTGTTTCGCCATCGATAATCCTGGCGGTAACCCATAGGCCCTTGTCAATAGCCGCTGGCATCACAAAACCACCGTTATAATCGGTATGTTCGCCGATCAGATTAATTCGACCAGGCGCAAAGGAAAGTGCCTTGGGTTTCATACCGAAATATTTTTGGTGCAGTTCTAGTGCGAGTTCGGCAGACATAGTTCTAACTTGATACCCAATTACTAGGCAGTAATTCTGCTAAGTCTGTAACAGTTACCAGGTATTTCGCTTGTTCCCGGTGGAATCACTTGTTCGAGCGGTGCTGGGGTGAGAAATTCCATCAACCTGCGCCTCGCACCGCCTCAACAATCCCAAGTAAAATGCAGGCAAGATGTCTGACATTTCAAAGCTCCACGATTGGCTATCTGCTCACGAGGACGACCTCATCAACACAACTCGCGAGATCTTGCAGATTGACACGATTGAAGGTCCAGCCCAACCGAATGCACCTTACGGTACGGGTAACCGAAAAGCGTTGGATTATATGCTCAATTTGTCTGAGAGGGTTGGAATGAAAACCACCGATCTTGAGGGACACCTCGGCTACGCCGACTTCGGACAAGGCGAACGCCTTGTCATGACTCTTGGACATCTTGACGTGGTTCCGGTGGGACCCGGCTGGAAGCATGAACCCTTCGGTGCCGAAATCGACAACGGGTACATCTACTCTCGCGGTGCCTGCGATGATAAGGGACCGACTATTGCATCTTTTTATGCGATGAGAGCGATCAAGGAGTGTTTCCCAGATTTGGATTGTCGATTTAGGGTGGCGTTCGGATGTGATGAAGAGAGCGGTTTTGGGTGCGTCGAAAGGTACGTTCAAACCGAGGAGGCACCAACCTACGGCATAGCGCCCGACTCGGGTTGGCCCTGTTATCACGGCGAAAAAGGGATAGGCGACCTGTTGGTTTCAGCCAAGGTGCCAACGGGAGAGTTTGAAGTTCTTGATTTTGCGGGTGGACAGCGGCCAAACATTGTCATTGACTCAGCAGTTGCGAAAGTGAAAGTTTCTTCCGCCGCACGTCCAGAAGTGGAAGTCAAACTGGCAGACAATTGGGACAAAAATGTTACGTTCAGCTGGACTGGCGATGTTTTAAGTATTGAAGCAACCGGAAAGGCCGCCCATGGAAGCACTCCATTTTATGGCGATAGTGCTGCAGAAAGAATTGCCCGATTGCTTCTAGCCATCGCACCTCTTGCAGAGCGAGAGTTTTTCGACCAATTGCTAACTGCCTTTCATCCAAGTGGTACTGGGCTCGGAATTCATGGTCGAGATGATGCTACCGGCGACCTAACCAGCAATATTGGTGTCGTCACTTTTTCCAACGGTGCAGTCAACCTTCTTGCAAATGTCCGATATCCAGCAACTTGGAAAGGCGAATACCTCCATGCCCTATGTCAAAACCAAATGGATAAGCTGGGTTTAGCTTGGTCATTTATCGTTGAACGAGATTCAGCCTCTCTATATTTCCCGCTCGATCACCCGCTAGTAAAGGTCATTGTTGAAGCGTATCGAGAACAAACTGGCGACATGACTGAACCCGCAACGATGGGTGGAGGAACCTATGCTCGTGCCGTACCGAACACTATTTCGGTTGGTACAGGGTGGTTAGGCGACGGAGAAGCTCACCAAACTGACGAACGAATTGCAATTGAATCCCTCAAGAAAGCTTCAAGAATTTATGCCGCAATTCTCTATCGATTGGCGACGGTTTAGACCCTGAATTCGACGCTTTCATTAGGTAGACTTTGAATCTGGTCGGAAGGGATTCCGACCAATATTGTAAAGCCATGGCAGCCGCAACTGAAGTCCAGACCGTCAACATTATCGTAAACGGCATTGAATTGGCGGTGCCAAAGGGCGAATTGGTTGTGGAAGCGGTCAAACGGGTTGGCTTCGAGATTCCGATATTTTGCTATCATCCCCGCATGAAGCCAGTAGGCATGTGCCGCATGTGCCTCATTTTAACTGGTGCAAAGCAACCCGACGGAACGATTCGAATGTTTCCGAAGCCAGCCGCCGCCTGTACTTTGCCGGTAAGCGAAGGATTGGTCATTGACACTGAGTCCGATGCGGTCAAGAAAGACCGCAAAGGTGTTCTTGAATTCCTGCTTGTCAATCACCCGCTGGACTGTCCGATCTGCGACCGCGGTGGAGAGTGCCCACTCCAAAACAACACACTTTTCTACGGCCCAAGCACGAGCCGGTTTATAGAAATGAAACGGCATGCTCCAAAAGCGTTTCCTTTGAGCGATTATGTAACGCTTGACTTAGAGCGATGTATCCAGTGCGCTCGATGTGTCCGCTTTACCGAAGAGATTTCAGGAGACGCCCAACTTGGCTTCCGGTTCCGCGGTGCGGACATGCAGCCGATAACGTTTAATGAGACGAAGTTCACGTCCAAATTTAGCGGCAATGTCATCGAGATTTGTCCTGTCGGAGCATTGACAAACCGAAAGTATCGATTCCGAGCACGTCCCTGGGACCTTCAATCTAGTGAAGCAATATGTACTCAGTGTTCCGCAGGTTGCGCAATTTGGTTTGATCACCGAGGGGACAAATTCTCAAGGATTAACGGCAGAACCAATGAAGCCATTAATGAAGAGTGGACTTGCGACAAAGGAAAGTTTGGTCATGGCCACTACAACGACGAGAAGCGCCTCGATACATCTTTTGTTCGGATCAATGACGAACTAATCAAATCAGACTGGGGAACTGCCGGAAACGAAGTTCTTAAGGAGTTTGTAGATCGTGGAAATGAGTCTGGGCTCATTTTGGGACATGGCGTCTCTAATGAAGGTGCGTGGAATGCCCTGAAATTTTTCCGAGATAAGGTCAAAACCAATAACATCGACCACAGATTTGAGGCTCACCTCGTCTCAGACCACGATTCGATGCCAACAAATGTATTGGTCCAAAGTTCGATTGCATCGTTTGAAGGAGCTAGGAGTATATTTGTCCTTGGTACATCACTTGCCGACGATCTACCGATGCTATTCCTTCGAGTGAGAAAGGCTTGGTATCAAAACAAAACCAAGGTGGTCGTTGCTTTTGATTCTGAAACTGACGTTGATTCGTTCGCAGACGTCATTCTTCGGTATAAGAAGGGAACGGCAGATGTCCTAGCCAATGGGTTGAAGAATGCAGTCAATGGCGACAGTTCATCGCTAAAGCAGGTTGCTGAAACCTGCGAAATTGATCTATCAGATCTGACGGAAGCGGTCGAGTTGATTAAAGGTTGTCCAGTTGTAACGTCGAGCGGCATCTATGACCAGAAGAATGGGCTCGCAGCAGCAAAATGCCTTTCAGACATCGCAAACGCCACTGGTGGTTCATTCAACTGCTACGCACGGGGGGCCAACGAGCGTGGACTCCAACTGATGGGTGCAACGCCAAATGAATCGGGTCTTAACACTCATCAAATGATCGAAGCTGCAGCAAACGGCCGACTTAAGGCTTTATGGCTAATCGATGTTGATCTCTTTAATGTCGGGCTTGATCGGGACCTTGTTATCAAGGCACTCGAAAACATCGAGTATTTGGTCGTACAAGACTCCTGTCGCACTGAAACCTTCTACTATGCCAGCGTCGCCATCCCAATGGCACTGCAAGTTGAATCAGACGGTAGCTTCACTAACATGGAAGGCACCGTTCAAGAACTGAAAGCGGCAATCTCGGCGCCCGGAGACGCAAAACCGGTATGGCGAGTTTTTGAAGAACTGAGTATGAGGCTCGAACCAAGAAAGCCATTCATGATGGCAAAAGATCTCTTCGATTCGATCCCTGCTTTCCAAACGGTTTCTTAGGCATGCCTGGCCCTGAATGCTGTTTTAGTTTCGAGGATTTGTTTTTTGCCGCAGAAGATAGGCGATGGACACTCGAAGAAGAAGCAATGTTCATGTCTCTTACCCAAGATGAAAGAAACGCTTGGGTTGCGATGCTTGTAAAGAAAGCTCCCCAATTTACGACCCAAGATCGAATTGGTACCGACGGTTTGGTTTATCGAGCTTTTTGGATTGATTAGTCCGACTTAGTCTTCAGGCATCTGATACGTAGAACCACGGTCGAGATTTCTGAACCTCGCGTAGGCAGGTTGGAACCCCAGCATGACTTTTCCAACGGGACCGTTTCTGTGCTTTGCAACAATGACTTCAGCTTCTTGCACTTCGTCGTAGCTTTCATTTTCAGGTCGGTGCTCTTCTTTCGCCTTGTAATAGCTGTCTCGGTAAAGGAGCATTACGAGGTCGGCTTCTGCTTCAATTGAACCCGATTCACGGATGTCCGAAAGTTGGGGTCGCTTGTCGTCACGACCTTCAACTGCTCGGGAGAGCTGACTTAGTGCAATGACTGGAACTTCAAGTTCCTTTGCCATTGCTTTACACGATCGAGCGATTTCTGAGATTTCTTGGACTCTGTTTTCGGTTCGACGTGATCCACGCATGAGCTGAAGGTAGTCAACAACGACGAGTTCTAAACCATGCTCTGCCTTAAGGCGTCGACACTTGCCACGCATTTCCATTGGCGAAATGTCACTGCCATCATCAATGAACACAGGAAGCGAATAAAGGGTTTCGCATGCATCAGCGAGAGCTAAGTACTGCTTTTCGCTCAATCCCTTTTCTGATTTCAATACCCCCATAGAAACGCCCGAAATCATACTGACCATACGACGTACAAGCTGAATTGAGCTCATTTCTAGCGAGAAGAATGCAACCGCACCGCGTTTGCCTTCACGTCCTCGTCCCATAGCGACGTTGAGGGCAAGGTCCAAAACGAGCGAAGTCTTACCCATTGCTGGTCTAGCACCAATGATAACGAAGTCGCCTGGATACAATCCCGATGTAATCTTGTCAAGATCAATGAACCCAGTAGGCAAACCAAACATGGGCTTGCCAGTCTCGACGATTCGGTCTACGTCAACGAAAAACTCCTTGGCTAGGTTCGAAACATGCTGGAAGTACTTTCCAAGCTGTTTACGACCAACCTCAAATACTTCTTGCTCAGCCTTATCAATTCGGTCGTCTGCACCTTCAAGTTCCGGATCATGGACAATTGAAATAATATTTCGACCAGCAAGCTCAAGCCGTCGCATTGTCGCCTTGTCAAGCACGATCTGGGCGTAATACTTTGAGTTCGCTGCACTTGGGACGTATTCGGCGAGTTGTAGAAGATAGTCAACTCCACCCACGTCGTTAAGAACAGCACGCTCTGTCAACTCGGTTCGAAGCGTAACAATATCGATCTCCTTATGTGAGGTGATCAATTGTCTCAAAGCCCGAAAAACAATCTGGTGGGCGGGACGAAAGAAGTCGTCCTCGTTGAGAATGGTTACAATCTCTTCCGCCGCCCTCTGAGCGAGCAACATCGAACCCAAAACACTCATTTCGGCTTCGATGCTGTGCAAGGGAATTCGGTCGGAAGATTCTGCCATAACTGACTTAGTGATTATGACTCCCTCGACTATGCATCAGACGCGATTGTGGAACAGTATCGAAAATTGTGGGAAAGCCTAGCTTTCAGCAGCAAAAGTTCAACTGAGAGCTCATCAAATTCGGCTCAAAATAGACTCCTTATTGAACAATTTGACACTGTACCAAACCGCGACCGAGGCAATCAAAATTCCCGTCGAAATAGTTATCGCGATACCAACTGCGTCATATCTTCCCATGAGCGCATTTCGAATCACGTTGGCTGTATTCAAGATTGGAATTGCGTAAACCACCATCGATTGAGCAAAATCAGTAAATCCAATAATTTGGCTAAAAGCTGCGGGCAAGGTCACAAACATCGATGCCTGTGAGAGGTAAGTCTGAGCCTCGCGAGTATTTTTTGCAAAGGATGAAATAGCAAGCAGGATTGAGCCAAACAACGCACACGTTGGCACCAAAGTGATGATGATGACCAACAGCCCGGAGAAAGTAAGACCTAATCCATCTTCAAAAACCTTCTGCAAGAAAGGAAGCTTCAGATAGTACATCACAAAGATCGAAAGCACGGCCATCGTTGTAGCGGTCAAACTTGCCGCAATTAATGCGAGAAGCTTGCCGATCGCAATTTGATTACGAGGCGCAGGGGAGATTAACAGGGTCTCCAACGTCTGGCGTTCCTTTTCACCGCTAACAATGTCGCTGGCGGAACTCAGGGCGCCAAAGAATGCCCAGATAACAATGAAGTACGGAAGAAGTTGAACGAGAAACTGGCTGGATTTGGACTCCCCGACTTTAACTTCATTCCGTTTGACACTAAGTGGCTTTATAAATGTCTCATCGACCCCTTTTTCTTTTAAGATCGCTTTCAGAATTCCTTCACTGGAAGCTTCAGTTGCCTTTTCGATTACTGCAAGAGCGATTTGCGCCTTTTGCTCCTGGGGATCAAAATATGCATTGAGTACGAAAGGTTCGGGCTTTGCCAGTCTGCTTTCCATTCCTTCGCCAAAATCAAGGGCAAGCCTGATATCCCCTTTTGCAATTCCTTTCTTGGCCGCTTCTACTGAATCAACTTCAATGACTTTCATCTCGGCCTTTTCAAGAGCTCCAAGGAACGCAGTGACAGCTGCATCACGAGGTCCTTTTACAACGTAGACGGAGGACTTAGTCGCCTTGGCAACACTTGAAAAAATGACGCCAAACAGCATAAGCATCAGAGCAACGCTAAAGACTGGACCAAAAATCATTGCCTTTTTGACCCGTTTGTCTCGTAACATTTCACGCCACTCTTTCATGAAGACAATGAGCGTCCAATTCATGCTAACACCTCACTCTTGTAACCTACAATTGTCAGAAAGGCCTGTTCTAAGGTCTCCTTTCCTGTCTGGGATTTCAGTTCTTCAACCGTTCCTTGCCCCATCATTTCTCCATCATGAATGCAGATAACTCGATCGCAAAGACGATCTACTTCGCTCATGATGTGGGTGCAGTAGATGATCGTTTTGCCCCGTGCTTTCTCATCTTCTACAAACGACATAACGTCCTGACTCATGACGACATCCAAACCAGAAGTTGGTTCATCAAAGAACAGCACCTGCGGATCGTGCAAGAGCGTCCTCGCAATGTTTACTCTCTGTTTTTGACCCGTAGAAAGCTTGTCGCAAAGTCCGTCGGCGTATGGACCGATTTCGAGCTTCTCAATGAGCTCATTCATTCGATTTGTTAGCTGAGGACCTTTGAGACCATATAGCTCACCAAAGTATCGAAGAATCTCGCGGGGGCTCATTCTGCCGTATAGGGCGGTCGAAGCAGACATAAATCCTAGGTTCTGTCTTACTTTTCCCGAATCAGTTTGGGTGTCTATTCCGTTAACCCACGCCCGACCAGATGTCGGAGTCAACACGGTTGAGAGCATTCTAAGGAGGGTTGACTTACCCGCTCCATTTTTTCCCAGTAGTCCAAGTATTTGCCCCTCTTTTGCTTCAAAAGTTGCGTGACTGACGGCGACAATTTCGCCCCGCTTTCCATCTACAAAGACTTTCCTTAGATTTTCCGTACGAACCATGCCAAGGTAATTACGATTGGAGCCTCAAAATCGTTGCGTCGTCATTGACCTTCAAATTTTATACTGGCGCTATTAATGCAGTATCGAAGGCCGGTAGGAGTTCCGTGCCCATCAGGGAACACGTGCCCCAAATGTCCGCCGCATTTTTTACAAGTCACTTCGACGCGTCGCATCCCGAACGTGGTGTCTTCGTGCTCTTCGATGGCATCTTTGTTAAGACCTTCATAGAATGATGGCCAACCACAACCAGAATCAAACTTGGCACCAGAAGTAAAGAGCTCGGCACCACAACCACGGCATCGGTAGATGCCGTGACCCTTGTGGTCGTAATATTCGCCTGTAAATGCGCGTTCGGTTCCCTTTTGACGAAGGACATGAAACTGCTCAGGAGTTAGTATGCCTTTCCACTCTTCATCGGTCTGGGGGATTACTTTCTCGTCCATTTCAGATTATGATACGCCCTGGGCGGACGTATCATTCCAAACTATTTCTTCAATAGGTCGCGGATTTCTTCGAGAAGAACAATGTCCTCTGCCTTTGCCGGAGCTTCAGCTGGCTGATCCGCCGCATTCTGTGCAGCTGACTTTTCTTTCATCTTGTTGTATGCCTTTACGACAATGAACATGACCATCATTGTAATCAGGAAGCTGACAATCGCGCTGATGAACGCGCCATAACCAAGTGCGTTTCCACCGGCCTTTGTGACCGCAGCTAAATCAGCATATGGTCCTTTGACAAGATCACCTTCCTTTAACACGATGAACTTGTTACTGAAGTCTGAACCTCCAGTGATCATTCCCACCAACGGATTGATCAGGTTGCCCATGAACGCGTCGGTAAATTTTGCAAAGGCAGCACCAATTACAATTCCAATCGCGAGATCGAGCATATTGCCCTTATTAATAAAATCCTTAAATTCCTTTAACATTCTCTCCTTTCAGCCATCTTTGGCTAAGATATCTTAGCAAGTTTAGAAGAGTTTGTGTAGGATTTCTATAAGAATTGCTCGATTTGAACCTAACTACATCCTAAATAGGCTAAAACCTGCGGGTGGTATTGGCGCGTTTAAGGAAGCCTCAATACCTAAAGCAAGGACTCGCCTGGTATCAATCGGGTCAATGACCCCATCGTCCCAAATTCGTGCAGTTGAATAGTAGCAGGATGACTCAACATCGTACTTTGCTAAGGTTGGCGCCTTAAACTCTGCTTGCTCGGTAATAGTCATGTTTGGTAAGTCCTTGTTTACGGTTAGCAAAACGTTTGCTGCCTGTTCGCCACCCATGACGCTAATTCGTGCATTCGGCCACATCCACAATTGTCTTGGCCCAAATGCACGACCACACATTCCGTAATTGCCGGCTCCATAGCTACCGCCAACAACAACCGTGAACTTTGGCACATTGGCCGTACTTACGGCAGTAACCAGCTTCGCCCCGTTCTTGGCGATGCCTTCATTCTCATACTTTTTACCGACAATAAATCCGGTGATGTTTTGGAAGAAAACAATTGGAATTTCACGTTGGCAACAGAGCTCAATAAAGTGCGCTCCCTTCAGAGCCGATTCAGAAAAGAGAATCCCGTCATTAGCGATAAGCCCGACAAGATGGCCGTGAATTCGAGCAAAACCGCAAATGAGTGTCGTACCATATTTGGCTTTAAACTCGTGGAACTGACTGCCATCAAGCAACCTCGCCAGCACTTCTCGCATGTTCATTTGTTGCTTCGAATCGCTGGGAACCAATGAATAGAGTTCCTTTGGCGAATATTTTGGCTCTTGGCTCTCAATTTGGTCGGTGACCCTCCGTTGCTTCTTTCCAAAATTCTCGACAATATTTCGAACTAGTTCAAGGGCATGCGGTTCGTCGTCAGCAAGGTGGTCAGCAACACCCGATAGGCGAGTATGAACATCTCCTCCACCTAGCTCTTCGGCTGTAACTTCTTCACCCGTTGCCGCCTTAACCAGTGGGGGACCACCGAGAAAAATTGTCCCATTGCCTTTGACAATGATGGATTCGTCACACATAGCAGGCACATAGGCCCCTCCAGCGGTGCATGAACCAAGGACAGCCGCAACTTGGGGAATGCCCCTCGCACTTAACTGAGCCTGATTGTAAAAGATCCTTCCAAAGTGGTCCTTATCAGGAAACACCTCAGCTTGGAGGGGTAAGAATGCTCCGCCAGAGTCAACCAGGTAAATGCAAGGTAATCCATTCTCCAGGGCAATTTCCTGGGCACGAAGGTGCTTCTTAACCGTAACTGGGAAGTAAGTTCCGCCTTTGACCGTTGCATCATTGGCAACAATTACACACTCTCGACCGTGTACCCGACCAATTCCTGTGACAATCCCGGCCCCCGGAGCCTCATCGTCGTACATGCCGGAAGCTGCCATTGTTGAGAATTCTAAGAATGAAGCACCTGAATCCAGGATGCTGTCAATTCTTTCTCTGGCTAAGAGCTTGCCTCTGCCCTTGTGTCTCTTTACTGAATCCGGACCGCCGCCAGCAACGGCTCTTTGGGTCTGGATCTCAAATTCCTGCAGAATTCCTTCCATCCGAGTACGATTCACCAAGTGCTCATCATCATTGATGTTGATTTGCGAAAGAATTTGTTCCAAGGTAAAGAAATGTTACCGCCGCTGAACGATTTTACGTTGGTGTTCGTTAAGCTATTTCAGTAAGTGCTAGGACAACAATCTTTAAGAACGATAGTCATGTCTGACGTTGCAGGCTTCACTGAGCTCATGAGAGCGAATGAGCCCCAAACGATGGCATCACTGCGTTCTGATATGGAAATCCTTCAGAACAATATTGTGAAGCAAGGCGGCGAAGTTGTGAAAGTTGCCGGCGATGGATTGCTTGCCCTGTTTACGAGTGCACCAAAGGCTGTTAGAGCATGTATTGATGCTCAAGAAGAAATGGCTTCATCGCCTTTAAGGCATCGAATTGCCATACATGCTGGCGAAGTGACCATGTCGAGTGGCGATGCTTATGGTGACGCCGTCAATGTTTGTTCACGAATTGAATCTCAAACACTTCCTGGGTCCGTTTCGGCTAGCAGGATAGTAATTGATCTCATAAGATCTCAGGACTTGCCTGAACCATTTAGAAACGGAAAAATTCAATTGAAGGGTATTGAACATCCAATTGAAGTCTTCAGTTGGGGCAATTCAAAGACTTTTACCAAAGGCTCAAAGCGAAAATTCCTTGTTGGCTCAGCCGTAGTGGGGTTAGTTTTGGTGGGTGGTTATTTTGCCTTTGATTCTCTTAAACCAAGTGACTTGAAAAATGAACAACCGAACAAAAAGGCATTTTCTAAAACCATCCTTGAAGGTCAAAATACGCCAGTCGCTATGACAGCAGAGGATGCGCTTGATCAGGCCTACGACGAAGTCTGGCAAGAAAAAGAGGATTTCGATAAAGTTAAGGAGGATGCCGTAAAGACATTAAACCCACAACTAGTGATCGACTGGTTGAACCAAAATCCGCTTGGGCAAAGGGAACGTGGCAGAAGGGAAGTTGAACACTGGAGCCTAGTCAATGAGGCAATGACGAAAGGAAAAAAACTGGTTGTTAAAGATGTGACGCCAAAGGCGATCCTTTCAGCTCTCAAGAATCTAAATGATCCTAGCCTTGACATAGAGATCAAAGCATTTGAAGAAGAATTTCATATCTTGAAATAGTCTTTACTGGTCGGGGCGACAGGATTCGAACCTGCGACCTCATGTTCCCAAAACACGCGCGCTACCAACTGCGCCACGCCCCGAAGCGAACGTAAAAGATACCATATTCCATTGAATATCTGCGAACTTCCACCAAACAAGTCCTACGTTCGGGATAATCAATGATCGGTGGACTATCAACAAGCCCAAGAATACATAGCTTCATTAGCCCAAAGAGGGTGGAGGCTCGGCCTTGACCGAATGGCTGAATTTGCAAAAAGAGCACAACTTTCCGGTTCACTGGGGGATGGCACTTCGCCCAAATTCATCCACGTTGCCGGGACAAACGGCAAAGGGTCAGTTACTGCAATGATCCAAAGTTGCTTGGTGGAGCAAGGGTTTCGAACCGGCGCTTTCTTCAGCCCCTATGTAGTGAATCCGCGGGAACGAATCCAATTCGGCAGGGAAATGATCTCCGAACCCGATCTTGCTAAGATATCTACCAATTTGAAGCCAATTGGTGAAAGCCTTAGCGACACCGATTTCGGTGGAGTAACAGAATTTGAATTCAAAGCAGCAATGGGTTTTGAATACTGGAAGCAGAATAACTGTGATTGGGTCGCCCTTGAAGTTGGTTTGGGTGGTCGATTAGATGCGACAAATATTATTGAGCCAGCTTCATCCGCCATTGTCAGTATAAGCTACGATCATGTGAGCATTCTTGGATCAACTCTGACAGAAATTGCGAGAGAAAAGGCGGGAATAATTAAGCCGGGCAAGCCGGTTGTAGTTGGCGAAATGCCCGATGAGGCTTTACGTGAAATTGAACGAGTAGCCCGTGAAAGTCAATCCATGCTTTGGAGGCTAGGCAAGGAAGTTCTTTGGGAAAAATCTCCATCCGGGGTAAGAATATCGACGCCATATTCGACGGTCAATTTATGTCCTAGTCTGTTCGGAGACATTCAGTTGCACAATGCGACGGTTGCATATGCGGCCCTCGAACTTGCCGGGGCTATTCAGAAAAGGTCGGAAATAGAAAGCGGGTTTGCAAAAGCCTACTTACCCGGACGCTTTCAAAGGATTACTTTTCGTGGAAAGAGCTTTGTTCTTGATGGTGCTCACAACGCAGACTCGGCATCAGTACTCGCAAGGCTACTGACAGAGGCCAAAATTCATCCTAAGATTTGCATTACCGGAATGCTTTCTGGACATTCACCCGAAGAGTTTTTTGAAACTCTCGGTGAAATGGTCGATGAGTTCTATGTAACTCCGATTGACTTTCATCGATCAATGAATCCCAATGATCTTGGAAAAAGTCTCTCAGATTTGGGTCTAAAAACAAAAGTCTTTGAAACAGTTCAGGCCGCAATTGATGCGGCCTGTAATGTTGAGGATTCCGATAACATCCTCGTTTGCGGAAGTTTCTACTTAGTAGGAGAAGTTACGCGGCTGATTCAATCTGAATAAAGACGTCGTTATTCGTTTTGACGTCAAGAACAATGTCTCGAATTTCCGGACGCTGTCTGAGAATTTTCGTAATTATTCCCATTTCACTGTTCATGTCAAGGATAAGAGACTTTGGCATCGGTTTGACTTCGCCTCTCATATACAGAATTCCGTGCATGACATAGACGTCGGCTCTTGAAATGTCGACGCCTCTGCGGGCAAATTCAGAGCGGGCAATCCGTTGCCCTCTAAAATCGTTTTGATCAACCATGATAGTAACGGTATTCCGTTACACAGCCACGCGGTGCCTAGCAATTCCGTCAGCAAAACGAAGAACTGACAAAGTTACGAGTACCTAGTCCTCTACGTCGCCACCCGGGTTGTCCCAATCGGCAGTGCTTACCGGCATAAGGACATTTACTGACATATCTTGGTCCACCCTAATTTGGCATGAGAGCCTAAACTCCCCGAGAACGCCGTCTTCTTCAAGGCAGTCTTTCTCGGTGTCACCCATGGCAGGCTCAGCAGAATCAAATTTGACCCGACAAGTAGTACATCGTGCATTTCCACCGCATCGATGACTGATATCAATGCCAGAGTTCTCGATAGCTTTGACAAGCTTTGTTCCAGCTTCAACTTCAAATGGCTCGTACCCTTCAACGGAAATTGTATGTTTGGTCATGACCTGAGAATGCTACCGCGCTTCTAAGGATAAATTTCGCGGTTAAACTAATATCGTGATCAATGAAAATCGCCTAGTTGACCTATTTTTGAGCCTTTGCAAAGTAAACGCCCCTTCTTTGAATGAACGGGAATGCGTTGAATGGACGAAAAGCTACCTGACTCAGCATTCCCTAGAATTTGTGGAAGACACCGCTGGTTCAGAAATTGGTGGGAACGCAAATAACATCATTGTCAAACTATCAGGCACGCTAGATAGCGCTCCAAGAATCTACTTGTCAGCCCACTTCGACACGGTCGAGCCAACTGATGGATTGATCATTGAAGAAATAGACGGAGTATTTAGGAGTACTTCTGACACCATCCTTGGCGCGGACGACAAAGGTGGAATGGCACCTGCGATTGAGGCTTTAATTTCACTTCGCGAATCAGGTGAAGCCCATGGAGATATCTATTTGCTACTATCGGTTGCCGAAGAAATTGGATTAAAGGGAGCTGAAGCATTAAAAATATTGGACTTAGGATTGGATTTTGGATTCGTGCTGGACACCGGACCTCCTGTGGGCTCATATGTTACGAGGACTGCAAATCACGATAAGTTGGACATTTACATCAAGGGAATTCCCGCTCACGCTGGAAAAGACCCAGAAAAAGGAGTGAATGCAATTCAAGTGGTAGCCGATGCGGTGCATGGCATGAAATTAGGACGAATTTCCGACGAAACAACGGCGAACCTTGGTGTGATTGAAGGTGGATCGGGGACCAATGTTGTATGTTCGTTTGTCAAAATCAAAGCGGAAGCTCGATCAACCGATCCTGCTGCCCTTGATGCTCAAATCAAACACATGAAGGATAGGTTTGAAGAATCTGCGATTAAGTGGGGAGCCGAAGTGCGTTTTGAACATGCACGGCACTATTCCTCTTACAACATTGATAGCTTGAGCCCGGTCGTAAAGGCGGCCCAGCAAGCAAGTCGAAACCTCGGTTTGGATCCAATTCTTCGAACAACTCTAGGTGGTAGTGACGCAAACATATATAACCAAAAAGGAGTGCCGAGCATCGTCGTTGCCACCGGAATGGAGAAGATTCATACCCACGATGAGTACATATCAAGGTCTGAGCTCATAAAAACTGCAGAATTGAGCCTAGAAATTTTACGAGTAGTCTCAAAAATGAACCGATCCGACTTGTAAGATGCTATGATTTTGAAGCTCTCAAATTTTTGGAGTGGAAACTGGGGAAGTATGAAAAAGCAAATAGCAGTTTGTACAATCGTAATGCTCGGCGCATTGGCGGCGGCTCAAGACAGCACAACGCCTATCTCGCTACGAGTAGGCTTTGACTATCCTGTGATCGCTTCGACTCGAAGCGTCGCTAAGGAATTCTTTGGATTTGGCGTTCAACGGAAAGTAGGTTCTGTTGGCATGTCCGAGAATTACACAACGGATTTAGACCTTTCAATCGACTATTATGGTCGTGGAGATTACCGACATGTTCCAATCCTTTTGAACTATGTTGGTCATTCCAAAAAGGGTGATTCATTCTGGAGCGTTGGTGCGGGATTTGGTTTCATTAAGCGACCAATCATCGGCGGAACGGAAAGCGTCGGTCGAATTGCCTACCAAGGTAGCGTAGGAATGAACCTAAGTAGCGGAGAAACGGCATCGTTTGTTGAACTCAAATTTTTCGGCAGCGAGTTGTCTGAGCTTAACGTATTGGGTCTTTATTTCGGCATCCGATTCTAGTGTAAAAGTAAAGACCCAGCGCACTCGCTGGGTCTTTCTGCGTTTTACTGAACATCTACAACAAAAAATCGTTCATTTCTATTGCATGAACGCCAATATTGGAACTTGGAAAATTGGTACGCGAACGATGCAGACCCGCTCGGAAGAAAATGAATTCATCAAGCCGGGAAATGCAGATTCCTTCGCGAAGGTGGTTGACACTTACCAAAATCGAGTTTTTGGCTTTGTTCGTCGCATGGTTCCCACTGGAGAGGATGCGGAAGACGTAACCCAAGAAGTCTTTATCCGCGCGTTTCAGAACTTTGATCGTTACGATGCTAGAGCTTCTGTTAGAACTTGGCTATTTAGAATTGCTTATAACCTCTGTGTGGATCGTGCAAGAAAGTCAAACCGAGGGATTCAGCAGGTTTCTCTTCAAATCAGTCCTGACATTGAAGAAGAAATTGATGTTCCGGATAATCGATGGCAACCCGATGCTTTATTGGAAGATGCTGAATTTCGAGGACGACTGGATAAAGCAATCGGCGCAATGAGCGAAAAGCTTAGAAGCGTTTTGCTTTTGCATGACAAAGAAGATTTAAGCTATGAAGAGATTGCTGCTACGTTGGATATTCCAATTGGAACGGTGAAAAGCAGGCTCTTTTTGGCGAGGACCCAGCTACAGAATTCTGTAAAGGACTTGATGGAGAATTGAAAATGAATTTTTTTAACAAGGAAGAAGCGTTTGATGAATCGAAATTGAATTCAGACAATCAGCAAAAGGTGGCGATGCTAGTTAAGTCTCTGCCCGAGGAAGACTTGAGCATGTCTTGGCGAAGTGGTCTCAATGTGAAGCTGATGGCCGCTCAAGAAGCTGAGGCGAAAAAGCGATCTGCAAAGAAATTTTTTGCCTGGGGCTCCTCTGTCTCGGCAGGTTTTGCTGCTACCGCCTACTTTGTATTGATGGCGAACGTCGCTCCAGTCGTTTCTCATACGTCCCAAGGCGATTCTGTTGTCTTTGCCTCCGAACTAGTAAAAACTCACCAAGAGTCTGTCGTTTTAGCCAGTGTTTCTGGGATTGGATCGGGTTCAATTCATGAAACATCAATTACGGAAGACTCCTATTCTTCTCTTGACGATTTGCTATGAAATTGAATTGTTTTGGCGTCTGGTTTGGTATTGGGCTTTCAGCTCTGTCACTGGGACAATTGTCTCCTCGTGGGCAGAAGATGGAATTGCCCCCGGAGCTAAAGGAGATATTTTCCAAGGCAAAGAACCTACGATTTAGCGGGACTAGAACCGTTACATTTGTCCGAGCAGGCCGAGTAGATTCGCACAACGAATATGTGACGAAAGACGGCACAAATCTTCGGATTGAGTTTGCCACAGGATCACCATTCGCTGGTCAGATCATTGTTGAAACAGCAAGCGAAAGAAAACATTATTTTCCTGACAAGAACGAAATCCATGAGTTTCCATCATTTGGAAAAAAGCAATTTGAAGGATTTAGATCGAACATCCGGGGATCTCGATCAGGAAAAACCAACTTCGGTTCCAGCAATGGCGGCGTCATTGCTGGTCTAAAATGCACAAAGTATCAGATCTCCGATAGTCAAAACAATCCGATGGTTCAAATTTTCGTTGAACCAAAATCGGGCATGATGGTCAAGCGAGTTTTGTTTGACCCAACCGGTAACATTGCTGGTTCATACGAATTTGTTTCTCTAACTCTTGATCCAAAAATCCAACAAGGCGCATTTAGAATTGTCAGAAAAGGCGCAGTTGTCATAAGACCGATAGATGATCTTCGAAGACAATGTAAGGAATTAGGAATTCCATCCTTGATTTTGGCAAAGAAATCTGGCTATCAGCTTGAAAACGTCTATGTTCGAGACATCAAGGGTTCTAAAGTCGTTGTTCAATCATACGGAAAAGAAGATTCGCGCTTAACGGTGTTCTTAACAAGGTCGCAATTGAATGCATCAGATTTGAAAAGATACAATCGCGGGGAACTGACTTCCTACTTAAGAACGTTGAACGGTTTGACGCTAGTCATCATGGGTGACCAACCTGAAGATCAACTCCGAATTCTGTCAAGTCAAATGTCTGAATAAGGCAATCTGTCGATCGGACGAAATCCGTCTATAATTTACTTGTGGGAACCGTACGACAAACGCTAAGGAAGTCGCGAACTCGCCCGGCGAGCTCCCCAATGGTCAAATTTCTGAAAAGAAGTATTGCCTTGGGATTTGGTTTGACATGCACCGGTGTTATTGCCGGCATGGTTTTCATGTTCAACAGTGTTAAGGCCGTCGAACCACTGGTTGACAACATCTCGGAGTACCTCAAAGACTACAATTCCAAACCTTCGATCATTTACAGTTCAAATCATAAGAAGCTATACGAGGTCTATCCAATCTATAGTGGGACTGTTAGTGTCTCCAGTCTTCCAAAACATGTGATTCGTGCCGTTCTTGCCGCCGAGGACAAGCGCTTTTATGAACATCCTGGCGTTGACTATATGGGTATAGGACGAGTAGTCAAGAAATTTTTTGCTGGGAGTGACAACACCGGCGGCGGAAGCACGATTACAATGCAGCTTGCCAAGAAGTTGTTTTCCGCTAGCGAACGAACAAGCAAGCGAAAAATCCAAGATATTTCGATCGCAATCCAACTTGAAAAACGCTATACCAAAGATCAAATCCTTGAGCTTTACCTAAACCAAATCTATTACGGAGAGCAAGCATATGGGCTCAATGCCGCCGCAGAGATTTACTACGGCAAGAAAGCAGAGGAACTTGATCTTGCGGAAGCAGCAACAATCGCTCGATGCATTCGAACTCCAAGTAAAGAAAATCCCGTCAAGAACTATCAGCTTGCCGATGCTAACAAGAACATTGTGTTAGCCACCATGAGGGAAGAGGGGTGGATCACTCAGACTGAATTTGAGAAAGCAAAAGAGGAAAAGCCAAAAGTTAAAGGGCTTTCGAACCAAAAATTCTCGAAAACGCATGGGGCTCCGTATTATGTGGCGGCGGTCAAGCGAGACCTCGAAAAAATGGGGATCAACATCTCTGAAGGTGGATACAGCATCACGACGACCCTCGATACCGAGCTTCAATATCAAGCTGAAGAAGCGATAGATCGTGAAATTCGATACGAAGGTGGTTCAGGCCCAAATGTTGGAGCATTCATTTGCATGGATAGCCAGGGACGCATTTTGGCAGACGTTGGTGGAAGAAACTTTGCAAAGAATCAACTTAGCTATACCACCCAGAGCAGACTCCAACCTGGTTCCAGCTTCAAATCATTTATTTACTCAGAAGCACTGAAAGAGAATTTAATTGGTGCCGAATCTGAAATTTCCAACGAAATATACAAGTGGGGTAGCGGAAAGACAACATATAGCCCAAAAAATCATGGAGGCTACGGGGGAACCGTCAGCTTATGGAACGCATTCACCAATTCAATTAACGTCCCGGCGGTCAGAACATTTGAGAAGTTGGGGTTCGAACCGGCTGTCGCTCACATTATCGAAGATTTTGGATTCAAGTCAGAGATCAAGCCATTCCCTGCGACTGCGCTTGGAGCAAGCGAAGTAAAAATGCAAGAAATGCTTGAGGCCTACTCGGTCTTCATGCTCGACGGCAAGCGAGTTCGCCCTTACCGAATCAAAGAAATCTCGGGACCGGACGGATCGTTGGTTTACCAAGGGAAAATGGATTTTGTTTCGACTCGAATTGGCCCTGACGTTTGCCAGACTATGGACAGTTTGATGAGAGGAGTCGTTACCAGCGGAACGGGGCGAAATGCTGGCGGGTGCCCGGACGCACACGGAAAGACCGGAACCACAAACAATGGTAAGAGTGGTTGGTTCTGTGGTTATGCAAAAGGCATAGTCGGAATTGCCTGGGCCGGTCGCGAAGAATATAACAAGAAGCGAAACAAATGGTACCTACAGCCGCTCAGCGAATATGGAAATGACGTAGCCGCTCCATTTTGGGCAAGCGCGATGAAATCTGCTACCCAAAAGTTCGGAAGTGATATCCGTGGTGATTTAAGTGTTACGGCGGACGAAGACGGGCAAAAACGACGACCAAAGAAAGTTGATCCTGACGAATCGAATAACGAAGAAATTCCAATTCCTGATGACACAAATTCCGAACCAAACGGTGAGCCCGACAATACTGAGAAAACGCCAACTACCGTTGATCAAGATCCCTTAAAAGGCGGTGATGGAGCGATTGATCCACCAAAAGATCCGGCATCCGATCCCTCCATTAAGCCTGAAGCTTCTTCGACTGAACCAAAGAAGCCAAAGGATGATAGGCTTAAGAAACCGGTTAAGCCAGTTGAATCAGAAATGTCGGACGCAGAAGTTTGTGCCGACTCTGGTCTGATTGCTACTCGATATTGTCCCGAAACAATCAATAAGAAATTTTCGAAAGGAAAGAAACCTAAACGGCGTTGCACCGTACACAAAGCACCCGATGAAAGTGGTGGCGGATAATTGAGCGTACTTCACGCTCCTCGACGACCCGAAGTTGATCGCCGGCTTTATTGGTTCCCACTTCTGATTATTCCCTTGCTGATCATATTGTCACTGAGGCTCTGGTATGTCCAAATTATCGAAGCACCTGTTCTTGTTGAGGCGGCCTCAAAATCAGGAAAGTCAATAGTTCCGAAGCTTGCTCCTCGGGGAACAATCTACGACCGAAAGGGAAACATTATTGCCGGAGTTGAAGGAAGGATTGTCGTAACCGTCAAGCCATCTGAAGCAAAGAAGAACCCGGAGACCGTTGACAAACTAGCTGAACTTTTGCAAATACCTAAGGAAGATATCCTTGATCGAATCAAAAAGGAAGAATGGCGAAATCGCCCAGCCCCAATCAAAGTAGGGATTTCCGTAGAAATAGCTACCCAGATTGCCGAATCTGCAGACCTTCCCGGTGTTGAAATTGATGAAATTCCGATGAGGAAGTATCACGATACAAAGAATTTTTCACACCTGTTAGGCTATGTCTGGACGCCAAATGATGGCGATGAAAGGATGCTCAAAGCCAAAGGCATTGAAGCTGCGGATTACGTTGGAAAAGATGGGTTAGAGAAGTTTTACGAGCGCGACTTGATGGGAACGCCCGGCAAGGACATAACCGAGGGATCAAAAAAGGCAAAATTCGAAACGGAAGAGCCCGCAATCGAAGGCAAAAAATTAATCCTTTCATTGGATGCCTCACTTCAGGAGTTTGCCCAAAAGCGTTTAGCCTCAACTGGTTACAAAGGCGCAATTGTTGCAATCGATCCTCGCAATGGAGAAATCCTTGCCCTTGTCTCAAATCCCTCGTACGACACAAGTATTTATGACGGTGGAATCAGCACCGATGACTATCGAAAGCTGATGGACAACCCTCAGAATCCAGCCATAAACCGAACGGTTTCTGAGCAGTATGCTCCTGGCTCAACTTTCAAGCTCCTCACTTCAATTGGGGCGTATCGTGCCGGTGTCCTCACTTCAAGCACGACGGAGTTTTGCGACGGATCCTATCACTACTCGAGCAAGGCCAGGATGAAGTGCTTGGGCACTCACGGTACGATCGGCTACACCGAGGCACTGACTCGGTCATGCAATGCGTACTTTGCGACGTTAGCTGCAAAGGCAGGACGTGAAGAGATGATGCGCGCAGCAATCGACTGTGGTTTTGGCGAAAAGACTGGAATCGATCTCTTTGGTGAAGTACCAGGAATCATTCCCACTGAATCTTGGCTCACTAAACACAAGCAGACCTTCCAGCCTGGAAACCTCGCTCAAATGGGAGTCGGTCAAGGATTCACGGCGGTTACTCCTTTACAAATGGCAAATCTTGCCGCCCTAGTTGCCAATAGGGGCGTGCAATACCGTCCACACTCTTTACATGCAATGCGCGACCCCTTAACCCAGAAAAACATCTACATCCAGCCAGAAGTCATTCACACCGTTAAAGCAGACGATTGGTTTTGGGACATGATGCAAAATGCTCTTTGTAACGTCATCGAGAACGGAACCGCTAAAACAGCAAAGATTGCCGGAATGCGATGGGGTGGAAAGACTGGAAGTGCTGAACACGGCGCCAGTATTGAGGGAAGGACTCACGGCTGGTTTGTAGGTTTTGCTCCTCGCGACAACCCTCGTATCGCAATTTGTGTTCTCGCAGAAGGTGTGGGGCACGGTGGCGATCACGCAGCCCCTATTGCTGGTGATGTGGTAAGGCACTATTTGTTCAAACCAGCCAAGGCTCCAGCAAACTTGGTTGCTTCGACTGATAAGTCAAAGCCAAGATTTCGTGGCACTAATCGCTGAAGCTTCTCGAGATCTGCGCAAGCATCGATAGCCATCTTATAGTTCTCTTCAAGAGTTTTCCGGCTTTCACCGCCAAAGCTTCCGTCGGGAATAACCGACAAGTTTCGCAAAATAACCGGTCCTGTCGTGTCACGATATTGGGCAAATCCCTTGATCGCCTCTTCAAGCAATCTGCTCTTATCCTCGTTGTTTGTGGAAAGCCTTACGAGAAAAAGTCTGGCAACATAGCTTTGCGTCGGAACAAACTCCGGTTGGCTACGAACCGTAAAGTAAGTCGATTTTTCAGCAGCAATGAGCTGATTTGCCTTCTTTACAACAAGTTCGTTGTTCTCGGTATCAAAGGCCTCTTGCAAATACTTTAGCAAAGCCGGTGCATTATTAGGATCCCGTTCCAGCGCTTTGTTAAGGGCATTGTAACTCTCGTTATGCATCTTTTTGCCAAAGTAATAACCCGACAGGGCCCTATAGGTTTTCGGTGAGGGGTGGAGCTTTGTGGCATTAACGAGATCGTCCTCACTTTGAGTTGCCAATGCGCGTAATGCGTACGCCTGCCCGTCAATGAAATTGACGGAAAGTGCAGAATTTGCACTTGAGATACAGGTTGCGAAATCTCGGCTTTCAAGAGCTCCCCGACCCATTGCCCGATAAAGCTCTGACAAACCAACCGACAAACAGACCGGTATTAGCAAAATGGCAGTAGCTCCAAACGCAATTTTTGGCAGGGCAAAAATGTACTCGGGTGCCTGAGAATCAGAGGACGAAGCGACGAACGATCCGCACATGAGGAACACAAGTCCCCCAATTCCGAAAATATACATATCAGAATCGACTAAGTTATGGGCAATTGAAACGGAAAGTGCGCCAAGAAGACCAACCAAAAGTATTTTGTTGTCAGTCGATTGGGTGCGGATTCCTCGAAGTCCCCAAATGATGACGGAACCAAGAAATCCAATAAAAGCGATCGGGGCAAGGGGAGACGCTTCACATGCTAATTGAAGAAAGGTTTGATGGGCGAGGGTAGTTTGCGTTATTTTTCCTGGGCGTGTAGATTCATACCAAAACGTCCCCATTCCCCATCCATAAGGTCTCTGCTTTGAGAGATCTATCGCAGAAGACCAAAGCAATTTGCGGAATTCTTGGGATTGCGTAACCTCAGTTCCGCCGCTGACGACTCTCGTCATTGCCGGTCCACCCGCACCATTCCTAGCTGACTTTTGCATGGTAACTGCCAAGGCGCCGGTGATGATTAACGGTAGGACAATTCCGCCGAAAATGGCAACTGGCTTAGCTGATTTTAATAACAGAAGGCCACCAATCAGTACTACAACACCAATTGGGAGGCAAACAATTGCTCCCTTAGATTGCGTCAAAACCAACGCAAAGCTTTGCATAATTGCGCCAAGAACAAGGGCGAATCTAGCGATTCGATCAAAACGAAATGCCATGGCAAGGCAAAGAATTGTGCCCGTTGCAAATAAGGCACCGGCTTGATTGGGCCCAATTTGCATGGCCGAGATCCGATATCCGGGATCATAAGCTTTCATTGCACCATACTCAGCAATTCCTGAAATTGCCGCCATTGTTGATCCGCCAATAAAGCTCAAAATTGGAATGCTGGATTGCTTCCGCCCGCAACACAAGGTGACTGCAAAAAAAGCCATGGACATCATTGCCCATTCTAAAACGACACCGATGGTTACGGCAGGAAACCCTGAGACCATGATGGAAACGCCAATACATGCGCCAAGTAGGGCCAGCCAAAATGAAATCCTCAAGTTAACAACATGGGTTATCTTCTTGGCAAAAAGGTTTGCGCAGATAGGAATGAAGAAGAGTAACGAAAGCAGGAAGTGAGTCAGAAAAGGGGCTTGGTCCCCGGTTAAGATGCCAATCAAGACGCTGTCAGTAGAGCGTAGACTCCCAGATTCGATACTTAAATGCCCTCCCATGAGCGGAAGTAGAAAGGCACCGAGGGCGACGCATATAATCGTCCAGTGCGGGATCTTGGTCATTTTGTGAATCTCCGCTTTAAGATGTCAATTTTGTTTCGGACGACAAACAAAGACGCCCTGGTGGCAAGAGCCGTTGCCGCTAGTCCGAGCGCAAACGGTCGGGCGATTGGAGTCATGTTTGGTACCACGTTTTTCCGATAGAACAAGAACATTGAACGATGAAATCTTCCGATCATCCGGTTTGGAGCTTTGTCAGTGCTGCGACCAATGGCATGAGTGATTTTGAATTCAGGAAGATAGATTACTTTTTTTCCGTTCTTCCAGGTCTGAAAACAAAGATCAACATCCTCGCAAAACATGACGAATTCTGGGTCAAACAATGGCTTGTCTTCAATCAATGTGTCCCGAACAAGCATTGCTGCACCGGAGACCCAATCCACTTCCTTTGCCCCATCATGGGCAAAGTCCTGCATCAAATATTCTTTGGTGAATCGATTATTGGGAAATAATTTACCAAGCAGAGTATTTCTAAATAGTGCTGCTAGAGGATTGGGAAATCGGCGGCAACTGAACTGCAAACTTCCGTCAGGATTCAGGAGTTTAGGAGCCACGATTCCAACATCTGGGTGAGACTCAAGATAGGTCAGAAGACCACTAATTGCCCCAGGATGAACGACGGTGTCAGAATTCAGTGGTAAAACGTGCCGCCCTTTACGATTTTCTGCAGCAAAATTCTGACCACCTACAAAGCCCAGATTCTTGCTCATTGCCTCTAGGCGAACCCATTGAAATTCATCAGAAACCATAACCGGTGATCCATCCTCAGAATTATTGTCGACAACGATAACCTCAAATTTTGCTTCATCGCGGATCGTGGTTAAGCTCGCAAGGCATGCCCTAAGATCATCAATCGTATTCCAACTACAAATGGTGATACTAAGGTCGAAATCCTTCATGAAATCCTCGTGCGCGAATCAACGCCCCAATCCAGACGACGGGGATAATAAAGAGGAGCGATAATCGCGCCATTCCCCTCAAATTCTTCGAAAAGTATCGAATAAGGCTCCGATGAGATTCCCAAACCATGCTTTTCTTCACCTGCTTAGTGCTTTCTCCTCCAAAATGCGTGATTGAAAGTGATGATTCGTACCAGCACTTAAAACCCTTCTTTTGCATCTGTTGCAGCAAATCCACTTCGTTAAAGAAGATAGGGAACTGCTCGTCAAATGGCCCTGGTATTTCTTTCAAAATCGACCCTCGAAACAGGAGGAAAGTTCCCATTGGTTGCGAAGCATCTTGCGATTTCTCGTAGTCAAACCGAGTTTGTCGATACGAATCGAAGAATCGAAATAGTTTCCCTAGACCAGTAACATCTCCAAAAATGCCAGAAATGGTTGGGAAGCCGCGAACGGACCGTTGAGTTAATCCATCAGCTCCAATGAGCTTAACTGAAAGGCATCCGTAGCCTGGCATTTCTTCCAGCTTGGTAATCGCGTCTTGAAGGACGGAACTGCTGACAACTGTGTCTGAATTCAATGTCAAAATGTACTCACCAGTTGCTCGAGAAATGCCGATGTTATTGCCTTTCGCGTAACCGTGATTGATCGTTTCCTGAAGGAGAATTACATCAGAGAAACATGTTTTGACAATATTTACGCTGTTATCTGAAGAAAAATTGTCGACAACAATTACTTCGCATCCCCCAGCAATATTGCTAGGTTCAATCGAAGCGAGACAATCGCTGAGAAATGAAGCAGTGTTCCAATTTACGACTACAATGCTCAGCTTCAATACCCGTCAATTTTACCGGGGTCCGGAACGGTTTCTGACAATTTTGGGTATAGTAGATGGGATTGCTGGAGAAATCCAGTGACACCACAGGGGAGGAAAGAGGGACTTTGAACAAGAGCGTACTCGTTGCCGCGTTATCTGTAGCGCTAATATCGACAGGGTTGGCGAATCCAGATAAGGGATCAACCAAAAACTTTTCACGCGGTCACCGCAGTGCTGGATCAGGCAGTTCAGCAGGAAAAGCAACCATCATTGGTGTAAACATCAATGTACGGTCAGCACCAGACTCCAATTCATCTTTGATTAAGAAGGTCAACGGCGGAAACGCAACAATTCTTGCTCAAAAAGGCGATTGGTACAAACTGAAATTCGAATACGGAACCCGAGGTTGGGTCCGACAAGATTTTCTCAAGATTGCCGGGCGATCAGCCGCAAAAGTAATTCCGATCAAACTCGATCCATTGCCAACGGTAGCCTCAAAATCAACTCCAGACTTAAAAGGGAAGTCAGTTGCGGCAACTTATAGCGCAGGACTAACCAGATATGCTTCGATGGTAAATAAGACGGTAAAAATCCACAAGGGTCCGTCTTCTTCTAACTCAGTTGTAGGCAAAGTCAAAGGAGGAAAAGCTCTCATTATTGACAAAGGTGGAGACTTCTACAAAGTAAAGTTTGATCACGGCACCGTGGGCTGGGTTTCCGCATCTGCTGTAGTATTTCCAAGAAACTTTGACTTCAAAAACTCAAAGAATAAGCCAGTCATTCAATCAAAACCAGACACTTTTGTCGCTTCGAAAACTTTACCAAAAGTAAAGCAAAGTGAACCAGAAGTAACTGCTAGAATTCCAGAAAATACGGTTGAAATTGTAGGTTCGGGTGAAAGAATTACAATTCCAGCCGAAGAAACGCCGGCTCCGAAAGAACCAGCGACATCGAATGCAATCATTGCAACTGTCATTGGTGACAATGTAACGGTTCGAAAGGGACCTTCCAAGACAAATTCAGCTCTCACTAGAGTTGACGGTGGTCGAGCGACAATCATTGACCATCGCGGTGATTTCTACCAGTTGAGATTTACCGGTGGAACCGTAGGTTGGGTTCACTCAGACTTCGTAAGTTACCCGGGTCATATTGTTACCGAAGCTCAAAAGCTTCCAGTTGTTTCATCTAATCCCGAGGTCGCCTCCTTAGTAATGAAGAAGGCAAATACAATGAGAGGCACTAGATACGTCTATGGTGCTCAAAGTAGTCGATCTACGGATTGTAGTGGCTTTACCCTTCAAGTGTTCAAGTCTGTTGGAATCAACTTGCCAAGAACCGCTCGTGAGCAATGCAATCGAGGAACTCGGGTTACCCGAGCTCAACTTCAGACCGGCGATCTCGTCTTCTTTAACACTCGTGGGTACGTAAGTCATGTAGGAATCTATATTGGAAACAGTCGATTCATCCATGCATCTTCTGGAGCACGTCAAGTTACTGAGAGTTCGCTCAACGACAATTACTACAATAATCGCTTCCTTTTTGGAGCGAGGGTTTTGTCACCAAGCAAAGTGAAAAAGCTGGAACTGCCAAGTCCAGGCGAAATTCCACCAGAAAGAACGACCAGTGGAGACGATAACATCATTGACATCTCCAAATCTGAATCAGGTTCCGGAAGAGACTAACGAAGAAATCAATGGACGTGGGTAGAGTTTCTACCCATGTCTTTTTTTGCCCAATATTTCAACATAAACCGCTAGAGAGGCGAACAAAATCCTGGCAATCTCAAGCTTGTCTGAGTCATAATAATGCCTTGTCTGCTCCGGTCGTCTAGCGGTTAGGACATCGCCCTTTCACGGCGAAGGTCGCGGGTTCGAATCCCGTCCGGAGTACCAAAACAAAATAGGGTCATTGCGTAATGCAATGACCCTATTTTGTTTTGGTACTCCGGACTTGGTGAGGCACTGCTTGCGGGCCGAGACCTTGTAAGGTCCCGACGAGTTTCACGAGACGGGATTCAAATCCTAAAATTCATGCCAAGTATACGTGGTTCGTTAGCTTGCGCCGCATTGCGGTTCGTTAGCGAAGGGCCCGAAGGGTACTCCGGACTTGGTGAGGCACTGCTTGCGGGCCGAGACCTTGTGAGGTCCCGACGAGTTTCACGAGACGGGATTCAAATCCTAAAATTCATGCGAAGTATACGTGGTTCGTTAGCTTGCGCCGCTTTGCGGTATCCCGCTTGCCCGACGAAGCAGTTCTACAATTGTTGATAAGGATAGCGATGTCAGCGAAGTTGGGTCCGGAGTACCAAGCCTTAAATCTGAACGTGCTTCTGACCGCGCGGACCTATTCAGTGGCGTTGGCCAGGTTCGTTCGAACTAAGAACTTGCAAAGAAAACTGACTTCCTGTATCATCACTCTTTAAGCCCAATTTGGCTTTATAAGGAAATTAAATGAAAGTTCAACAACTTCGCATCAACGCGGTCATTCTTGCCACATTTGCACTGAGCATTTTCGCTTTCGCACTCAACTCTACGCCTATAACCGGCGCTGGGCAGAGTAATGCGATCAGTGCGAATCAGCTTCAAGGCACGACAGAGCTTATGGTGGGCCAAGAGGTCCGCGCCGTGACGTCAACAGCCACGATTCTCAGCCTCGTACCCGGACCCGGTCACACGCTCGTCGGTACATCCTCGCACACGCTTGACTTCGGCGGCGGCAACACGATCACCACGGCAGATCAAGGGCGTCTAGTTCCAGTTAACGACGCGGGTCTTTATCAGTTGCTCATCAAGTGCACGATCGTCAGCGGAACGGGCGAATTCGCCGGTGCGACTGGCGACCTGACCTTTAGCGGTCGAATCAACCTGGCAATCGGTAGAGTCGACTGGAAGGTCAGCGGTCAACTCCGATAGATTCTGATTTCGGAGTCTAGTTGGTTTCCGCCCTCTCTGCGCTATCAATGGGGGAGAAGGCGGACTCATGTTCGCAGATTGGCGCTTTTCCACTCAACAATCCGTATGAATTCGGATTTGGCTGATGCATCCAGGCGACTGGTATGGCTCCATAGCTTCTCCCTCCGAGGGCAAAATGCTCATCCTTCAAGTTAAGCGCGAAATCGTGTTTCGTCTGTTTCTAAGCGAGGAGGGACAGATGCCCGCACCAGGCGGGCATCTGAGTCGAGCAGCTCAAGCGCTAGAAAGTTGCGGCAGGATTTTGACAAACTCCTTCCAATGGAGGATCTAGCCAAAGAACTCGGGTTCAGTTCGACTCGGTTGCATCACCACTTCAAGGCGTTGACCGACATGAGTCCGCTCCCGTTCCAGAAACAGATCAAGCTTCAAGAGGCTCGACAACTCATGCTAAACGAGGACTTGGATGCAGCTTCGGCTGGGTACAGGTAGCGCGATACATAACCGCAGTTCTTAGCGCGTACACTTCGGTGTACCAAAACAAAATAGGTCAGCACTCTTTGGTGTTGCCTATTTTGTTTCGGCATAGTGACTGTTTGAGAACCCGCCAAGAGCGTAGCTCTGGCGGTTCGTTAGCAAGGTCCCCTGCGAAGGAGGTTCGCGCGAGGGCGCGCCGCTTTGCAGTATCCCGTTCGGCTACCATGCCTTTTGGGTTCAAGTTCATTTGTACTCGATTCCGAACCCGCTTGGTCTGCGATATGCAACCTTTTCGAATTGCTTGCAAGGTACTATTTGACCAAGAATGACGTATAGTCTTGTGCTTCTTTTGGCCGCGGCTCCCTTACATTCTCCGCCTTCTCAAACGAGCTTGAAGCACAATATCTGGTACAGCGTCGACGCGAGTCCAGCTCACTCCCAACTTTTTGTGGCCAATGGCGACGGGACGGATGAGAAACCCATCTTGCCTTTGACGGGGTTAGATTATTCGCCATCGGTGTCCCGGGATGGCACATGGGTCGTCTTCACGTCTGAGAGAAGTGGTTCTGCCGATATCTATCGGGTTCATAGTGACGGAACAGGATTGGAGCGCCTAACCAATGATCCCGCGTTCGACGATCAAGCTGTACTGTCTCCAGATGGTAAGACATTGGCTTTCGTATCTACTCGAAAGTCGGGCCGCGCTCACTTGTGGCTGATGGATATGCAGACTCGGAAGTGTCACCTCTTGCCCAAGGATCCAGGAAGCGGCTTCCATCCTGCATGGTCGCCAGACGGGAAGTGGTTGGCGTTTAGTTCGGACAACGGTCGCTTCGCGGGACACATGCCGGGGCGTTGGGAGAAGACTCAATCACTCAGCGTTTACGTGGTTCGTGTGGATGGATCGGGCTTGCGCAGGATCACCCGAGGACGAGGCGTCGCGGGTTCACTGCAGTGGTCGCCAGATGGGAAACAACTTTTCTACTACGAAACCACCGAAATCGGTGCAGTGTACGCGACCTTTGACGCTAAGCGGGGCGCAACCCATATTACATCTATCGATATCGAAACGGGGAACATGAAGGCGCACACGACTGGAGATGGCGTGCGCCGATGGCCGCAGCCACTGAGCGATGGCAGTATCGCCTATCTAGGGACAGATGAAAAGGGTGTCATTTCGCTATGCCGGATCAAAGGTGAAGTCGTCACATCGGGTGCCTCGGGAAACATTCGCTCGCCATCGTGGTCTAGGGATGGAAAGACTGTGGTCTATGCCAAACTGACTTCTCCGGACAACTTCGAAGTTCTTCCTGGATTCTCTATGCAACCGGATATACGACTGACCAAGCTTGCAAGTGGTGGTTTCTTCCCCGTTGCGTCACCAACGACCGGACAGTTCGTCGTCTGTTCCAATATGCAGAGCCTCGTCTCGATGGCCCCCGATGGCTCCAAGCGAAAGGAACTCATCGCAGAGACTGATGCTTTGCTCTTGTCGCCAGCATGGTCGCCGGATGGAAAAAGAATCGCTTTCTCAAAAGGGATGTATTTTCGACCCGGTGGGCATCCATTGGGCCAGATCGGCATCATGAATGCGGACGGGACAAACATTCACTATAGCGGAGAAGAGAACACAAACAGTGGATTTCCAACCTGGTCCCCCGACGGCAAAAGCATCGTTTATTCACAGGACGCCCACTTGGTAGTGTGGGATCTGAAAAGTGGGTTAAAGCGGAACTTGACCCTGCCCGGCGGGCAGCGCGACACTTTTCCCCAATGGTCGCCCAACGGGGATTGGATTGCCTTTTCCAGCGACCGTGATAGTGACGAAGACTTCAAACTCTTCTTGATCCGTCCAGACGGTACCGGGCTGCACCGGTTGACCGACGTCTCGGGCGACTCCCACTGCTCTTGGTCGCCAAATGGAGACTGGCTCGTGTTTTCGAGCGCGCGCATGGGGTTCAAAGATGAGCACGCCCTTTCAGAGTCACCTCAGCCATACGGACAACTCTTCATGATTCGCCCGAATGGTTCTGGATTGCGCCAGATTACGGATAACAAGTGGGAAGCCGGGACGGCTGCTTGGATTAAGCAGGTTCACTAGTTCTAGTAAGTCGAAATTGGCTATTTAAGCGGTCACTTTTGGTAGAGCGTTTCAACCAAGCGTCAGAGTGTTTGGAAACCATTGAACTTGAGAGTTAGGAACCAGGAAATTGCTAGCAAACTGTCAAACTCATTTCATTTCGTTCAAATTTGAGCCTGCCACGAGGGGTACGTAGATAGATTTGATGACAAAGCCCTCGAGTGTGTATCAGGTTGCAAGCGGAAAAGCTCTTTGTCGTTGAAAGCAACGCGTGGAAACCCAGATTGACCCAAAGGTCGGAATTTTTGCCCAACGTGGCAAAGATCGACCGAACCGACTTGGCAGCACTATTGTCGAGATAGTTTCAATCGAAGGCAATCAATTAACTGTCAAAGGTCTCGATGCGATCAACGGAACACCAGTCATTGACATCAAACCCGTCATGACTGGCTTTATGCCCAGAATGAATGTAGAAGAACCGGCATGGAGCCAAGAGTTGATGTCTCACTATTGGTGAGCTAAAAAGAGAATTTTGGAATTGGGAATCCTGGCTTTATCAAGGTTCATGTCCATAATGAAGATACGATGATTTCTTTGACGGCCTTCCCACTTTTAACTGCATTCGCAATGCAACAAACAGAGATATCTGGCGGAGTCCTCAAGCTAGAGCAAGCGGCATACGACGTCCAATCCTACGACATTTCCATCAAGGTCGATCCAGTCAAGAAAACGATCTCTGGGAAGACTATGATGGATGCTAAGATTGTCATTCCGACTGGAAGCATTTTGTTGGATTTAGATGATCCTTACACTGTTTCGAAAATAACCGATGGCAAAACTGCCTTGAGATTTGATCGAGTCACGGGTGCGATTCGCGTTTACTTTCCCCTCTCTAAGCAACCTGGCGAACTGATTCATACCGAAGTAACGTACGCAGGAACTCCCCACGTTGCCAAGAATGCTCCTTGGGATGGTGGAATCATGTGGTCCAAGACCCCAAGTGGTGCCGATTGGATTTCGGTTGCCCTCCAAGGCGCCGGTGCAGATCTCTTGTTCCCGTGCAAAGACCACCCATCGGATCATGCTAATCACGCTACTATGCGACTTACCGTTCCAGACCCACTCATTGCTGTCGGACCAGGATTGCTAGAAAAGACTGAACGGAACGCCGACAAAACAAGCACGTTCTTGTGGAACATGGCACTGCCGATCAACAACTATTCGTTGGTATTCAACGTCGCACCCTACAAGCTGGAAAAGGATTCCATTAAATCAATCGCAGGTCAAACTATTCCCATTCATTACTATGTGCTTCCTGAAAATAAAGACAAAGCACCTAAGCTCATTGCCGAGCAAAAAAAATACATGGCGTTTATGGAGCAGTATTGCGGTCCCTTTCCGTTTAGAACAGTTAAATCCGGAATCGTTGATTCGCCACATCTGGGGATGGAGCATTCGACGGCCATCGCCTACGGCAACAAGTTTCGATTCGCACCGGACGGGCTCGATTGGCTCCTTCTTCACGAATTTGGTCATGAGTGGTGGGCTAACCTTGTGTCAAACAGCGACTGGCGAGATATGTGGATTCACGAAGGATTCCAGAGCTTCATGGACACCTTTTACATCGAACAAATTCGTGGTAAAGATGCTTATTTCGCTGGGATGAAAAATCGACGACGCAATGTGAGCAATAAAGCTCCGGTTGCGCCAAGAGAGCAGACTTCTAGCGAAGCTTATGGTGGGGATATCTATGACAAGGGAGCTTTGACCTTGCATGCTTTGCGCTACCTAATCGGTGATGACGCATTCCTTCGTTCAATCCGAAAAATGGCGTATCCGACTGCGGAGTCAGAACGATGGACCGATGGGCGAGCTCAACGCATCGTGACAACCGATGATTTCGTAACCATTGCTTCTGGTGAGGCGAAGCAGGACCTACGCTGGTTCTTCGAGGTTTACCTTCGTCAATCCAAACTTCCGACCCTGAAGTCCGAGGCATCAAATGGAGTGATGAAATTGGAATGGGTTACCCCTGCAAGCCTTCCGTTTGATATGCCAGTTGATGTCGTGAGCAACGGCAAGACATTCCGCGTTTCGATGCTAGGCGGACGAGCGACGATCACTTACAACGGTGCAACTCCAGTAGTCGACCCGAACGGATGGGTGCTCAGACAATAGTCGATATTCGGGGTAACTTAAGCCATGCCGGGACCAAACGCAGCCACTACGCCGGAAGAGTATATCGCCATGCTCGATGAACCTCGACGTTCACACATCCAAGCTCTTTATGACCTTATCCGCGAATCTGCCCCAGAATTCGAACCTTTTGTAATCGCTGGAAAAATTGGATTTGGTAAGTTCCACTATAAAGGCAAAACATGCGAAGGAGAATGGTTTAAGCTCGGACTCGCAAGCAACAAGACTTCAATTATGATCGCCAGCTGCGCCGTCGGCACAGATGGAAAGCATTTGGCAGAATCCTATGTTGAAAGACTTCCAAAGGCAAAGATTGGCAAAAGCTGCATCAATTTTAAAAAGTTTGAAGATATTGATCGAGAGGTGATTCGAGAAATTGCGAAACGAACGGCCTCCGCCGACTTTTCGAATTGGGTCCTATAAGCCTGCCCGCATTCCTTTTGGCAGACGAGCTGAGAAAAGGAGCCAGAAAGCTAGACATGGACGAATTCATTGCCGCTCAGTCATCGAAATGAAATCAACACAAGTAAACAACCCTTAAGGAAAGTTAATCGACAACTCAAGCCGAACTTGAAGTAAGTCACCTACTTTTGCCCCTTCGGCTTTCTGAATCACAACCTTGACCGGCACAAGGTACGCGCCATCCTTAGGAAAGAGGGAAGTCGTATATTCGGTTTTGCCGATCCTTGCCTTGACCGGAATGCAACCCCAGCCGTATGTCACCAAATTGGAAACTGCCTTAATCTCCGCCGAAACATCCCCAGGAACCTGAACAAAAACGAAAGGTGCCGGACCACGCCATTCGATTGCTTCCCCAACAAATTCCAGGATCATGAGTTAATTCTATCCTGCAAAACTCTAATCGGGAAGAACCATAGCGATGAGATCTTGTCCTAGTCTAAACTTAGCCATGGATCTCACCCATGCCCTTCTCGATTCCTGGGATCGTCAATGCCAAATTGTCAATTCAGTTGCAACCCTAATTGACAAAGATAATCGCCATATTCAACCCTCGGAAGACGGATGGCCGATAGATCGCCATCTTGCGCATATGCACGGAGTGCGAAGATTTTTCCTATCCCAAGTTGCACCTGAGCACGCTTCGAGTTTGATAAGCGCTTCCAGCGACAATCAAGGGACTCCACTAGCCGATCTTGATGCGATCAAGAATTGCCTGAAAGCCAGTGAACTGGCCGTTCGAAATGCGGTTGAAGCTGCACTCCTAATAGGCGGTCCAATGGCAAGTGAAAACGTGACTTATGACAATCCTGTCCTGTTTCTTCAGCACATGGTTTGGCATGATGGTTGGCATATCGGCCTCATTTTTCTTGCTTTACGGCTGAACGGACAGGAACCTCCAGAAGAATGGGAAGAGCCAAACGTTTGGGGTCATTGGCGAACGGAAACTTGGTGACCGAGGTCACTTTCCAGGTTAACGAAGTTTGAGAGTGCCAATTCAGATGGTATGGTCTTCAATATGATCGACCCAAATACCCCCACTGCGGAAGAAGCTAAGGAACCAGATTTTGAACGTCTTCATACTGAACTTGAAACATTTGAACTAATGATTCTTGGTTATATCGGAAGTATCGTAAGGGCAGCCAGACAGATCCCTGATGACAAATGGAACTGGAGTTTTTCGGAACGAACTCCCACCGCAAGGGAAGTTTGCGAGCACACATTCGTTTGGCTTTGGTGCGATCGGCAACAGATGACAATTCTTGATCGAAGCCTTCATCGTCCGACTCCGGAACTTCCAATGGAGAGGGAACAAATGATCAAACTTCTAGAAAGGGAGCGAAGCGAGTGGCGCAAGTTAATCCGATCAATGTCCGCCGATTATCTGGATGAAGAACGGGAAACTTGGGACGGGGATATGCGATTGATGCGGTCCTTCCTGTTCCACATTGGGCAACACATTATTTGTAAAGTTGGTCAAATTCGCATGCTCGTCTTTGAACTGGGTCTCGATGGAGGTGAACCTTACAATGCCCCCCACCCAAATACATACTATGGATTCATTGACTCCAACCCGTGGCCCGCGTCGAGGATTTGACGGTACTAAAGCTTTGAGCCTTTTCAATTGTTCCTGAGATAGATACGACAACAAAAAGTGGAAAAGTTTGCGATGGATTTCTCGTCGACCTACTTGATCTCGCATTGATGTCAACTATTGGAATTTGTTAGTCTTCAAGTTTCAAATTTGAAATGAAAGTTGCAAAGGTTGAGTAGAGATATATGGTCTGAAGTAATTGGGTCATCGAAGCCTTTGTTCACATTAGTGCGTCAGATAAGTAGCCAAATTGCCATGCTCCCCATAGTTTCAATCAAACACAATCTTTAAAATACAATGTCAAGATCAATTCCCGAACGGTGTCGCTCTGTCGCCGAAAGCCCCTTCTTCCAGCGTGCAATTCTTGTTACAATCGCCATCAATGCGGTTCTGATGGGCGTAGAAACATCGCCGGAAGTCATGAGATTTTTAGGCTCATTTCTAGTAATCTTGAACCGACTAATTCAGGCGATATTTGTTTTCGAAGTTGGGGTGAGAATGATCGCAACTTGGCCAAAGCTGGGCAGCTTCTTTAAGGACGGCTGGAACCTGTTCGATTTCTCGGTTGTCGCCTTATCGTTACTGCCCATGGCCGGCCCACTTGCCAATGTTGCCCGGCTCGCAAGAATCCTGAGAGTAGCCCGGCTTATCGGAGTTTCAGGTGAATTGCGACTGATATTGAGTACGATGCTCAGATCTATTCCATCCTTGGCGCATGTCTCGCTACTCTTAGGCGTGCTCATTTACGTTTATTCCCTTATAGGCTTCCATTTGTTCGCAAAAACGGACCCGGCTCATTGGGGAACATTTTGGCAGTCAATTCTCAGCACATTTCAAATTCTGACCGTTGAAGGTTGGCCAGACATTCAAAAGGCAGTAATCGAGCCACATCCTTTCTCACCGCTCTTCTTCATTAGCTTCATCATCGTGGCCGTATTCGTCGTGGTGAATTTGTTCATTGCCGTTGTTCTCAACAATCTTGAGACTGCTCGGGAAGAGCAACAACGCGAGGAAGATATCGCTGCCGGTAATGACGTTTTGACTACAGTCCATGACTTGCAAGCTCGATTGGCTGAACTCGAAGCGCGCCTTCGCGCATCGAGATAGGTTCACTGATCCTATCAAAGACTTAGAATGGCTAAAGTGGTCGAGCCGCCATTCCAAATAGCGGCTTGACATTTGAATCACTCTTAGGTTGCGCCATATTTGCGAAGGACTTCCTTCACGTCTTCGCGCTGACCAGCTTGACCGATCATAGAAGTCCCGCCAGAATTTGCCGGAGCATTGAAATCTGCACCGGCTTCCAGGAGGGCCCCAACTACGGCAATGTAATCTCCCTTGGGGTTGTTGCACCACTGCGAACCGTGAGCGGCCCAACCCAAAGGAGGACTTCCATGATTTGAATCCTTCAAGTCAAGTGGCACGCTACCAACTAAAAGCTTTACGATGTCGATATAGCCAAACCAACTTGCAACATGCAAGGCACTACCGCTATCCATTCCTGGTGTCTTAGGATCGAATCCTGCCGTTAAAAGAAGCCTGACGGTCTCAGTTTTTCCTGCTTGTGCCGCATCGGTTATCGCCCGTGCATCTGTCCCAATCGCAGCGGCAATTTCGAACTGGGTACGAAGGATTTCCTCCACCGCTTCGTTGTCTTCAAGCCATGCTGCGGCAATCAATCGGCGTACCGGGGAGGATTCTTTTGTCAAATGATCGAGAACCGCACGATTGCCACGCTCAGCCGCCACTTGAGCCGGAGTCTTGCCATTTCCCAAGATATAGATATAGATGTGTCCACCATTGGACTTGGTAGTAATGAACGGCGCAGAGCCTGCTCGGGCCTCAGACGCAGAAGGATGGTCTTCGAGAATATTTTTTGCAAGATCAACGTCATCAAGTACTGCTGCCGTGAAAATGTCCGGTTTGGCTCCCCGCTCAAGCAGGATACGAAGGACGTCAGGATTATTGGCGTGGTATTGGATTGGCGTAGATTCATGATCGATATCGCGAATCTCGAGTTCAGCTCCTCGTTCGATCAACAATTCAGCTATTTCCGGTGTTTTTGCAACGTGCAATGGTCGCTGTCCATCCCCACCTGGAGCATTGACACTGGAAGGATCGGCATCCAAAAGTTGGCGAAGAACATCGATTCTTCCTTTGGCAGAGGCCGACCATACGTCGAACTTCGCGCCAAGGTCCACGAGTACCTTGGTTGCATTCTCGGAGGCATGATCTAATGCTCCAAATCCGCCAGCCCACCATTTCGAACGGACATTTGGGTCCGCACCGTGCTTAACTAAGAGGGTAAGAAGGTTTTCGGCGTGAGGATGGTGACTAGCATAGACGACCGCCGGTGAATCAAAGTCAAACATCGTATCATTGATATGCCTGCGAAGTGAAGCCTTGGTTTTGAGTAGCCTTTCGAGGGTCGCCAAATCACCTTCATATACGGCAGTTTTAAATTTCTCAAGCAAAACCGGCTTTTCAATTGCTTCGACCAGCTTTGGCCAGCTATCAAATCCGAACTTTCGGGCGATAGCAAGTTGGGCGTCGGCGAGTTTCTCGCCATTTGAAAGAGAGCGAAGGAGTTCCTTCGCTTGAATGCGGAGCTGCCGGATATCGGCTCGCTCGGGAATTGGTTCGGACATATTTACCTCGGTTGTGAGTAGCCTGTGGTCCGCGAACAGGGAACAACAAAGGTCGGTAGATACAATCGACGATCTGTTTTTTGGATGGACTCAGTCCTTCCCGCGGACCCGG
>JANPAV010000034.1:0-3637 GCA_031430115.1 Armatimonadota bacterium | reverse complement strand
CAGACGACAAAGTATTTTTCTTTGCCCATGCAATAGACCCGAGCCGAACTCAGCCTTTGGTGCCATTTGGAGTTTCTCGTGAAAATCGTTGGTGGAACCAGATCCAGCCATATATGAAGAATCTTGATATGGTTGCTTCACCGAGTGATCCTCTACAGAAGCCTCATCCGCTTGAAGATGGCACGGCCGGAAAGCCGTTGGTCAAGCGCAGCTACGTTGCAAATCGGGCACTGGAGGGTCTGGAGTTTAGCCAGATTGAACGACCAGCCGACATCGTGATTGTCACCATCAAAAACGGAGTTTACGATGACTCGTGGTTTGAACCACCCAAGAATCTCTATCCGAAATCAGTTGGCAACCCTCCGGTTTTGGCATTAGATGTCCAGGCTGGTGGAGTCAACATGACCTTTGTCGATGGTCATGCCAAATGGCAATCCAAGGGACGAACTCTGAGCGATCCATGCGGATTGCCCTACAGCGGAGTTGATCTCATGCGGCTCTATCCGATTCCACCAACTCCAGGCAACCCAGCCCGGACCATGTGGCATCCAAACTGTCCAAACTGAGACCTAATCCAGCACGGTTATCTGAATTGTAACGTTTTCGCCAACTGCGATCTGCTCTTTCTTCCGGATGTCCTTCTTAATCGGCAAGACGTATCGACCAAGCTTGGCGTCGGGAAAAATCGAGGTTCGCCAGGATGAGTTTCCGATGGTTACTTCGACTCGGATTGATCCGAACCCTTTGCGTGGGAGTCGGTCCATGGTGCGGATATCTTTGCTGATGTCAGTTGGTAGCGACGTAAACACCCACCCTCCAGTGTGAAAGAGCCACGGCTCTGCGTCAAAGGTGAAGATTGGGTTCATAAGGATGTCCTGCTGTATCGGGTTCCGTCTGGTTCGCGTTCAAAATGTCCCCGATCAAACAACTCCCGGCGGAGCAGCGCCCAGTCTTCAAATGTGTGCCATTGCTTCAGGATTTGGTTAACTTCAACTTCGGAATAACTCGTTCCTCGATCAAATTTCTCGATCAGGTATTCGAGCACGACAACCCGTCCCGCATCCTTGGCGGGCCAAACCGATACTTGGCGATGTTTATTGAGAAAGCGCTCAATCATGTCTATATAGGGAAGTTCGCGACGATTTCCAGTTTATCGCCTTTGGGCGCAATCGATATTCGTCGAGTTTCCGGTTTCAAAAGCGACCCCTCTTGGTGAACGAAAACACCGCCACTTGGCTCCCGTTGATAACCCGCCCGGACAAGCACATCGACAATAGCCTCTCGATTGGCAATCGGAGTTGAGTAAATATAGTACGAGCCCTCCTTGGTTTTAACACTCTTAAGGTGCTGAACGCGCACACCCACCATGTAGAACTGCTTGACGATGGAGCGGGGTTTCGAGAGCATGAACCAGGCGGCAAAGAGTGCAAGACCAATTCCCAACCCAAACCAGATTCGCCGCTTCATTTGCTGCTTAAGAATAACATGGAATCGCGGCAGGCGGTTCCAATGGTCCTGCCAAGCATCACTAACAACCAATGGTGCGTAAGACTTAAGTTCGCGCTACACTTTGATTGGAGTGAGAATACATCTCGTTCGGGTCAACATCAGGGATCCAGATGAGAACTTTGGAGTCGGCCCCGGATGCTTGGAAACTTACCTCGCTCGCGCCAGTAGCGCACCGGGATAAAATAAGGCGTGACTGGAAATCTTTCGCTGGCGATCCTATCGACTAGGAGTAGCTTTAAGGACAACATTAGCTTCGAAGCGGAAGGCAATCCAGAGTCCGACACTGTTCAAATTTGGGTTGGTCCTGAGATGACCTTTCAAATTCATACCTATGCGCTAGATCGAGATATTCGAATCTATGCGATCAAGTCTGTTCCCAATGGACTTGAAAAGCTAAGGGCGATAGATGAAAAGCACTATGCAGACATTACAGATCGTCGGATAGAAATCGCAATCGACGATACAAATGATCATGGTGAAATCCATTCAAAATTTGCTGCTCATGGCTTGTCACCCACGATTGTCATCGAAGAAGATGCATTTATTTTTTGGCGGCATGGAGATTCCATATACCAGACAATTTCGGAGCCACTACCTTCCATCGAAGACTTAGAAAAGCCTGGCATCGTTATGAAAGGGACGCTTTTCCTCTCTGTTTTCGGAGTGCGGGGTAACTACCACGAAGGCGTGTATTTGGATGCTAGAGGAAAGCCTGAGACCGATACTTATCAGTGGTGGATCTCGGCTGATAATTCTTGTTCAACCATGACTTTTGCCTTGACTCGAATGATGAGGTCAGCTAACTACGATAGACCAGCAAGTGAAATGATTCCAATTGCCTTAGAAAGCCGGGCGAAATTTAGTAGTTCGATTATTAAGGAATTTCGCCTCGAATTCGACAATATATTTGATACCGAAGAAGTTGACTTTAGATTCGCTGAAGTCGGTCTTGAACCGAGCCTTCGAATCTATGATATGCGAATTCCAATATGGACGTTTCAAGGTATCGAATATAAGTTTGACTCCCAAGAAAAAGGAACCCCAATGCAGTCTTTGAAGCGAGCGGTAATTACTCCCGTTCGGCATTGGTTTAACAGCCATTTCTGAAAAGTTGCATCCAAAATTCCAGACGCCACCAAGCAACCAAATGATTAGCCATGCTTCAAGCGTTTGACCAGCGTCATTTGCTTCACAACTCTCCTCGCAGACTCGGCAGATCCTTCGTCAGGTGTCCTTGCCGTGCCACAATGTGCCTTTTCGACGCGTTGCCCGAAAGCGAATGTTCCTCAATTTGCCTCCGACCCAGACCCCATTTCGGCCAGCAGCTCCTCAAGTTGTTGCAGAACTTCCGGCATTGCGCCAGTCGATCCGGTGTCAACTGCCTCCTTCGAAGGGTAAAGGTCATGTATTGTCAGTAAGGTCTTGCCATCGCTTTCCTCGAAAGTAACGGTAGTAACAGTCTGACCGGCGTCACCCTCATCGTTGGTCCAAACGATTCGCGAGTTCGGTGTTACTTCCTGGTAGGTGCCAAAGAACTCCATCGTCGAACCTTCGTGGAGAAATGCCAAGCGATATTGTCCCCCTGCGCGGATATCCATTTCGCAACCAACCAGGTTCAGTCCGTACGATTTTGGTACCCACCATCGTGTAAAGAGTTCAGGTGTGGTCCACGCCTCAAAAACGAGGTGCGCGGGCGCGTTGATGGTGCGGGTGACAACGAGTTCGAGCTCCGATTTCCGCTCCACCTTCGTTTCGTTACTATCTACTTCCATTTGATTTTTCCTTTTGTTTGAGTTCTTCAACAACAATATCCAACTCGTCGAAGCGCGCGGCCCAGATATGGCGATACCTCTCGATATAGGCCTCCTCTTCTTCGAGTCCGCGCATTCCGAGCTTGCATGTCCGTACGCGCCCAATCTTCTCGGTACTCACAAGCCCGGCCCGCTCCAAGATGCCAATATGCTTCTTCATGCCGGTAAGGGTCATGTGGAACCGCTCGGCAAGACCGGTGATCGAAGCGTCAGCTCGCCCGAGTTGCTCCAGCACGCCGCGTCGGGTGGCGTCCGAGAGCGCACTGAACGAGGCATCGTAGTTGGATTGACTATACTGAACCATACGGTTCAGTATA
>JANPAV010000033.1:0-1844 GCA_031430115.1 Armatimonadota bacterium | reverse complement strand
TGAACGAATCGTTGATAGGACCGTACAGTATTTCTCATCGCTTAGCTGCACTGCCCGCGCGACGGCCGCAGGATCGAGGTTCTCGCCGGAAACAATATGTCGCATCGTTACGGAAACGAACGGACGCGGGTAAACGCCAACTGGTCCCCGTTCGCCATCAATTTCGACCCGGTATGAAGTCAATTTCTGCTTCTTCTTTTGGAGGATCATGACGACATCTACCGCGGAACATCCAGCAATTGCACTTAGCAGAGCTTCCACAGGTGTCGGTCCCGTGTTCGTTCCCCCTTCGTCAACCGATATGTCCATCACGAGTCTGTTGCCACTCGGAGGAGTGGACTCAAAGACCATTCCTCCCTTCCAATCGACGGTGGTTAGGTATTCCGACATTATCCCATCAATCCCCTCTCGGCAGGAAACTCTTCGGCACCAATCAGGGCTGGTCGAGCCGGTTGAGTTGAAGGGGTAATGAATCGGCTTTCTTCGGAAGACTCGATTGCGGCTAGCATTGAGTCTAATACGTGGAATGCTAATGCTCCACTGGCTCGGTGATCTCGACCTTCGGCAACCGCATGCGCGATGTCAAGAATTCCCAATCCTCGAGAGTTATCTTTGAATGGGAGGTCCGAAATGTAGATCTCTTCATCACCCTTCGGATTTCTCAGAATGATCTTGGATGAGCTTTCATTCCAGCCGTTAAACGAATTTGGATCAGGCACGACCAATGTTCCTTCCGAACCGTAAACAACAATGTTTGGTTGAGACGGGAAGCTGTGAGTATCGAATGAAGTGGTGAGCTGACCTACGACGCCACCCTCAAACTGCAACGCAGTTACAAAAGTTGTCGGGGTCTCGACCGCAATTGTTTGTCCTTTGAACGGCTCTGAAGAAATGGTTCTTTCGGCGAATGTTGTTCGAGTCATGGAAGCAAGACGTTGAATTGGTCCAAACATGTTGACGAACGCCGTTAGATAATACGGCCCCATGTCTAGCATTGGACCTGCGCCTGCCTTGTAGAAGAATTCTGGATTCGGGTGCCAAGATTCAACTCCTCGAGAGGTCATATAACCGTGAACGGCAACTGGAACTCCGATCTTGCCTTCGTCGATCATTTGACGAACTCGCTGATGGGCCGCTCCGAGAAAAGTGTCGGGAGCGCATCCTACTAGCAGTCCCTTTTCAGATGCAATCTTTAGCATCGTTTGGCAATCTTCTCGACCGATTGCAAGGGGCTTTTCGTTGTAGACGTGCTTGCCTGCTTGGAGCGCTCTGATAGCGACTTCGCCGTGAGCCTTTGGAATGGTGATGTTCAAGATCAGGTCAACATCAGGCGATGAAATCAAGTCGTCAACCGACATGGTTCGAATTCCGTATTTTTCGGCTTGAGCCTTTGCTCTTGATTCGTCGAGATCGGAAATTGCCACTAATTCAGTCGAAGGAAACTTAGTTAGGTTGTCGCAGTAAATTGAACTGATGTTTCCGGCACCAACAATGCCGACGCGTAGCGGATTCATGAATTTACTAGTCTACTGTTTCGGGAAGTCCGAGGTCCCTAGCAAACATGCATATCTGGACATGCACTCAACATTTTGAGGTTGTAATAAAGCACACCCGCCCACTTTCCTGGATCTTGGTAGCAATTTGCCCCGTGGGTTTTAAAGGTACTGAGGAGAAGTTCATCCATTTTTGGAGACAGGTTGAGATCAAAAATCTTCTTAAATCGTTCCGCAGCTGCCTCCGGTGTCGCTGGAGAACCAGCGGCCATCAGAGATTGAGTCGACTTGGTGGCAACCCATGGACCCTTGGAATCCCAAATCATCATGCCGTTGTATTGCATCCGAGAC
>JANPAV010000032.1:0-10146 GCA_031430115.1 Armatimonadota bacterium | reverse complement strand
TGGAACCGCGATCGATGTATCGGCAATTCGCCAGACATGCGAAGTTCCGCTTCCACTGAGCGTTATCAGAATATCATTCGAGTTGGTTGGATTGACATTAATACAAGTCATCGACCTCGCCGGCACGGCTGGGCTCGAAACATCGTCCAGCTTGGTCCATGAGGCACCCGCGTTTGCAGATCTCCACAAATCGCCGTTGGTGGTTCCCGCGTATAAAACACTAGCGTTTGATGGCGCAACCGCAATCGAAAGAACCGTTCCACCTGTCGGGCAGAGATTCGTAGCTCCAAGTCGTGCATCCCATGTCGCTGGGCCTGGGTTGTATCGCCACAAATAGTTTGTCGCCACATACAACGGGTTTGGTGTAGTGGGGTCTATCCCCATTCGGGTTACAAATGGCAACGTATCCGAGCCCCAACTTGGACTAAATGAAGATTGAGTCGACCAACCGTTTGAAGTTCGATACAAGCCATTACTCTGCGCAGAACCATACCAAACCAATGGGTTGACGGGATTGACTGCGCAACCCATTCCGTCTCCACCCGTCCGGTTAACCCATGCATTTAAGTTGCCCGTAGACACTGGTGACGCATTATCCTGGGTTCCACCCATTACTTTCGATGCGTCAGTTGGATGGTATGCCCCGGTATAGAACATCGTGATCCCTAGTGTCGAACTCGACGTAATATTGAATGCCCAAGACTGCGGATTCGCGCCCGCCGGAGGAGTATAGGTGAGTGGCCACACGCCACCGTCGTTTCCGGCGACCATCTTAGTTTCGTCGCCGGGAAAAACTTCTAAACAGTGCTGATCGTTGTGGGTCTTGGCGGAACTCGTGTAGGTTAGCCCAATGTCGGTCCAATTGTTTCCATCCCAAGAAGCTACCGTAACAAGTCCAACATAAAGGAAATCTTTCTTTACACTGTTGACCGTATGAGTGGCCACTCGCAGATACATATCGTATGTAGCTTGAGACCAGTTATATGTCGGATTTCCCGTTGTTCCCATCGGGAAGTTACCGGTAATTTCCGTCCAGGTAACTACCGTCCCCGTTATGTCACCTTGGTATATCTTTCGAATTCCTTGGTTAATATAATAAATTCGATTGCTAGTAATGTGGGAAAAATCAATATGGGATCTTGCAGTATTCGACGCCCCGGCAGGCTCATTAGAAAGCGTCCAAGTGACGCCTCCATCGGTCGAAAGGAAAAGTCCAGCGTTTCTGACTTGCGCGGCATAGATTCGGTTGCCTGAACCATCTGGCTGGCTAACCGACAAATCGGTAATGTTCGCAAACGCATTTCCGCCGATAAGAATATTAGTGAAGTTATAACCAAGGTTGGTTGACCGGAACAGGCCGCCGCCACCCGCCATGCTAACCATCACAATTGAAGGGTTATTAGGATCAAAGAGAACTTTAGAGGCGCTGGTTCCGTTCCGTAAAACGATATTGACCCAACTTGCCCCACCATCATCGGATCGCATGATCCCATTGCCGGTTCCAGCCCCTCCATTTTTGTCGCCGAGACCCGCGATAACAACGTTGTTGTACTTAGGATGCACGCCAATGACGCTCACATATGGGGATGGAAAGTGATCTCCAATTGGGCTCCAAGTTGCACCAGAATCAATGGTTTTCCATATTCCTCCCGCTGGCGCAGCCATGTACATAGTCGAAGAAACTTTGGAATCAAAGGCTAAGCCCCCAATACGACCGTTAAGCGCACTTCCAGGTGGTCCGTAGTAGGTGTTGTAGGGAACAGTTAAAGCTCGAGGACCATAAAACTCCCACTTTGGTTCTCCACTCATCGGAATAATTCCGCCGATCTTTGGATCACCACTGGATAACGTGCTTAGCTTAGCCGCAGGCATCTCTCGCGCCCGTTTACTAGCCAGTGAATATTGATCCTCGTTGGGAGAGTCATTGGGGAAGGACTTAATGTAGAGCCTCTCACGAAGTGCCTCATAGAAGTCGGTCTTAGGATTCCCTTCTTGCCGCTTCAGTTTTGATATCTGCTTGGTCAGTGCCGTAACTGAACGGAGATTAGAGACATCCTCGTTCTCTTGCTTGTTGTAAGCAAACCAGACCGTTGATGCTAACAGCATCGCGCTTGCCGAAATACCAAAAATGGCTCTCATTCCTTTACTTCCCTCTGCCTAAGTTTTGCTTGATCAAAATGATCAAACCACCCTCTTATAATAGTCGAGAGAGTGACGCTAGTCAATGTAAGATTACTAGGTTTAACTGAAAGAGGACTTTAGCCAGGCTTTCGTCAAGGCAAAATCAGCTTGAGTCAGTCCGTGACCAGTTTCCAACTCATTCGACGTCACAATGGCTCCACAGCCCTGAAAGTTCTCGGCTTGCTGTCTTGCAGACTCAATTGGCCCCATCTGATCAACAATTCCGTTGTTCATCAGAATCCTTTTTCCGGTTAAGTCCGGCTCCACAGGTTCTTGAAGAATCTTCATGCCTCGCCACATGATCAAGCCGTCGAGTACCTCGGGATGAAAAGTCATCAGCGCGGCACCCATATTCGCCCCGTTAGAGTAACCAAGCGCGATGAAATTGCCTCCCCTACTCTTCAGAAACTCGGCAAGATCCTCAGCCTGAGCTCGCATATCGACTTCATCGAAGACTCCCTCCGCAAATCGCCGAAACCACCGTGACATCCCGTGCTCACTCACCTTTCCCTTAGGACTCAGAATCGCCGCCCCTGGCAGAAGGTCTTTGCCGATCTGCACCAGATCGTGCTCTGTCCCTCCCGTCCCGTGAAGCAGAAGCAGAGTCCTTGTTTCTGTTGGTTCAGTGGCTGACTCATAGTGAAATTGAAAACTCATGGAAATCTATCTTGAAACTATGCCAGATAAGGTCATGGTTTTGGTGCAAACTAACTTTGCGAATGGATTTCTCGGGGCTTAACGCGATCTTGAAACCTGATCAGATATTGTCTGGTGCCGCGGCTTCACGCGGGTACGACTGTGATGCATACACCGTTGATCGTTCGAAACCCGGTGTGATCGTACTGCCGGAAAGTACCGCAGAAGTGGCTGCAGTGGTGCGATGGTGCGTCGCCCACTCGGTTCCGTTCACCTCACGCGGAGCCGGCACTGGTCTTAGCGGTGGAGCAATGCCCGCCCTTGGTGGAGTGGTTGTCTCCACCAAGCATATGAACCGCATTCTCGACATTGACATCGACAATCGATGCATGTTGGCCCAAACCGGAATCGCAAACCGTCGACTGACCGATGCGGTTAAAGACCACGGATTGCACTTTGCCCCCGATCCTTCATCCCAATCGGTTTCTACCCTCGGCGGCAACATCGGAGAGAATGCGGGCGGACCTCACACCCTAAAGTACGGCGTTACCGTCCAACACATTCTTGGGGTCACGATGGTGGATCCGCTTGGCGAGGTTTTGACCGTTGGCGGAAAAGTCGCCGGAGGTCCCGGATACGATTTCCTTGGTCTCATTTGTGGGTCAGAAGGAACTCTCGGAATTGTAACCGAAGCGTGGGTGAAACTCACTCCCCTACCAAAAGCAATTTCCACCGCCTTAGTAGCTTTCCCTACTATTCGATCCGCAACCGAAACCGTTGCCGGCATTATTGCCACTGGCACGATCCCGGCCGCGTTGGAAATGATGGATCGGGGCATCATGAAAGCGGTGTCCATGGCGTTTGGCTTAACATATCCTGAGGATGCCCAAGCTTTGCTATTAATCGAGTGCGATGGAGATGATGCTGACATTGTGGCGAAGGAAATGGAGTCTGTCCGAGCGGTTTGTACCGCAAATGGCTGTTTGGAGATTACCATTGCATCCGATGAAAAAGAACGAGCTCGGTTGTGGATGGTTCGCAAGAAAGGCATTGGAGCAATGGGGCGAATCGCGCCGTCAATTGTGACCCATGATGGCGTGATTCCCCGTTCGAAACTTCCCGAGATGCTTGACTTTGTTTACGAAGTAGCCGAGGCTCATAAGATTGGGGTAGCGAATATTTTTCATGCTGGTGATGGAAACCTGCATCCATGCTTCTATTTCGATGATCGAGACCCATTACAGGTTGAACGAGTGATCGAAGCCGGCGAGGTCATCATCAAGAAATGCATCGAGCTTGGCGGCTCGGTGTCAGGTGAGCACGGAATCGGAGTCGAGAAGATGGATCTCATGCCGCTGATGTTCTCTCCAGCCGACCTCGAAGCTCAGGCGATGTGCAAAAGGATATTTAACGATGGAATGCTGTGTAATCCATGCAAAGTCCTTCCGAATCAACGAGGCTGCGCGGAACACAAAATGCGCTGGCGTGGGGTGGCGACATGAGCAATGCGACGACCGTCGAAGAAATCGCAATGGTGATTCGCGAGGCGCAAACCATTCGAATTGGTGCACCAAACCCATTTCGCTTGGAGTGCCCGGCCACTCAAGTAGAATTGACGCTCAACCACCTGGATCAAATTCTGTCATTTGAACCTGCGGATCAACTCGTCTCAGTCCAAAGTGGCATAACTTTGATCGCACTTAACACCTTCCTTCGAGAGCGAGGGTTTGAGGTTCCTCTTGGCCGCCGCGATGATCAACAGGATGAAACGATAGGTGATCTGCTTTCATTTAACCTGCCACACCATAGTACTTCGATGTTAGGTAGCTGGAGAGATTGGGTTGTTCGAATGAAAATCATTCTTGCATCAGGGGAAATCGTGGTCTCTGGTGCCAATGTCGTCAAAAATGTAACCGGATTTGACCTTCATAAGCTTATAATCGGGGCTAGACATACTCTCGGCGTGCCAGTTGAAGTGACGCTGAGGGTTCGCCCCTTCCTTGGGACTAAGGATTATGATTCTTACGAGACTTTGACGAAGCCATTCATGGCGAACGACATCTCCTTTGATGAACAACGCTTGATGAAGCGTACCAAGGAGATTTTTGACCCGACCAATAAGCTCAACCCTGGAGAGTTTGGATTCATCTGATGCACGATCTCAACGAACTTCTGACCCATTGCATTCGGTGCGGATTCTGCCTCGAAGACTGTCCCACCTTCGTCGAAACCGGCAACGAATTGGAGTCGCCTCGGGGTCGGATTTATTTGGTTCGAAGCGCACTCGAAGGCAAACTTGCTTGGGAAGACATCAAGCCACACATGGACCTTTGCCTTGGCTGTCGAGCATGTGAGACCTCTTGTCCAAGTGCAGTAGAATACGGAGCCATCTTTGAGATCGCGAAAGACATCATCGAACAAAAATCACCGTCTGTAACCAAAAAGGCATTATTAGCATCCACTACGAGTCCTGGCATTCTGAAGGCTCAACTAGCCGCGAGCAAGTTCTTGCCCGGTGGCCGAGTACCCAAATTCGTTTCACGAATTCTTTCTGGCTCTAATGCTCAAGTCGATATGCCTACCGCACAGGCAAACCAGCCATTGCCAACCTTCTCTACCGATGTCGCGGTTCGAGGCGAAGTGTTCATGCTCACCGGCTGCGCAATGCAAGTTCTCTATCCGCGGGTTCATGAATGTACCAGGCGACTGTTACGACGAATTGGCTATGTCATTCGCGATGTCAATCAAGGTTGCTGCGGTGCGCTCCATGCCCACAACGGTGACCTTACAACCGCAAGGAAACTTGGAACCGAGCTCGCCAGGGCGTTTGAAGGCAATATTCCAATCGTCGTGAACTCCGCCGGCTGCGGAAGCACAATGAAGGAGTACGCCAACATGATTGGACCAGAGACAGCCAATGTTGCTAATCGAACATTCGATCTTTCCGAATTCTTGCTGAAACACGGCCTCCTCGAGGAACTCAAAAAGTCAAGCGGACTCGATGGAAGAATCGTCACTTACCATGACGCCTGCCACCTTTCGCATGGACAGAAGATCACGAGTCTTCCCCGCGAACTGATTCAAGCCATCCCGAATTCAAAATACGTCGAACTAGAAGAATCGATGATGTGTTGCGGAAGCGCCGGTGTCTATAACGTCCTTCAACCCGATATGGCAAGGCGACTCCTCGACCGAAAAGTCGATCACATCAAGGAGACTTCAGCCGACATTGTCGCAACCGGAAATCCTGGTTGTCACGCTTGGATTGCTCAAGGCTGCCGAGAGCAACAGTCGGCGAGGGTTTTGCATACGGCTGAGTTGTTGGAAGCCGCATTTGTCGGGCTAAAACCGTTCATTGAAAATTGAATATTGGGAGAGTTTAGACTTCTAGTTGGCTTGGCCCTCACCCCCTTAATCCCCCTCTCCCGCCCAAAGAGCCAGGAGAGGGGAACTTCCATCAGTAGTGCCAGTCGAGGTTGCCCGCTTCTCGAGCGTGCTTCTCTATGAACTCTCGTCGAGGTTCGACTTTATCGCCCATCAATCGTGAGAACATCATCTCAACTTCCGCTTCGTACTCCGGGTTGTAGTTGACTCTGACCAATCGTCGTTTGTCAACCGCCATCGTTGTCTCCTCAAGGTCCTCGGCGTTCATTTCGCCCAATCCCTTAAATCGGGTAACTGAGTAGTTCTTCTTTTTAAGGTTCTTAATGATGTCGTCTCGCTCTTGCTCGGTCATCGCATAAAATCGCTCGTTAGCACCGGCCTTGACTACGAAGAGGGGAGGCTGAGCCAAGTAGACATAACCTTCCGTGATAAGCGGCTTCATGTATCGATAGAAAAAGGTCAATAGAAGGGTTCGAATGTGCTCGCCGTCAACGTCGGCATCGGTCATGATGACGACTTTATGGTAGCGAAGTTTCGAGAGATCAAATTCGACTTCTCGCTCCTTTGAATCTTTCTCCCGCTTCTTTGGTGCGTTCGATGGCTCACCGTTGAATTCCAGATCAAGTTGATCATCATCAATTTGCTTTCGCCCAAGAGTGAGGTCAATTCCTGCACCAAGAGCAGAGATCATGGCCTTGATTTCAACGTTATCGAGGGCTTTGTCGATTCTTGCTCGTTCGACGTTGAGAATCTTTCCTCGGAGGGGAAGAATCGCCTGGGTTCGTCGATCTCGAGCTCCCTTAGCCGACCCACCTGCGGAGTCGCCTTCAACCAAGAAAATTTCGCATTCACTGGGATCCTTTGACTGGCAGTCAGTGAGCTTTCCGGGCAAACCGAAGCTATCCATCGAGGAACTTCGTCGAACGCTTTCCATTGCCTTTCGTGCGGCTTCGCGAGCTCGCTGGGCAACAACGCCTTTTTCAATGATTCTTCGAGCAATGTTCGGGTTCTCGTCAAAGAAGGTCATCAAGCCATCGCCAACGAGTGAGTTGGTGAGACCCTGCACTTCGGGAGTAACAAGCTTAACCTTGTCTTGCGAGTTATACGAAGGATCGCCGATGCGGAGCGAGATTACTACGGTCAAGCCGTCGGTAACGTCATCACCTTGCAGATTGGTGTCCTTCTCCTTCAAGAAGCCCATCTTTCGCGCATAAGCATTAATGGTTCGGGTGAGAGCGGTCGAGAATCCCGAAACGTGGGTTCCGCCGTCTGGATTATGGATATTATTTGTAAAGGCTAAGATCGTGAGGTTGTAGCCATCGTGATATTGAAGAGCAACTTCGATTTCGCTAGACTCCCGAATCCGGCGGAAGTGAATAACGTTGTGGATGGTTTCCTTACCGTCGTTGATGTCCTCGACTAGCTGTGGGATTCCGCGCTGGAAGTAGAAAGTTTCGCTTGTCTCCGGGTCCATCTCGTTGATGAACTCAAAGGTGACCTTCGGATTCAAATAAGCCAATTCTTTCATTCGGCTCTTAACGATGTGTGAGTCGTGAATGACTTCGGTTAGAACCGTAGGATCTGGCATCCATCGCTGAGCCGTTCCGGTTGAACCATCAGGTACTACGCCAATTTCTTTAACTTCGCCTTGCGGAATTCCTTTCTCGTATCGCTGTCGGTAAATCTTGCCGTTTCGCTTAACCGTCGCTTCCATCCATGTAGACAAAGCGTTGGTACACGAGACACCAACTCCGTGGAGACCACCGGACGTTTTGTAGCCGCTACCTTCGCCACCAAACTTTCCACCGGCATGGAGAACGGTCATAACGACCTGAAGCGCCGAGACGCCCATTTTGGCGTGCATATCGACCGGGATTCCCCGACCGTTGTCTTCAACTCCGGCAGAGCCGTCGGCAAACAAGGTGACCGTGATATGGTCACAGTGTCCAGCCAGAGCTTCGTCAACCGAGTTGTCGATTACTTCCCGGAAGAGTTGGTGCAAACCGCGCTTGCCGTTGTCCCCAACGTACATGCCCGGTCGCTTACGAACCGCTTCAAGTCCTTCGAGAACTTGAATCTGGGCGGCATCATAGTCTCCCTCGATTCGTTGTGCCAGCTCGTTAATTGTGGCGTCTTGATCTTCACTCGACAAATGGTCGGGATTATCGTCGTTAAATAGGTCGTTATCTGGCATGAGAAAAATCGCTAATTTGAACCTGGATTGTACCTGAGTCAAGGTCCCAAAAACCCATCTCTGACGAGTATGGAAAGTAGAATAGGATAGTGGGACTTTACGAATCGCTTCTTCGACCGTTGGCATTCAACATCGACCCCGAAAAAGTTCATGAAATTGCGATGAATGCCATCGCCAAGGGCTTGATGCCCGGTACTGAAATCCCTCTTGAATACGATCCCGTGGAACTTTTTGGCGTCAAGTTTCCCAACCGAATGGGACTTGCTGCTGGGTTTGACAAAAATGCGCTTGCCGTAAACAATTGGCATCGATTTGGGTTTGGATATGTCGAAATTGGCACCGTTACATGGCACCCACAACCGGGCAATGATCGACCGAGATTGTTTCGATTGCCCGAAGACAAAGCACTGATCAACCGAATGGGATTCAATAACGATGGAGCCAGAGCGGTAGCCGAACGGCTGGGCAACGCGATTCCTAAGATTCCGATAGGGGTAAACCTGGGCAAATCTAAGATCACACCACTTGATGAAGCCCAAAACGACTATCGGCAGAGTTTTGAGGTTCTTCAGCTCCACGGAGATTACTTCGTTGTCAACGTCTCTAGCCCCAACACGCCGGGTTTGCGGAGCCTACAAGACCGAGAACCACTTATCCGCATTTTTGATGCTCTACGAACCGTAAACGCTACAAAGCCCATGTTTGTTAAAGTCGCGCCTGATCTCACTAACGATGCTTTAGAAGAAATTCTCAATGTAGCGGTTGAAATGAAGCTGACTGGAATAATCGCAACCAACACAACGATTTCTCGTGAAGGTCTCAAGACCAAGAACACAAAATTGAAGGAGCAAGCTGGCGGACTATCTGGACGGCCCGTTTTTCAATTGTCGAACGACTCGCTTGAGTTCCTTGCCAAGAACAAGCCGCGCGAAATGATTCTGATGGGGGTTGGGGGGGTATTTGATCGGGACGATTACAACACAAAGCGTCGGCTCGGGGCAGACTTGGTACAACTATATACTGGTTGGATTTACGGTGGACCCGGGTTGGTTCCCTCGATCCTGGCGGGTTAGGCGTAAATCTTGTAAAAAAAGTACGCCGTCATGATGAACCCATAGATGGCGATGGCGATCCTGAGTTTATTGGGGTCAACTTTGACCGACATTTTCGCGGAGAAGTAGCCGCCTACAATACTTCCGATCACCAAAACCAAGGCGACGTCAAACAAGACCATGTGTTTGATGACGAAGACGATGGATGCGACGAAGTTGATGATGGTGCCGAGCAGGCTCTTTACCGCATTCAGTTCATGGGTGGACCCCTCCATGTACAAAGCAAATGAGGCGAGCATCATAATTCCCATTCCCGCCCCGAAATATCCGCCGTAAGTCGCAACAAGGAACTGAAGAAAAATGCCGGCGATGGGCCCAACTAATTGCTTCTCGTGGTTCGCCAACATTGCTTTAACTTTAGGCTGGAACCACAGCAAAATCGAAGCCAATAAAATCAAAAAAGGGATGATGATTTTGAAGGCAACTTCGCTGGTATTGAGCAGCAACCACGCCCCTAATATTGAACCCAAGATTGTTGGAAGCAGAAGCTTTTTGAAATAGATTCCCGTTTTCTCAAGGTGATCCTTGAACCCAAAACCGCTCGCAAGCGAACCCGGAAAAAGCCCAACTGCATTGGTGGCGTTGGCAATTCGTCCCGGAATTCCAAGCGCGATAGTGAGTATTGGATAGGAGATGAGG
>JANPAV010000031.1:0-15326 GCA_031430115.1 Armatimonadota bacterium | reverse complement strand
GAGCCAAAACATCCCTTTACCTTCCCGGTTAACTCCCAAGTTATCTCGGCTAATAGATTCTTTAGTGTCCGGCATTTCCAAGGCAATTTTGACAAACTCGTCGTAGGTCATGGCAAACTTGAGGTTGGCTAAACGACTTCTGCAAGTCCAAACCGCTGATGAAGCATTTTAACCGTACGCATCGTATCCGCCTCGGGCACCAACACGCTGAGCGAAAAGTCAGAGTCAGAAGTTTGCAAGACGCTGATCTGGCCTTCTTCCAACACCTCAAGTGCTCTTAAAAATACACCCGGTTGCTGCATATATTCATGCCCAACCAAAGAAACCATCGAACAACCTTCGGTCAATGTCGCAGTAACCCGTCGTACTTCGCCTAGGCTTTCGAGCAACTTGACCTGCGTCTCGACTTCAGGAGTGGCTGCCCCAAGTTGGAAGACGTAAACAACCCGCGACGAAGGGTCACCTACCGGAATAACCAGACCGTCGAGCACATCCTGGACGATCGCATATTGGTCGCGAGGGACCGCAAATCCAGTTGACTCTGGGCTGACATTAAGCATAAAGAGCTGTACGCCATATCGCTCCATCGTTCCGTAGATACTCGACTCAAGCTTGCTTCGATGTGCTTTTTCCGAATCACTAAGATTGAACTGAAGATAGACCAGCTTGCCGGTGTGGGTGACGCCCGTGACCCGGCGACCAGGAAACTTATCGCGGCTGACTATCTCCGTTCCAATATCGTCGCTAAACGTATTCTTCACCCAAAGCGGAATGTTGTAGTTCATCGCGATTTCTGCCGCTCGAGGATGCACGACCTTTGCCCCTAGGTGAGCAATTTCCGCAACCTCATCATAGGTGACCTGGCGGAGTGTTGGTGCTTCCTTCACCGCGTCCGGGTCAGCCGTTTTGACGCCATCCACATCGGTATAAATCTCAACTGCGTTCGCTTTCATCGCCGCTCCAAGAGCCGATGCAGTAGTATCAGAGCCTCCACGACCCAAAGTCGTTAACTCGCCGCCAGGAAGAGAACGGTCAACGGAATAGACGCCTTGAAATCCACAAACGACCGGAATCGCCCCCTGCTCAAGGCATCGAAAGAGGGCACTTGGGTTGATTGAAACGATCCTGGCATTTCCAAACACTCCATCAGTTCGTATTCCCGCTTGTCCACCTCGAAACGCCATGGCGGTATGACCAAGCGTCTTCAGTGTGTGAGCAAAAATGACGGAGCTCATGATTTCGCCGCAAGCAATAAGCAGATCAAGCTCGCGAGGATCTGGCTCAACCGTTGGGTCAATTTCCTTGAGTAAGTTGATGAATGTATCCGTCGCATACGGCATTCCTTTCCGTCCAATCGCACTGACTACGACCACCGGCTGAAATCCTTTCTCCTTGGCGCTGATCACTCGCATTGCCGAGATCATCCTTGCTTCGGGGGTGGCAACACTGGTGCCGCCAAATTTCATGATGTTAACCTTAGACATTGGCTTCACCTGCTTCAATGAGAGTCTTAAATCGCTCGGCTTGAGCCGCATCTGTAACAATCAAAATTCGGTCGTGCATGTCCGAAGCGTGATCAATCGAAATCCCAGTTTCAATGACCTGTCGAAGTATTCCGGCAATCATTCCTTCCTCGTCCCGCATATTCACGGCGTGAACAAGAACAATGCCTCTGCCAGTTGCCAGTTGGTTGCTAACCCCTTCCTTGGCCAATGTTGCACTAATTTGCTCGGTGTTTTCGGAAGGGATGATGAACGACATCCCGTTCGGAGTGAGCTTTAAGAAGTCGAGGCTTATCCCCGCGGTGGCTACAGCATCAAGAACTCGCAAGCGACTCTTCGAAATGGGTTCCGAAAGGTCAAGCACATGAACCTGAGTTAAACCCGTCCGAACTTCGACGCGACTAATGCCACGTTGTTTTTCGAAATCGGTTTCGGAGATTTGGCTTGGTGAAAACGAGCTAGGTGAGCCGGACTGTTGTGTCATCCCTTTTGTTCTTTTTTGCTCGTCTTTGAGCCTAATAAGGATACCAGCTATTCAATTTTGAACAGAAATCGAGTTCGCGAAAATGGTTTCACTAAAATCATCTTTTTGGATGCGACTGCTTCCGCAAAAAGAACCCGCCACTTATTGCGTTGATCAACCATTTGATCCTTGCGGATGCTCTCAGGATATGGCACGGGAGCTTCCCCGCTAAGTCCAGTACTTGATTCAAAGAGTGCAAGTTCCGGAGAGCCCTTAGGAAGCCGAACCTTAAGATACGCATGTGAGATTCCGAGCTTTTTAAGGTTCGTTACGAACTCATCGGCTGTCTTAATGTTCGCATAGTCCATCTCGGTCGTGTGACCAGGACCCGCCCAGAAATACGGCTTATTCAAATAGTAGCCAAAGACTTCATCAAAGAGGGCAACCTTAGTGACTGAACTATCGGCATCAATAAATTTAGACAGATTATACGTCTCCACATGCCCCGGAACCGACGAACCGTCTTCGAGCTGATATCCGCCCAAAAACTCGTCTCGTGTGATCGCTCCAATCAGAACTGGAAGCCGTTCGGCTACCATTCCATTCTTGTCAAACGCAATCCAAAAGGACGCCAAAACCTGAAGCGCTAAGCATCCCAGCACAAACTTGCCTAGTGGCTTCCAATCCAAAGCTTTCGCAAAGAAGTAAAGCATCGGCACGACCAACGTCAAGATGTACCTGCTCTGTTGGCTAAGGGCAAACCAAGCCAGAAGTTGAAGCAAGATCATTAGTGCTAGGGCGCGATCAAATTTGCTGACCAAACCCCGAATGATCCCAATCACTGTCCCAACAAACACGGCAAAACCAAGCGAAACGAAGGCAAATCCTGTTCCCGCCGTTGGAGTCGGATTGGTGAAGCGGCCGGGCGATGTAACTAATCCAAGTACACTTTGTCCGAGATTGAGTGCCCCCGAGTAACCAAATGTCTTCTGCTCTTCAGAATATATCTGTCCGTTAAACGTGTCCCAATTCTTGCCACCAAGAACGGAGTAGAAGAATGGATAAACCAGGTTGCCAACCAGGATCCAATTCTTGATGTACCAAAAGCTGGAGAGCCCCGCAGCGAGCCCACCCATCTTCACTGCTCCAAGCTTGTCAGACTTGTTAATCAACAACAAGACAACCAATGAGGCAATGAAAATCGCCTGAAGTCCGGTGTACTTTGATCCCGCCGCAAACGAAAGCAGAATCGCGGCTAGGATCAAATCCGACTTCTCTCGCTTCTCAATGTACTGAGCCGCAAATACAAATCCAAACCCGGCAAACAACCCATTCGCAACGTCCACATAAGCCGTCCCCGACTCCCACATCACCATTGGGATACTGGCGAATGCAATTGTACAAAGCCATGCAGACGTAGCGTTAAATCGATCCTTGATAAAGCCAAAAATAGCGATCGCGCCGTAAACCGTAAACCACAACGTGAAAGACTTTGCCACCGTCTGACCACCAAGCGACTCGCCAAACACATACCACGAGTCAACCGCGCCAGGGAAATTACTATGGTGTATGTAGCTAATTGAACCGGCGTGCCCTTGTTGAATCCATATTTTTGGAACCGCAAGGTGATAGGCAATGGAATCCCAATCTAAAGAGGTTGATGGAGTCAAAACTCCAACCAACGGAATCAAAAATAACAAAGAGGCAACTAACAGAAATATTGGGTTGAGCCTTTCCCTTTCAATCTTGAAGTATTCGTACTTCTTGCCTATCGCCATCAGAATAATTGCAATGCACGGCAGGAACAAAGAGGCCTTGACGCTACCTTGCCCTGGAACACAAAAATAGATGACGCCCAGCAAGGTTCCCATGAGACCCATGCCGATCAGACCAGACAATCCGATCCTAAAGGCTCGGCAACCTGGGATATTTAGGCGACGGAGAATCTCCCCTCCCATCAGGACCGCAGACAATGCAGCTAAGATTGCTGCCAAGATCTTCACAAGCTCCACGATTCAAAGTATGCTTCAAAACAGTGCGGCACTACTGGAGGATTTACCGAACGTTTTTCAAAAGCTCGTTCTCACGTGAGCTCCAGTTCCGCGTCAACTTCATCGCCAAGATGCTCCAGAACACCGTCTGGTTCGGCTTTTTCCTCGTCGTCCTGTTTGTTGTTTACGCCAACGTCAAAACCATTGCCGGATGGGATCGACGCGAGGCCCAAATCCTCGGCGCCACCCTTTACATCGTCAGCTCACTGAACAACCTTCTCGCGGCTTCCATCCTCGAAATACCGAACCACGTTCGCCAAGGCACCCTCGACTTTATCGTCACCAAGCCAGTTGACTCCCAATTTTGGATCAGCATGCGAAAGTTCAACTTTGCCGAGATCGGTTCATTTCTAGGCGGAATCGTCCTCGTCTCAATCTCGCTCCAAGGGCTACATCCAACCGCCACTCAGTTTGCCCTCTACATCGTAGGCATTATCTGTGCGGTAGTCAACCTCTACGGCTTTCAGCTGATCCTGATGACGACCGGCATCTATTTCATCCGCATTGACAACCTCTGGGTGCTTGGCGAAACTCTCACCGGGCTTGGGCGCTACCCAATGGATATCTATCCAACTGGTTTGCGATATCTCTTAACCTTTATTCTTCCGGTTGCCTTCTTCGCCTACTTCCCGGCGCTACAACTGGTCAGAGAACCAAGCTTTCTTGTGGCAGGAGAAGCAATTGTCCTCGCAACCATCTTCTTCTTCCTAAGCCGATTCTGGTGGCGTTACTCAATGAAGCACTATTCAAGCGCGAGTAGTTAGGTTAAAAGTTAACACTTTGTAGTTCGCTCCACTGGTTGAGTAAGGGAAGTCAATTTCCGGACCCGGAGGGTCAAATATGGTGCCAGGGCGTCCCGTTTCGGGACCCCTGGATGGACAGATTTTTCTTTTCGACCCCGGATGGTGTCGCAGAAGAAAGTCTTAGACGCTAGAAGTCTCGTCCCGATCCCGACCCGAGCGCATTTCCAAGTCGACCTCGACCAAATCCCGAATCAACAGGAATTGACTTCAGACGAATAAAGAATCCAATTTCTCGACCCGACCGAAATCCAGAGCCAAAGTCCGAAACCGTAAACACGGCTTCTGCACAGTGAAGATCATAAATAATGTTGTACTGCTGAGAGTCAAATTTCTTTGTGTACCCATTGTAGTTAAGCGCGGTCCCGAACTTTGTTTTCCCAATTTCAATGCCTTCAATAAATGCGCTCACCGACGCCCACTTGCTTTGGATCGCATCATATCGAGCGCTAACCGAAGCGAGTAATAAAGGTGACTGCCAAACCGAGTCAAGCCGGATATTGCTCCACTTTGTCCTAAAAGTATCATAAGTCGAAAGAGTTCGGAAGCTAAACGCACTCCCAACTCGATACTCTGACCGCAACCCAACTTGCTGCCAAGCGATTTCACCTTTTCCGCTGCGGACAAAATCATATCCAGTCTGAATTCCAAAGCTTGACTTTGAATTCTTCATGAACGAAAGGTCCATCGTTGACATGTCGCTGGTTCCAGTTCGGTCGATTGCTAATGGACTGTAACCAAAGGGTCGAAGGGACGAATAACGGAAATTAATGCCCAGTTTCTTTCCGAGAGAATACGAGGCTCCACTGGCAATGGCGATTCGATACTGAGCGGTGTCATCCGAGTAGACGTTCTGCTTAAATCCACCGTTAAAGTCCCATTTCCAAGGACCCTTATCACGGATACTTCGATTGATATTGAAATCAAACATCCCCCGGCTCACCCGCCTTTTGAGAATTGGGTCTAAGTACTCGCCAACGCTGAACTCAGTCCTAAAGGGCAGGGTTTTGAAAGAGTCAGCACCGAAAATCTTGGTTGAATCGGTTCGAAATGAGAGAACAGGAGTCTTATCCGAACTAGGGAAGAAATTGGTAACTTCACCAATGGGAATAGTTCGCTGGTACTCAAGCGAAAAGACCCCTTTCTTTACATCGCGATTTCCCGAAAGACGAAGGTCCATGGTCTGTCTAGATGATCCAGTTGATCCGGAAGAAGATCCACTTCGATTGAGGGTCATATCAACGGTTGTGCTAGTCTTGCCCCATTGTCTAGCATCACTCAAGGTAATCGTTTGGTTGGAGTTGTTAAACCCCGAGCTCGATTGCTTTTGTTGATTAAAGGTAAGGGTTGTGAACCGCGGAAACTTGAGCTGAGCCCTCGTGCTCACCAGAGTAGAACTCGGTGCGGTCAGATAATTGTTTTGCTGAATATCATTGTCCAGCGTGAGCTTGCCCCACTTAAATCGTTGCTCATGCTGGTTGTTGATCGTCATCGTCTTCAAATTTCCGGTCACGCTATAGATCTTCGTAATTCCGTTCATCGTTGCGTTTCGGTAATAGTAATTAGCTCCAATCCCAACCCCGAGTTTCGACATATAGTCGAGCCGAACTGCGCCGCGATCTTCTCCTCGCATAGGAAATCCGTAGATATTTTTGACGTAAATCCCCTCGTCGGCAGATTGACCTACCTGCGGCAAGTATTTGAAACTACGTTCTCCCAAAGGAATCCACAAAATAGGTACGGTAACGACCGTTTTGCCAAGAATAACGATTTTAACTTTCCTCAGAATCGCCTCCTTACTAGGTTCAATCGTACTGCTTTGCGCATCAAGGTGAAAGTGCGGAACGACAAGATCACAGGTCGTAAATGATGTGTCCTTGCCAAAAATCTTCTTGCTACTTCCAGAAGCCTCTTTCCCCGAAAGAAATGCATCACTTTTCAACTGATTATTCAAAAGGTTTGGCTTAATCTGAGCCTTCCCATAGGTCGCAAAAAAGGTCTTGTTCTTGAGATTGATCGTGACCGATTCACCAGAAATCGTCTCGTCAACCCCGATGATCCGAACATTTCCCGAACAAGTATAGATTTCCGTGCTCGAATCACCTTTAATCGAATCGGCAAGGCAGCGAAACCCTCGAGCAAGAATTTCTGCGCCATCGGAAAGCTCAATTTGACTTCCCTTAACCGTGATCTCACCGTAGTGAACCAACTCCAAAACTTTCGTGTCGTCCGGCTGAGCCGGCATCGGCGAAACCTTGGGCGGGGGCTGTTTCAGTTCAGCCGAAAGGTCTTGTTTGTAGAATAACTTACCGTCACGCTTCAGCATTCGAAACATGTCCGAAAACCCCGAGACCTGAGCCTGAGTTGCGCCAGCCGCTCCCAAGACAATCGCAATTGCCGCAAATTTCATTCAAGGCTCCGCAATCCGAGTAGTCCGGCAATCATAAAGATAATGTTGGGCAACCAAGCCGCGAGGGCAGGACTCACATGCGGATCCTTCCCGATGATCTGAGTTGAAATCACCCAAGCATTAAAGTAGAGCATGATCACGACCATGCTTATAACGACTCCAATAAAGCCACCTTGCTTCGCATATTTGATCGAAAAGATCGGCGACACCAAGGCGAAGATCAGGCACATGATCGGAGTGCTGATTTTGTTGTGGTAAGAAATCTGTAAAGACCGCGTGTCCTGTCCTAACTTGTCCAGATCCTTAATTTTCTGGCGGGTAGCCTGAATTCCCAAAGTCTCTGGTTCTGGAGACATTGACAAGTCTCGAATTGCAATCTTTTGATTGATCTTAAGATATTTGGACTCAATTACATCATTTGATTTTGAACCTGAATGGTACTTAAATGTCTTAGCGTTTCTAAAGGTCCAAAGACCTTGTCGATAAGTGCCGTCTGGCGCAACAATTGCCGTCACTTCACCCGGTTCAGGACGTTCGATTAACAAAATATCCTTCAATACTAGCTTTTCTTCCTTTCCAGGATCCTTGGTGACCGAACCAATATTGACGGTATAAGTCTGCAACTTAAGCTGTACATTGGTGATGAACTGACCTACGCTGGCAAGAATATTAACATTGGTCCTTAGCTCCATACTTGCCTTCGCACACTGAGGAGCCAAACGATCAGTGATGTAATAGTCCAGTCCACCAATGGCAGCTCCAAAAATCGCAACCGGCAACAGAACCCGCATGATCCGAGCTCCCGCACTCCGAAAAGCCGTTAACTCAGATTCTCTCGCCAACCGAGACATTGCTAACGAAGCAGCCAAGGACACCGCAATTGGCAGAGTCTGAATAAGGAAACCAGGCGTTTCCAGGAAGAGAATTTTTAGAATTGCGCTTACTGGCACGTTTCGGGTCAAATCATTCTTCCCAAGGGCCATATAAAAATTGGCTTGGAACATTACGACGACAATGAGCACCGCCATCAGGAATCCTGGAATCATTTCTCGGTAAACGTACCAATCGAGCCTTTTCATCTATCGATCAAACCTCTGGCTAAATGCCGATACTACCGCACCAATCCCAACACCAATAAGAGCAATGATACTTGGCACTGCGATGATTGGCTTCGTCTTTCCAAGCATCGGAATAGCGATGAGGCAAATAATAATGGTCACCCAAACGGCAATGATTTTTTGGGTCTGAACAACATGGGACAACGTAAAGACCTGCACTCGGTCCAAGTGAATGTTTCCAAGACAGTTAGGGCAAATCAAGGCTCCACATGGAACCATTCTTTTGCATCCAGGGCATGCAATCTCTTTTGGTGCGTTTGGGTTCGCTTTACTCAGCCAAAAATGATACATCTTATGCTCTTCTCGAAAAAGACTCGGTGCCATCTGCGGCATCGATCTGCTTGCAATTGCAATCGCAATATCAACCTCACCCCGCTGATAAATGTGCTGAGCTAACCTGAACGCCGCCATCCCGTTCTGAGGATTGAGCCGAATTTGTTGGTAGCAAATCTTGATTTGCTCCGCCGCCATCTGCCTGTCATCCCACTTGTCGGCGAGAATGGTTATGATTGGTAACCCAATCAAGAGCATAAAAATTCCCACCAACGAACAATAGTGTAAATACGGGTCTTCGACCAAGCAAATGACGGCGAAAAGATAGATCGTCGTAGACGCCATCATGAACGCCGTAAAGCACCCAATCTCGCCCATGACCGACCGATTCACCAGATAAATGATGAATGGAGGCAGGATAAGAAACACCACGCATGGGAGAAATGAACCCAAAGGCGCGTGAATGTCGGCAAACGGAATCATGTGGACAAATTAAGGACGATTATTGTCTCCGTTTCGTTCTTCATCATTCACTACTTCGTCGGACAATTGTCCACCATCCTTTTCTGAAGGCTCTTCATTCTTTTTGAATCTAAATTTACTTTCGGTTCCGTCGAGAATACGAGAGATATTTGCCCGATGTTTGACAATGACCACGACGTTAAAAATGATCAAAATCGGAAGCACTTGAGGCGAGTCTTTCGAGACAAAAATGGACAACGGAATGGTGCTAATCGCGGCAACAATACTTCCGAGTGATACGTATCGGCTAGCCGCAGTTACCGGGATCATAATCGCAAGGGCCAGAAGCCCAGTTAACGGGATTGAGGAAAGCATCGCTCCGAGCCCTGTCGCAATCCCCTTGCCACCTTTGAACTTGATCCAAGGGCTAAACATGTGACCAACAATCGCAACGCAGCCCAAGATAAACGACCAAGTCTGACCGTGAATTCCAAACGGAAAGTCCGAAATCACCGCCTGAGCCAGTAGCCCAGGAATGACCCCCTTTGCAACATCAAGGAAAAAGACAACAAACCCGAGGAAAGGACCAACTGCTCGAACGACATTGGTCGCCCCAATATTCCCGCTTCCAACCGCGAAAATATCCACGCCTTTTGCCCGACAGATGATCACTCCAAAGGGAATTGAACCTAGGAGGAACGCAAAAATAGCTAGCGCAATTAACACTGACCCTATTTATAGCTTATTTCTTGTACGGTCGGCACAGCGGGTCACCAACGACAATGTCTTTCCACTTAACCAACGGAGTTGCAGCATAAAAACTCTCCGCCAAGTTGAACCCGTTAAAATAGCGATCGAACAAAATGTCTGACTTGCACAAAGCTACCGTGAAAGGTTCGCTAACATAGCCTTTTACGCCGGTAACTCCTTGGTGAATCAAATCAGCAATCAGGCTTTGCCCACCTGTGGTCGGCTCAAATGTCCGACCGCTGGTCGAGACAAAAGTTTCGGCAATCGCCCCCGGCACAAACTTGAGCTCGTGATATGCTTTCACGTCAAAGCTTGCGTCATTACTTCCCCAACTGCAGTATCCAGCCAACGGTTCCCCTCCATTGGTGAAATTCTGTGTCTTTTCGTAATAGATGTTCAGCCCTTTTGCACTAAGTTTGTCGTTCGCCTCATTCAAACTCATCTCCATTCCCCAGTAGCCAGATCCAGGTCCATACTTTGGTTGAGAGTCAAGAAGAATGGGAGCCTTACTAGGCTTAGCATTCATTGAATTGTCAATCAATTTATAGCAATCTTCGACCGTATATCCGGTGAGACGATTCACTAAATACATCCCAAACTTTGCGTGTGAAAACGGCTCCTTGGAACGAAAATACGGATTCTTGCATCGATTAAAGGCAGCTTCCTCGTCCACCTCCGTAATTCCAAATTTCCCCGGAGTTTGGCCAATCGGCAAAAAGTTGAGTTCCATGGCCGCAAGCGTAGCGTCAACCGAATAGCCTCCCTGATCAACAAGCCTGAGTGGTACGCCCTTGGTCAGAACGATGAAATCGATGTTTTTGTTCTTGGCCAGTGCCAATTTGATGGGAGCTTCGATTTCGGTCTTGTATTTTTCGGGTGAAATATCATCAGCCGTACTTGTCTTTAAGCTAACCAATTGGTCTCGAGAAATCTTTCGTTTCTGCAAATAGTAACTGGCGATTCGAACGCTGTTGGCATCTTTTTCATTCATGACAACCAGCACTCGATTGGCATCTCCCACCGATTTGGTCGTTGGGACTCCTTGAAGGGAAGCCGCTTCAGAGTTTCCGCATGCCGATATCGTGGCCAAAATCATCGCAACCAAAGTTGTCATGCTAACGATTGTAAAGGGTTTTGGGTGGCTCACTGTTAAGGATTATTGGCATATTAGATAGTTTTTGTCCTCAATATGACAATAATCTTTACAAGATGCGAGTTGCAGTAATCATGGCAGGTGGGTCAGGTGAACGATTTTGGCCCCTTTCTCGTAAGTTACGACCAAAACAACTGTTACGCCTCACCGATCCTAACAAGACCATGTTGCAAGAAGCGGTCGATCGAATTGCGCCTCTTGTCGGACTCGAAAATGTCTACATTGCAACCGCAACCCACCTTGAAGAGCCAATTCGCGCCGCTAAAATCGTTCCTGACCTAAACGTAATTGCTGAGCCTGACAAACGGAACACGCTAGGATGTCTATGTTGGGTGGCTGCTACTTTTCAGGCAAGAGGATTGACCGATATTTCGGTCGCAATCTTAACCGCTGACCACACAATCGAAAATCCTGATTTATTCCGAAGCACCGTAGATCAGGCCCTATCGCTTTCGGAGAAAACCGACGGACTCGTCACGATGGGAATCACCCCAACTCGACCAGAAATTGGTTACGGCTACATTGAAAGTGGAGCATCAGTAAGTGATTCCGTAAAGACCGTTACCCGGTATCGCGAAAAGCCCAACCTCGAAACTGCTAAGGAATTCGTTGCCAGTGGAAACTTCTATTGGAATAGCGGAATGTTCTTCTGGACTCAAAGTGCTTTCTTCAAGGAATTGAGCGACACCCAACCTGATACCGTTGAGCTAATTCACGGTATGGCTTTGGCTCTCCAAGCCGAGAACCGGACCGAAGCCGTTGAAAGGTTTCGGAGTATTCCGAATATCTCAATTGACTATGCCTTGATGGAAAAGGCAAGCCAAGTTTACGTCGTGAAAGCAGAATTCCCGTGGGATGACGTCGGATCATTTGATTCGCTTTTCCGCACGATGCCGGTCGACGAAAATGGAAATGTGCTGATCGGAAAGATTACTTCGACGGATTGTTCTGGCTGTATCTTTTACAATGACTCTTCCAAGGGCGTACTAAACGCAGTTGGTCTGAAAAATATGATTATTGTCCAGACCGATGACGTTGTCTTAGCCGCACCATCGACTGATGCTCAACGAGTGAAAGAACTGGTTGCCCTCATGAAGGATTCTTCTTACCTTTGATTGGAATAAGGGTCACGCCGTCGACTCTAAGACCAGAATATCGATTGAGAGCCTGAAACGAGACGCCCTTGAGCTCTTTCGGTTTCAGGGCAACTCGGAAGCAAGTCCTGTCCAGCTTTCGCTCTCCAAAGAAAGTGCTTCCCGTTTCTCCAGCGGCCAACAAATGCAAGCCATAAAGTAACGGAATCTTGTCTTGAGTGCCATCCTTATAGCTGATCGTCATCTCGGAAATCGATTCACCCGTCGGCGAAGAAACATCGCATGATAATGCCACTGCAAGCTCTTTTGCCGTGCCATTGAGCCCAACATCAAGTAGTTCAGGGTAAGCGGCATTGGTAGCCGAAATGCCCCGGAGTGCTGAGCCCTCTAGTTGCGAAAACTTTATGCCACCACACTCAAATATTTCTCCCCGACCAAAGAGTAGCGCCCGAGATTTGGATACAGGAGATTGGTGAGGGTTGTACATTTTGCCAAAGACCTGAACTGGATCATAGGGCAACTCTTCAATTTTTTCGAGTCTGCCGCTCCAGCCATAATCTCCAGCCAAAACCATTGCCGAAAACTGCTTGAGGTTCTTCAACATATTAGCTTCGTTACTTTCGTATCCTGCCCAAGTGGTTTGCAAAGTCCCCGCTTTTTCTACATCAGCCGCAACGCCAAAACCACGAATATTCTCTGGCCGATACCAACTAGAAGCAATCGGCTGAAACCCTTCTTGCTTCCACTTCTGCAGGGATTTCAAGAATGGAACATGATTCTGGTCGGCTTTGTAATGCCAATCCGCAATAAAGGCACCTTTCGGGATTGCCTTCCGTCTCGAAATTGCGTTGTCCTTGTCATCTCCGTTGGTTGCATCGATTGCCTCACTGGGAGCCAGCCCTTCATCTCCCCATAGCATCAGATTTGCGTTGTTCCGTTTCGCAACCGAACCTAGATACGGAAGCATGTTTTGCCAAAGCTCAGTTTTCAAAGACGGATTCTTGGTAGGGAATCCAAGCATGTCGACCTCGTCAAGCCCCACATGAATCGTCCTGGGTTTAAGCAACGAAGCCGCTTCGTCCCATACTTTTCCGATTAGCTCCTTTGCTCCTCGCTTTCGAGGATCAAGCGTGTAAGGAACTTGTGGATTGATGGCCAAATCTTTGTTCATCCCGTTGGCGAAAAGCCAACCCATGTGCCCAAAGCTCTGGATCAAAGGTATAGGCTCCACCTCAATTCCTCGATACCATTGAAACAACTTCGCAAGGTCCTCTTTCTTCATCGAAATTGATGTATGGGTACCCGGCGCAGAATCCCAATCGGTTCTCTCACACTGAAGGACAACTTTGTTGAATCCCAAAGGGCGAAGGACATTCGTCCAAAGTTTCTGATGAAATTCTGTTGCCTGGGGACCAACGAAAAGATGAACGCCTCGAAAATCTGATCGCGGCTCGTCTTCAATAACGCCCGTCGGGAGGCAAGCCTTGCCATCTTTTACAAATGCCATCTGAGCGAGCCGATAAATTCCATTGCGTAATCCCGCTACCTCTTGTCCGTAAACTGAAATCGAATCCTTCGTAATTTTGATGTGATAGGTTCCTTCAGGCTTCTTAAAGTCAGACATTCCGCCGTCAAACGAAACCCGATTTTCTAGAGATCCTACTTCAGGCATTTCAAATCGCTTTTCAAGTTCTGAACGAAAGAGGTCAAAAAACTTCGGTCTTCCGGCCGGAAGCTTCCAAAGGTTGCTAATTGTCAGCGTATTTCGCCAGTCAAGAAAGGACATCTTAGGGCTCGGAATGAGCTCAGGAATGGATTCGTCCGGCAAAAGTGCGTTATTGATCGGCAATGCAGTGAGGTTGATGCGTTTTGGGTCAACCTTCGGCTGGTCCTTAACTTCAAACCTGTACTCGATCCGAGCCTTAGTCGTGGTTCCCTTGCTCACTGGCAAAGCCAAATCCCCTTGCCAATAAACCGGAGACGCTTCGGCCCAATCTTGGTCGTACTTCCTTGCGTCAAAAGTCGAAACAGCATCCGAAGCGCTAAGCGCTACTGTTGCAAGGGACCCAACCAATTGAGTTTGTTTCGATGGAGAGCCTAGCATGCGCTTATCCAAACTGCCAACGGGTGGAAGTTGGGGGAGAGAACGCTTAACGTCATCTAAGTTGATGGTTCCATTTTGAAAGGGAGGAACCCAGACCAGCCCATGGTTGAGCTCAATAAGCGCCGCATCTGCACCGCTCCAATTGAAATCGTATTCTACAGTCAGCCGATTTCCAGATTTTCTGTAGGTAACAGTTCCAGAGGCTCCGCCTTCCTCAAACTTCAATTCAACCGTATTTTCATCGATTCTTCGTACCGCTTGATCCCGCCATCGGGAACTGTAATAGCCCTTTGACCAGCCTGAGGCATAGAACTGGAATCCAGACCCGCGAATAATAGGAATTCCCTTAGCACTGACAACTAGACCTTCCCGTGACCGAACAGTAAAGTCAAAATCAGCGACCGGAACTTGATTAAGAAGGAACCAAGAAAGCACCTTCACATTTTACGTTCGAAATGATGACTTTGAACTGGGATGTTGCATAAACCATTCTTGTGAATTGATTTCTGGCGAATTTTTCTTCTTATCCTTAGAATAGGAGCCACCAGCATTGAGCTTCCAAGATTTCGTGGTATCGGCGAGGCTATTCTCAAGAATATGACTCCGGATATGGAGTCTTAAGTTGTAATCCAGCACCGGCGCGAGTACTTCGACCCGGCGATCAAGATTTCGCCGCATCGCATCCGCACTGCCAATATAAACCTCTGGTTCTTTATCGTTTTCAAACCAGTAGATTCGACTGTGCTCAAGAAACCTTCCTACAACTGAAGTAACTGAGATATGCTCGCTCATGCCTTTAACTCCTGGGCGAAGGCAACAAACTCCTCGGACAATGAGATCAATCTCAACCCCAGCATTCGATGCCTCATAAAGGGCTTCAATAACTTCTGGGTCAACCAAAGCATTGACTTTCCAAATGATTCGGGCATTCTTACCTAAGGCTTTGTTTCGGATTTCCCGGTGAACTCTATCCAATATTCCCTCTCGTAAATTAACTGGCGCAACTAGTAGCTTCCGATACTGAGTTTGGTTGCTGAAGCCGGTTAGGTAGTTAAATAATTCGGCAATATCTTGGGTAATTTCTTCATCGCACGTGAAGAGTCCAATGTCAGTGTAAAGTCTCGATGTAACGGGATTATAGTTTCC
>JANPAV010000030.1:0-4239 GCA_031430115.1 Armatimonadota bacterium | reverse complement strand
GCTTCATCAACCTTATTCCGCACCTTCTCGGCAATTTCCATGATTGTTTCTTCCGATAGGCCTAAAACCTCAAGGAGCTCCGGCTGGATGCTTCCGATTGGAGCCGCACCATCATAGTAATAAGATTTGTTCATCCAGTCGGCGACGGCAAGAATTGCGGTTGAAACTGGAGTTTCGTTGGTGAACGGTCCTTCGTGGAACCGGATTCCGTCAACGATCGTTTGCGGAAGTTCCCACTTGTCGGCAACAATTGAACCGATACCGGCATGAGTGTCGCCAAGAAAGTTATTTTCTTGTTCTTCGTAGGTTGTTCCTTCTTGGAGGGCTTTGCTCACCAGCTTTTGATAACTTGGTTTGAAGTTGCAGAAGAAGAACATTCGGCCAACATCGTGGAGAATGCCAATAGTCGCTATGTCATCAGATGTCTTTCGGTCCACGTTAAGCTTGGAACACAAGGCAGTACACGCTGCGGCAGTTGCAAATGAGTGTTGCCAGAATCGTCTCATTCCGTCGGCGTCGGTTGGACCTCTGCCCGAGAAAGCAGAAATGGAGCCTACGCTGAGGGTGATGGTTCGAATTTGTTGGATTCCGAGAATGAGAACGGCTTGGTGAACACTGGATACTTGGCGCGAAAGACCGTAGTATGCCGAGTTAACAATTCTTAAAACTTTGGATGCGAGAGCTTGGTCGCCCGAGACAATTTCGTCAATCTTGTGCATGTCGGGATCTTGACGATTGGTTTCGTCCAAGACCTTGGCAACTGCACTTGGTAGCGGTGGAAGTTCTTTGAGCGACTGTTCGAGTCGTTTCCGAATGACTAAAGCTTCTGCATCGATGACCATATTCTGTTCTCGCAAATTCAAACTTGGGTGTATCCGATAATTCCGGTTACGGAGCCCCGGATTAATCATTGGTTTGGTTAAACATAATTCTTAGGGGAATTTGGTGTTTGGGATTGGGAGCTTGGGGATAGGAGTCTGGCGTTTGTCATTGTGTAAAGAATTGAACTTATTTGAAGAAGCTGTCAGCTGTCAGCCAAAAGAAAAGAAGAGAGTTGCGGCGGACCGGGGCACTACGGCGGGCAGGTCGCAGAAGGTGCTGCCTGTGCCACCCGGAATAAACCAAAACTCCCAGCATCTCGTCATTGGTCCAAAGGGAATGCTCCACTTCGACCACTTGAAACGTCTTTACTCTTTTAGTAGGCTGGTTTATGGGGATACGATTGATTGCAATGGATTTGGATGGGACGGTGCTGCGCACCGACCAAACCATTCATCCTTCCCTTCCAATTGCGTTTCAGCGAGCACATGACGCCGGGATAACCCTTGTCATTGCTACCGGGCGGGCATTTCAGAGTACAAAACGGATTGTCGCTCCGTTTGCTTTTCCCGGGCCACTTATATGCTCCAATGGGTCGCAGGTCCTGAATCAAAACCACGAGACGATTGGGGTTGAGCACCTAGACAGCGAGACTCAAGAATTTATCCTCAAGTATGCAATCGAACATAACATCCACGTGTCAGCGTATTCGGTTGACGGGGTTTCGACCCTACAAGATTCGGAATGGCTCACGAAATATAAGCAATTAGTGAGAGGGCTAGACATCCCAATCATGGGCTACGACGCCCTGGTAAATATGCCGTTGTTTAAGATCGTGTTAATCTGCCCCGAACCCGAAGTACAGATTCATCGTCAAAAACTTACGTTTCTTGAAGCTCAGAAAATGGCGCAATTAACAGAAAGTGGACCTGAATACTTGGAAATCCTTCCCAATCAAGCCAATAAGGGAAATGGGCTTGCGAAACTTGCCCAGTATTTAAACTTGGATCAATCTGAAATAGCCGCGATCGGCGATTATCGGAATGATTTAGAGATGTTAAACTGGGTGGGGACGGCTGGAGCGGTGAAAAATGCGCTTCCAGAAGTCATATCGCTTGCACAAATCGTCGTTAAAAGTAACGAAGAAGGTGGAGTTGCTGAATTCATTGACCACTGTATTCTGTTAAACTGCAAGTAGCGTTAGTAAAAGCTGAAAATTTACGAAAGGAGAAATGACTGTGAAATGCATTCGATTTAGTTTGGTGATGGCGGCAATCTGTTCCGCTCTATCGGCGTACGCTGGGACTTTTAACGTCACGTCGCCGACAAACGGAAAGTGGTTAGGTTCGACGAACACGATGAACTTTACGGGAACTGGCGCAACGGTTCAGGTGACCGTTCAGGCAGTTATTACGAGCCCCGGTGGTTCTACAACGGTTACGGCATCGGTCAACCCTGACTTTAATGGCAACTTTACGGGAACGTTGCCGCTCAACTTCGCCCCATCGGTTGCTCAAGGCGACTACACCATCGTCGTTACCGCAACCGAGCCAGGCAACACCTACTCACCGGTTAATTTGAACGTCAAGGTAGACACTAAGACGCCAAAGTTGCTGGAATACAGTCCGGCGCAAAACTCATTTTCAAAAGGCACGATTCCCTTGTTGTTCAAGATCCTTGAAGCCAACATGAAGGAATGGAGAGTCCAGGTAGCCAGTTCTGACATTCCCAATAACACGGGCACAACAGAAACGACGCTTTCTGTCAGTTATGATTCTTCGACTTTGGAGAACGACGGTCCGCAAAACGTCTCATTGACTGCTAAAGACCAAGCCGACAATACCCTCACTTTTAGCATCCCATTGACGATTGACCGAAAGAAGCCAAACTCGGTCATTCAGTTTCCTCAAACGGGAAGTCCAATTCGCCCTCGAAGCGACATCAATGTCATTATTGATATTGCCGACCAGTTTGCTGGTTCGGTCGATTTGACCGGTGTCGATGTGGTGATTCAGAAGACAGACGGAGCCTTTATTACCCGGGCATCACGAGTTTCTTGGAGAGATATTGGAAACAATACATGGCGCTGGACTGGACGAATTCGTTACCGCTCTGGTTTCCCTTCCACTTATAAAGTCGTTGTTTCTGCCCTTGACAAGGCCGGAAACGTCGCAGTCAGACAAGAAGTAACTATCCACCCTGGAGCCTAAAAGGAAAATTAAATGATGAAACGGATTTTAATGATATCGCTCGCAGCAATCGGAACCAGTGGTTCCGCTTTTGCTCAGATACCAGACTTGCTCAATACCATTGACGCTGGTAGTCGATCGATGGGCGCAGGAGGCGCATTTGGAGTTACCTCGGCAGATACGTCGAGCATTCTGAACAATCCGGCAGGCATTGGATTCATGTCGAGCCGAACGGTTGGTTTTTCGATGCGCAACATGCCTAAATCGGAAACCGAAATGTTTGGTTCCCTGTCCAACCCCACTTTGTCATCAAAGGGAGTTGCCGGCAAAAATCAGATTGGTCATTTTGGCTACACGATGCCGATGAAGAATGGCGGAACATTCGGTTTTAGCTACCAGGTTGGCGGCTATCTGGATGACTTCCGATCGGGAACGAACATTACCAGCGGTTCCAACACAATCACCTACCAAGAGCAGATTCGAGCAAAGACTGACTTTTATACCTTCTCATTTGGCAAGGCCAATACTGATGGCAATAAATCGATCGGATATGGGTTGGCGATTGCAAACCTAAACCTAACCGACCGACAAAATGGCTTTATTCCGGGCAACCCCCCGACTCAGCTGATCTCCTCTGACGAATCTGCCTCGACTTGGGGCGTTGGTTTAGTTGCTGGATTCCAATCGATTCCAACAAGCCGACCAAATACTACTTTTGGTGGAAGCATCCGAACTCCGATTAAGCTTGGTTCGAATTCATTCAGTTCTCCTTTGTACAGCACGATTCCTGGTCAAGTGACTTTGGGAATGGCCACACGGAAAGACAACTTCCGCGGAAAAGAAGACTTTTTGGTTACGGGTATTCAAGGCTCCTACTACTTTGGTGGTAGCGGTAGCGGAATATTTGATCGCTCAAATCAGCTTGTGCTCGGTATTGGTGCCGAATACAACATGGTGCACGAAGATTTCACCTTGCCTGTTCGAATCGGTTTTTCGAGAATAGCATCTGGTGGCTCACAATTTTCGGATAGGAATACATTGACATTTGGATTTGGATTCCATCCAACAACCACACCGTGGGCGCTTGACGTCAATTACGGATTCCCGCGTAACGGGGGTAGAGACTTCTCGGTCCTACTGAATTATAGGTTTCAAAAATAAGGATAGATAATATGCGAAGAGTATTTACAGGGATTGTTGGGCTTGCCTTAGCTGGAATGGCTTTTGGTCA
>JANPAV010000029.1:0-5877 GCA_031430115.1 Armatimonadota bacterium | reverse complement strand
CCTTTGCTTTGCTTCCAAAATGGCTTTTTGGGCTGGCGTGTACCGATCAGGGTCGTCGGGGAACGACTTCGTCAAATGCTCATAGTGAGCTATCTGCTTCATTGCTTTTCGCTTCTCAGCTTGAGTCAGCGGGACAATAGCGTCCCAGTCATTGAGGTTCAAAGTGCCGCCAACTCGAGGTGGTTTCCCGGTTGGCGGAGCTATTTTTTTGGGGACGATTCCGAACTGTCGGCCCCTTTGGCGGGCGGTAATGTTCCCGCTTGCCGATCAGGTCGGTTGGATTCTTGGCTCAAGTATGTTTGAACCGCATCTTCATACAGCTTCTTGTATTCACTGTCACTGATCGTGCGACCAATTTCTCGTTCAAAATTCCCAAGCTGACGATCAAATTCATATTTGAACTCGGTTAGCTTATCGTTTCCTTGTCGATTCGGAAAGTCTGGGCTCCATCGTCCATTTTCAAACGAGAACTGGAATTTTTTAGATCTTCGCGTTGCAAGTTCAATGTCAGACGAGAACTCATCGCGAATGCTCTTGGCATACCGCGCAATCTGCTCCTTGAATTGTGGATTCCAAACCGGCAGATCGGGGCGACCATGGTCCCATGCAATTTGGTAGACCATCCTCGTTAATTGCTCCATGGTCTTGTCACTCCATGTGCCGCTTTGACCCGCATCAACAATCAGTTTTCGAACCATCGATTTCGACTTTGAAAGCTCTTGGCTTCGGGCATCTTTTGATGCTTTACTCAACCGGTCTCGATCGGTAACCTTTCTGGCTGCGTTGGCAACTTTTTGAGTTGCAACTTGCATCTTCTCTCGATACTCTTGATTGAAGATTGCATCCTGCATTTTGTATCGCCCCACAGATGCATTGAGGATTCCTTTGGACCGGTTAGCTTCGTCTATCCGCTTCTGTTCGGACAACGCGAACTTGCGTTGGTTTTCGGCGTTCCGGCGATTGGCTTCCCGCCTTGATCCCAAGCTCAACCCCGCCAAAACCTGTGGCGCAACGCCGAGCCCGCCCAACAATACGGCCGCGAGGCCAACAATCGCTTCGGGATTTCCAATCCGGGCCTTCTCGATCGCTTTTGCGGTTTCTGGCACCTTTTTCAAGGACTCAATGTAGCGATCATAGTTGTCGTTGATCTCCTGGCTGTTCGGATGGTGAGGTTTGATTCCGTCACGCTCTGCTTCTGCAGTGACTAGGGCAGCGTCTACGTCTTCCGGTGGATAATCTGGCTCAGTCTGAGGGGGTGACGGAATGCCAGGCGGTTGGTCCGACGTCGGATCGCCGTTCGGTTCGGACAGAGCAAATTGCCCAGCCAATTCTTCGCTTGCCCGCGTTTCTGCATCTTCCTGCGCGAGCATGTTGCCCACAAAAGTGAACGGTGATTTGCCGTTCTTTGCTTGGGCAAACATCGTCTCCTTCATTGCCCCAATATTGTGCTGCTCGGAAAGTACCTGAGCAACCGCAACTTCCAAGGGTTCAATTTTGGCTCCTTCGAAATACCGAGCAATTCGGGCGATATGTGCGGTCGGATCGTGGTCAAGGTTGGACCCAAATTCTGGTTCGCCAGGTTCGTTATTCATAATCGCTCTCATAGCCTGGCCCTCCCATTTGAAGTAGCCCGAGGGTGTTGCCAAGACTGGACCATTTGCCCCTGTTTCTCCTTTTTCCTGTTGCAGTTTTGGAAGGGTCCTTAGATGGCTTGTCAAAGGTGCCCCAATCAATGCCCGCCAGGGAACCAAATGCATTGCCTAGACCACTGTTTGCTTGCTCCTGAGTACCAATGTCGACGAAGTCATCGCCAATTCCACGAAGGTTGTTGGAATACTGACCCGCGGCTTGGCTCAGGCCCCGAAGTTCCTGATTTTGGTTTTCTTGCATACTTTGACGAATCTGCATCAGCATCTTTGAAAGCGCCAATTGAGATTGTTCGGAGAAGTGACGTTGATCCTGCGTCGCATTCGAGTCCCCTTTCTTGTATCCTAAACCTCCTAATCGAGCGGCAATTGCGGAGCTTCCGACTTTGGTTGCTCGTTCCGCTTCCTTAGTAGCTTGCGCAACAAATGGTTCCGCATTAAACCGTCCGGTAGCTAGACCATCGTGGTAGTACTGCATTCGTCGTCGATAATCTTCCAGGCCGACGCTTCTTGACTCATCCAGGTATTGTTTGCCCTTCTTCGAGCTTTCGCGACCCGCGCCAGCATTGGTCAGCCCACCTAACGCGCCGGCGATGCCCATTATTCCTTCAAAAATTCCCATGATTGTTTAGTTAACTTTGTTCCTACTTGTCAGTTGATATTCGATTGCGAGTCCGTCAATTCCGTCAACTTTCTCATCACCCGCAATCTTGACTTGATGAGAGATTCCTATTTGCGACACCGGAAATCGAACCCAGCGAGAAGATGCCGTTCCCGTGCTAGTAGCAGGAACAAATGATCCGTTGCCGACTCTGCCATAAACTGAGAACGGGTCTAATGCGTCTAAGGTGTTCAACTGAACCCCGCATAATCGTGCCGTCCGACCCTCAAATGTGATCCGTTCTAGCGTCAGTTGCCACGGCGGCATCTCGTATCCGCCGTCGCGTCCGGTGCCACCAATGAACGATTCATTTCGAAAGTCATACTCAACCAAATCAAGCTGACCCGAACTTCGTCCCGCCAAGTACTTCGAGTCGGGCGTGAAGCAGACTCTTTGCCATGATATTCCGCTCTCGGCTCCTTCGAAAGAGGCGACAACCGTAAAGCAATAGCTGATTTCCATCGAATCGACATAAACCGCCGAGAGCACTTTGGGATGGAAAGCAGCGGTTACATCGTAGAAAACCCAAATGCCAACTGATTCCGCGCTGTTCACCACGGTCCCTATCGAAGTTAAGACGTAAACACCGTGTCCAGTGGTCAACGGTACACTGATCACTTTGGAGTTGCCAATGGTAACCCTGCCGGTGCCAGGTACTTCGGTAGCGATCATGCTTCCACTAACTGTATTCCCCAGACCATCGGTTACGGTTCCTTCACCCAGATAAACCGAATAGTGCGGTTCACCAACCGGGACTGCCCAGATTGCAACGCTGACCCAAGCAAGTGCCGAAACATCCAACTCCACATTTGTTGGCGGGGCTCCTGGTCCGGTATAGGTCACATCAATTGATGCAGTTGAGTTTTGGGTGATAACAGCTGCGCTCGGCGGCGGAACTTCCATGGTTACGACAATTTCGTAATTGTCCGCATCGTTCCATGCCGGGTTACCGGCTGAAGCATCATAGGCGGTTTCAAACCCGACCTTTCCATCGTTGATATCAGATACCGAAGGCAAGCTAGTGGTGATCTCATAGTCAACTGTAGTTTGGGCAGCATCGACAAATTCATTCAATGCTAGGTTTGAACCGGTTGGGACACCGTCGATGGTTAGCTTCGTCCAGTCGTGGAAGACATCGATTTCGCCGACCTTTCGATGACGACTTCGAACTTTGATCTTGTCCAAGGTTGCCGAAGTGGGCAAGAGAACCGCAGGAGCAATACCCGCGCTGCGAAGCAGTTGGGTTTTGTCGCCGTAGTTCATCGGTCCCGAACTCGCTTCGTTTTCATCGTCCACCGCGCCAAAGGCGGGGTCGTCCCAAAGATGAGTCCATCCCGTTCGCGCCACCGAGGTCGGTGCTCCTGATCCTGGAGCATAGGCTCGGCAGAGCGAGATTGGTTCCGAACCTGGTGGCGTTGTGAGTTGATACTCATAGAACTCCCATCCTGAACCCGAATCGTCTTGACGGTACACCGCCGCCCGCTTACCTAAGATGACCCAAAGACTCGACGTCGCCTCTTGGAACTCCATCAGAGTTTGGGACATCGAAAGGGAAGGGAACTCGCCCAGTTGCTCGGTTAGCAGGAACTGCTTGATCTTATGTCGCACCAGGCTAGAAAGTTCATAGGGCTTTGCTCTGGTATCGTCGGTGAACTCCGGGACCGAGTTAACCAGCCAAACGTTTCCTTCCGGATCAAGGTAAGTTGCCCCATCCTGTCCTCCACTATGTCGATACCGACACCCGGCATAAGGTCCGACAATTCCTCGCGAACCCGGAATTTGGCGCGAAGGAGACAAGCTAACTGGGAAGTCACCCTGAAGAGCGTAAGCTGCCTTCTCACCCACAATGAACGCGTTTCGCCCCGCCTGCACTCCCCAAATCGGCTGGTCGGCTTGGTTATCCGCAAGCGTTCGTTGGGCAGGCTGGGTCAAGTCATCTTGGTCGTAGGTAATCTCCGAATCATAGATTTCTTCGGGGTCACCAACTCGAGAGATAAGTATATTTTCCGACCCTCCTGAAGTTAGCCATATCATCGATTGTTTGAACGGAAATGCATATCGAATTCCCTTGGTTCGAAACACCGGAGGTGTTTCAAGAATCGTCCCGTCCAATGGGGTAACCAATCCCGGAACCTCATACTCTTGGTGGGACTCGATAACCGAAAATGGAGTCGTCGTATCGGTGTTGATGATGCGCCATTTTGGTGGTGACAGAGATTCATCAAGCCTCAAAAATTCAACCCGGTCAAAGGGTGCGACCGGGTCAGGTACCGACAAGGTGATGATCCCGCCCACATTGATGGCATAGTCCGCGACCTTAAGACCCTTGGCTTGATCGCTCGTTATCTGGCTCTGAATGATGGTTGAAACGTTGATTGCCCCATCGGTATATCGAGCACCAAAGGTAATGTCCCCGCTATCCAAAGTCGTATCCCAAAGGCGTTTGGTATTGGAGGACGCCTTGAGATAGACACCGCCAGCCATGTAAGGCGAAATTTTGCCCATCGGTTGGACGGCGGGTGCCTGGGTACTTCGCGTCGGTTTATAGTTCAGGGTATATCTGATGCCTCGAATGTCGGAAAGCGTAGTTCCCTTCGTCTGGATGACAAACGTTACTTCCTTCTTATCCGCTTGAACAAAGCACTTCGTTTCGATCGGCGTCCATGTGCCGGCGACGTTGAGGTCCGCTTTCGACGTTGTGGCGACAAAATAATTGATGTCCGTATCGGCGGTGACCTTCCAATAAAAATAGTTAGCGGTCAAGAAGTTGACCGCGGGCGTAAACACCTCTTGAATGAAGAGCGAACCGACGACGCCATTGTCTTCATCCGTACCGCTCAACAAAACCGACCCATCGGCGTTGTAGGTCTTGGTGATCGAGGCAGCCGTATGAGAGTCGGTCGCAGTAAACGACACGGTATCGCTGGCAGTGTGGGCCTTGATCTGAGTTGGCAATGACGACGTAATCGTTAAATCCGGATCATTGGGAGGAGCCACATAATCCCGGTTTTCAATGGCATCAAGAGTCGATGAACCAGCAACATGTCGATAGACCGTCTTTTGGGCACCGGGATTGATCAGATAAGCCTTTGTGTAGAATTGCGAAACGAGCCAATCGCCACCGTTGAGGTTCTCCGATGTGATGGGTAATGCATTTCGAGTCAGCGTTGTTTCATCGATCTTGTACGCCTTAATCGTTCCGCTTCGGTCTTCGACCGACACAAAGTAATTCGGGCGGTCACTTGCCTCATCTTCGTCGATCACGTAACCCAATCCAAGAATGGAGTAAGGCTGACCGAACGACATCGGCGTCACCGCGCTTTCGTTGTAACCATCTCTTGGCTTATACGTAAGACCGTGAAGCTTGGCGTTAAGCGAGTTAGCCGGAAACTGAATTCCGGCTTCGCCATCAAGGAAGGTCACGGTCCGTCCCCACTTCTTTATGGATAGCTGTTGTCTGGCACTCATGTTCGTGAATTGATAAAGGCAAAGGCGGTCGAAGCGTTCTTCCCAACCCTTCGATTGATCTTGTCGAGCGCAGTTCGCTCAAGGCGTTGAAGTCTCATGATC
>JANPAV010000028.1:0-56498 GCA_031430115.1 Armatimonadota bacterium | reverse complement strand
GTTTCGTGGAGCCGTTCGATGCTGACGTGGGTGTAAATCTGCGTCGTTGCGAGGCTCGAGTGCCCCAAGAGCTGTTGAACGGTTTTAAGGTCAGCGCCGCCATCAAGCAGGTGAGTTGCAAATGTATGGCGCAAGGTGTGGGGGGATGTGTCCGGCGGGAGTCCGACCGCAAGTGCCCATCGCTTGACGATGTTCTGGACCGTGCGGGTGGTCAGCCTTATACCTTTATCGTTCGTAAAGAGGGCATCGTCGGCGATCGGGTTTACTCGTTCACCCTCGATGTACTCTTTTAGGGCAGATGTTGCGGTGGAGCCAAAAAAAGCAATTCGTTCTTTGTCGCCTTTGCCGATAACGCGAATTGAGTTGTCTCGGAAGTTAAGATCTTGTTTGTCGAGGCTCATTGTCTCAGCGGAACGCAGGCCGGCGGAGTAGATGAGTTCGAGAATCGCCCGGTCGCGTTTTGGGGTCCGTCCGACATCTTGTTGGTCGAGGAGGTTCGTTGTTTGAGGTTGGTTAAGGCTTTTGGGGAGGTTTCGACGGCGAAAAGGCGCTTCCAGTGGTTCGGTAGGGTCTCGTTCAATAACTTGGGTTGAGCGGAGGTATTTGGCGAAGGATCGAATGGTGGATAGTTTGCGCGCCCGGGTGCGGGGGCTTCCGCCGTTTTTCCGGAGGTACTTCCGAAGGGTCTCGGTGTCGAAGTCAAACGCTCCTTCGGTGAATAGTGCAAGTTGGTTGAGGTCGGCCCCGTAGGCGCGGACGGTTGCCTCGGATCGTCGGGCGCGAAGATGATCGAGAAATCGTTGGATTTGATCGTCCATCGGTCCTGAAGCTTGCTCGGGCATTGGAATTAGTTTGTCATATGTTTGCTTCTTTCCGATATTTTGATCCTACGGATCGAGGAAATGCGTTAATGGATGGTAAGGGGCTTCGACCCCAGGCCATGCGCTACGATCCTAAGAGGAGAGCAAAAAAGACTTGCCGACTATTCACCTTTCGTCATGATCAGCGAGACGTTATGTCCGCCGAAGCCAAACGAGTTGTTGAGAACGATGTTGAGTTCTCGCTTTTGGGCAACATGGGCGACGTGGTTGAGATCGCACAACGGATCAGGGTTATCCAAATTGATAGTTGGTGGCATTATCCCATCTCGCATAGCAAGAATACAGATCAGAGATTCGATTGCCCCTGCAGCTCCAAGCGTGTGACCGTGCATCGACTTTGTCGAAGACATTGCCAATTTGTAGGCGTGATCGCCAAATACTTTCTTTACCGCTGAAACTTCCATTGGGTCGCCAACCGGCGTTGAGGTTCCGTGAGCGTTGATGTAATCGATATCTTCGGGGACTAAACCTGCCTTACGAAGAGCCATGTTCATGGATTTGGCGGCACCGCGACCTTCAGGATGCGGTGAGGTGATATGGTGGGCATCGGCAGACATTCCGTAGCCGACCACTTCAGCATAAATCTTCGCTCCTCTTGCGATGGCATGGTCTCTATCTTCAAGTAGCAAGACCGCGGAACCTTCTCCCATGATAAAGCCATCGCGGTCAACGTCGAATGGTCGAGAAGACGTAGTTGGACTGTCGTTCTTGGTTGTCATCGCTCGGCAAGCACAGAATCCTGCGATGCCAATATCGTTGACCGAAGCTTCTGATCCACCCGCGAGCATTGCGACGGCGTCGCCTCGCTTGATGATTTCCATTGCATCACCAATGGCATTTGCGCCGGTTGAACACGCAGAAACGATGGTGTGGTTCGGACCTCGCAGATCATTGATGATCGAGACAATTCCGCTCGCCATATCGGCGATCATGTAGGGGACAAAAAATGGGGAGACTCGGTCAGGTTTGCCTTCGTGAATGAACTTGGTGTTGTCGTACATCACCGAGAGACCACCAACTCCGGTTCCGATGAGGACACCAAATTCGTTCTTTAGGTCTTCGTCAAGGACAATTCCGGAGTCATCGAGAGCTTGTCTCGCGGATGCGATCGCGAAATGGAGGAAACGATCCATTCGGCGGGCATCTTTCTTTTCAAAACCTTCGCAAAACCAATCTTCAACGTTGAAGTCAGGAACTTCACCGGCAATTTGGGTTGCGTAGGGAGTTGGGTCAACATTGGTTACTCGGCGAATTCCCGATACACCGGCCACGACCTTTGGCCAAAAAACATCGACACCGGTGCCTAGCGGGGTTACCGCTCCAACACCGGTGACGACAACGCGCCCGGATGGTACGGGCGGAGAACTCATTTAAACCTTCTTCTTAGAAATGTAGTCAACTGCGTTGCCTACGGTCTTAATTTCGCCTACTTCTTCGTCGGGGATGTCGATTTCGAATTCATCTTCGAAAGCCATTACTAGCTCAACTACATCCAGGGAATCAGCACCGAGGTCATCGGTAAAGCTTGCTTCCATTGTCACTTCCTCTGGTTTCACGTCGAGTTCTTCGACCGTTACCTTTTTTACGCGCTCAAAAATGTCGTTAGACATAGGTTTATAAGATACCCGGGTGACAGACCGTTACTGGCAATATCATTGGGGCGATTCTCCAGTTTTTGTTTACGGCGGTTGCTGAGGAAGCGTTGCACACCGGTTTTTGCATCGAAATAAATTGCGAAGGGCAGAGCGTGAATAAATTCGACGCACTCCACATGTTAAAGCGCGTGCAATTGTGGCCATTGGACTTCAACGCCCTGATCATTGAGCAGGATTTGAAGTTCAGACATATGATCGGGGATTCCCTGAACGTCTATGTCAAATTGCAACATGAGGCAAGCCATGGCGGCGGCAGACTCGCCAATGTTCCACTCGACTGGATGAAGGCGATAGCAGCCGTTGGTGATGTGGGTCACTCCGATGTTCTTGCACGCAGGAATGAGATTCTTCATTCGTACAGGAATCAGCGAACCAGCGGGAATTTCGAAAGGCAGAGTCGAAGTATCAATCATGTTTCTGCCGTTCGTGCTTGGATGGAGATCAATTCGATAAGACCCGATACCGACGGAATCAGGATACGATTTCGCCCGGTCTTTGTCGGAATTGGTATACGCGGCAAGGTCTTGCTCTTTGACGGTGAATTGAGCTTTGATCCGACGTGACTCTCTTATATACGGGTATTTGGCAAAGCCGTCTCTGGTGCCCGTTGATTCGCCGGTCATATAGAGGCCCGGATATGCGCCTGGCTGTTCATCGTGCCGAGGGGCGTCGTTTTGAAGCCAATAGAGTAGTGAACTGGAGAGTTCTTTGGCATCATGAAGCCTTGAGGCAGAGACTGGACCCATTGCTCCCGCGATTTCAAATTTGTCGGGAACAGAATTACCGATAGGGAGCGGATCTACGTCAATGATCGAGGCTTCGAAGTAGTCGTTCTGGGGCCAGTTGACAATAGTCACCGGATTTGTCTTCGTCGTGAGAATGCTTGGGTCAACGATTTGTCGATAAGAGAAGAGTTCGTACCAATCGTTTGAGTCGCGGCTAAAGAGCGGTAGCTCAATTTCGGCACCGGTATGGGCATGAAGCACATCGAAACCAAGTAGCGGTCCAGGCCAGAAGTCGGGCTTAAACGCTTTCCACTTTTCGTATTGGGCGGGTTTTGCTATGCGGTGATCAGCACCCTCTTCATAACCCATGGCAAAGCACCAAGTGAGACCTTGGACATTGTCGGGTTCCGCAGGCCCCTTGACGGCATTGGGTTCCTTGGTTTTGACTTTCGACTCTGCCCCGATTACATATTCGGTGCCTGTCATAGGGAGCAAGTCACCCATTTCGGTTGCGTCGAGAACAACGGTTCCTGAGTACTCTTCAAACTCACCATTTTCGAGGTTCACAAATCGTAATGATCGGACTTTGTCGTTTTCGACGTCCGCAGAATGGGGTTTTCGTCGGTACAAAACCGTCAATTGCTTCGAGGCGATTGCCGGAAGCAACATCTCGAAGAGCACGGCGACGCCAACTGAAGGCTCATGACACAGGCGGCTGACCCAGCCGGAGCCAGGATTCAGATGCCTTGTTCGTAAAGCTGACGGTATGAGACCCTTATAATTTCGATAGTAATTTCGAACTTGGTTTCGATATCGGCGGTAACGATCGGTACATCCGAACTGCTCAATCCATGGGTGCTCGTCCGGTGGGACAATTTGCGCGGTCAACTGACCGCCGAGCCAATCGGTTTCCTCCGTAATGGTCACGGAATAGCCCAATTCGCACGCCATCATTGCGGCGGCAACGCCACCGGTTCCTCCCCCAACGATTAAAATGTCGCATTTTGCGCCCGACATGAGAGACATGATATTCGATGATTCGTCCTATAATTTACTGAGAGATGAAAAGGTTGCCTTTAATATTGGCCGGATTGCTGATTTCTGGGCCAGTTGTCGCTCAACAGAATCCAACGCCAAGCTTGTCTGATCGGGCGGTTTCGGCGAGCATTGCAATGGCAAAGTCGGTTTGGTCTCGAGTGCAAAAGGAAGGCAAGCCCTTGGCGGACAAGATGTTGAAAGCGGCCCCTGAATACTATAAGGGTGTCCAGACCCAGTTACAAGCATTGGTAAAGCGGGTTGACAAGGCGGACATTCCGAAGACTTTTAGCGAGAAGCAGAGGCTAGCGCTTGAAATATGGAATCTTAGGAGTGCGATCAATGTGATGTCGTTAAGTGACCCAGACGTATTGAAATCTTTGCTGAATTACCGTCCAGAGGCCGTTGAAAAGATGCAAAAAGACCTTCAACAGACCGAGACGAAGCTGAAAAAGGCAAACCTGCCCGGAATCTAGGGGTACAATACAACCTCCTAACACATCTGTGAAGGCTGCCCTATGAAACGCACGTTCCAGCCCAATAACCGCAAACGAAGTAAAACCCACGGTTTTCGAATCCGAATGAGAACCCAAGATGGTCAAAATGTCCTTAAGCGACGACGAGGAAAAGGTCGTCACAAACTGAGCGCATAAAAGGTCCATCCAAGCTCCGGTTTGACGAAATTTACAATCAAGGTCGCCGATTTCGCGGCGACTTTTTAACGCTAATCGTTAGTCCGGGTAAAGGTCTCGTTGGGATTGCAACGAGCAAGAAGCTTGGAGCGAAACCCCAACGTAATCGACAAAAGCGACGGATTCACGCGATGCTTCAAACCCAGGCAAATTTACTAAATACTCAAGACATTGTTCTTGTCGTGAGTGTTAAGTGCCAAGAAGTAGATCATGCAACGCTCAGCTCGGATTTTACGCAGTTAATGGAAGAGGCACAAAAATGGGTCGGAGGATTGGCATCTTCTTAGTTCGGAGTTATCAGCGCGGTTTTGCGTGGATGCCCCCTACATGCCGTTACAACCCTAGTTGCTCCCAGTTCACACTGGAAGCGATTGAAAAATACGGATTAATAAAAGGCTCATGGATGGGTTTTAAGAGAATCTGCCGATGTGGCCCTTGGCACCCTGGCGGAAATGACCCTGTACCTTAGAATTTTTTAAAAGCAATGGCTAAATCACCCGCACCAAAGCGAAACATGACGTTCATCTGGATTATCTGGATGTTGTCCTTTGTTTGGATTTTCTCGACGATGAACAATCGTCCCAAAGACGCAACGAAAAGCACAGTTTCTAGCTTTGAGCAACTTATTAAAGCTAATAAGGAAACCCGAGATGTTTCGGCGGCATCGATTTTTAACGAGTACATCAAAGAACTCGATCAGGATGTTAAAGATAAAAAACTGAGCGAAGCGGAAGCGAACAAGAAGAAGTTTGAAGGCGCGGTCTTGACTGCAAACACACAGATTCGAGCCGGGCTCCAACGGAATGAGACTCAGCGTATTCGGTTGGCATACCAAACCCTTTGGTCTTATCAAAAGAAGCATGTTGATACACCAGCTTGGAAGGAAACTCAATTCGCGGTCGCGCGTGACTCTCGGTTTCCTGATGTTCCTCAAACGACTACTTCAGGCCAGGACCTCTTCGAAAAGACGAAATCAATAATCAGTGATCGAAACAAGGTTGAGATTATTTGGGGATTCATTCCTGGTGGATACACCTCGATCGACGCCTTAATGGCTCTTACCGGAAAAATCCCTGGATTTAGCTATTGGTTCGGTGCCTTGTTGCTGGCCCTTGTCGTTAGAATTATAGTTTTCCCGTTCACGCAAAAGACAATCATGCACTCCAGGCAGATGTCTCAACTGAGTCCTTTGATGACCAAAATCAAAGAAGAGTTCAAGGATGACCCGCAGGAGATGAACAAGCGAGTCATGGGGCTCTACAAGGAATACGGCCTAAACCCTGCCGCAGGATGCGCGCCTGCATTCGTTCAAATGCCGCTGTTCTTGACGGTTTACCAGTGCATGTTGTTGTACGAATTTGAATTCCAGAACGGAACGTTTCTTTGGATCAATAAAGCCACAAGCATAATGACCAAAGGATTTACAGCACCAAATCTTGGCACTCAGGACAATATCCTAATCGTTGTTTACGGAATCAGCATGATCATATCGCAGATGCTGACGCCGATCAGTGATCCGAGCCAAAAGAAACAGATGCGACTCATGGGAGTTGGCATCTCGGTTCTCTTTACATTTTTCATGTTCACCGGAGCATTCCCGGTTGTGAGTGGCTTCGTCCTTTATTGGACGTTCACCAATATCTTTGCGACGGTGCAGTCGCTGAGAGCCTACCGCTTACCACTCGAACCGTTGCAGAAAGTGAACACGAAGGACGGAGGAGTCTATCCTACTGACCCTACAGACATGTTTCCATGGATGAAGAAGTTAGCTGATAAGGGTAAAACTGCTCCTCCAACAAAAGGCAAGTCAAACATAGAAACGTCAAAGAAGACTGGCAAGCCGCAACAACACAAACCTAAAAAGTAAGGTTAAAGAAACATGCAAACAATTGAATTAACTGTAAAAAATCTGGACGATGCCGCCGCTACCGCTGCCGAACAATTAGGCGTAAGCCCAGATCAAGTCAAAATCACGGTCCTCGAAGAGTCGAAGAAACTCTTTGGTAAGGTCACATACAAAGTAAAGGCTGAAGCAAAGTCAGCTCCTGCACCTAAGGCAGCTAAAGCAGTTGTCGCTACATCGGCTCCGGCTGTGGTTGAAACTCCAAAGGCGGCTGAGCCTGCACCAGTTGCAGCGAGCACCGAAGGTCCGCGCAAGAAGCTTGGAGCCAAGAAGCCTGCGGCAGCAGTTGCCGTCGAAGCACCTGCAGTTGAAGCTCCTGTTGAAGCCGCTGCACCTAAGGGTAAAGCACCACGCGCTGGCGCAAAATCGAAAGTCGCTGCTCCAGTTGAAGCCGCCGCTGTTGAATCAACTCCTGCGGTTGAATCTGCCCCAGAAGAAGATGCTGGTCCTGAAGTTGTAGCAACGAAGGAAGATGCCGCAAAGCTGGAAGCTATCCTGAACATCTTGGCTCATAAGTCAGGTCTCGAAGCTGAAATCGTCGTTGGCGAACTTCAAGGCAAGTACATCAACCTTTCGATCGACGGAAAGGAAGCCGGTTACCTAGTTGGTAAGAACGGAGAAGTGCTTAACTCACTCCAGTATTTGATCAATTTGGTCGCCAAGCAGCAGCTTGCCAATGGCGTTCGCGTTACCCTTGACGGTAACGACTACCGAAAGAAGCGAGCTGAAGCGTTAACTAACTTGGCTTCAAAGATTGCCGAGAAGGTACGAGAGAGAGGCGAAGAAGCAGTTCTCGAAGCACTTCCTGCATTCGAGCGACGAGTCATTCACAAGGCTCTTCAAGAGATCGAAGGCGTTACGACTTACAGCGAAGGCGAAGAGCCAGATCGACGAGTCGTTATTGCTCCTTTGGACTAATTCTTCAGGGATCAGAGCACAAAGCTCATGACTCTGCGTATGTAAAGCCTCATGCTAATTGCATGGGGCCCTTTTTTTGCCTCTTGTCAGTTAAAGCTTAGACAAGCATATTCACCTCTGGCGTGACGTTGCTTTGGGATTGGAGTCTTGAAAGACTATTGGGCAAGAATTGTCCAAGGGAAAACCATGAGACCAACAATTTACGCATCTTTCTCCACTATCGACGACGCCGAACGCGCTACTGGAGCTCTTATGGACTCTGGTCTAACGGCCGAACATTTTAGCCTTGTTGCCCATGAGCAATACGAAGGGCATAGTTTAAAATTCGTCCCTCATGACATGCATCAGGGCAAGAACCACACAACTATGTATAGCGCAAATGAATTTGAAAATAAGGAACTTGGATCAAAGTCAGGGCTGTCGACCACAACTGCGGCAGACGCTGTAGTTGGAGCTGAAAAGGGCTTAGAAGTTGGTTTGGGAGTGGGAGTTTTAGCCGCACTCGCGGCGATATTCATCCCCGGAGTTGGGCTGGTTATTGGCGGAGGAGCACTCGCAACTGCTATCGTTGGGGCAGCCGCAACCACTGGAGCAGGCGCACTTGCTGGAGGAGCCCTAGGCTATCTCAAAGATCAAGGCGTCAACGAAGAATCAATCAACCTTTACCGGGATACCTTTAATAAGGGTGGTGCGATTTTGGCAATCACCGTACCGGACGCATTCGACCAAACTTCAGTCGACCTAGTATTGACCAAATATAATGCGCTCAATATTAGCAACGTACATTACGCGATGGAGCACTAATTGAGGGGCCTTACCGGCGAATATTGCGCCGGTAAGGCTTGACCACTACTTTACTGGGACTAGCCGGACGATTCGGTCAGGACCGTTGAGGGCGACATAGAGGTAGCCATCGGGACCAAATGCGAGGTCGCGGACTCGTCCGATTCCGAAAACAAGGGTTTCCATCTCAACGACTTTGTCGTTCTTGATTCGAATTCGGTCAACATTCTGGCCAGCCAGTCCACCTGCAATGAGGTCTCCGTTCCACTTCGTAAAGGCCTTCCCTTTCCCTATCTTGAGACCAGAGGCACCGGTAGATGGTAGCCATCGATAGACCGACATCTTCATATTTTGGTTAGGTGATGGCCAAGGCACTGATGCCGATGAGTCGTTGTAGTTGATGCCGTAAGAGATTTCTGGCCATCCGTAGTTGGAACCCTTCGTGATGTGATTTACTTCGTCTCCACCACGCGGAGCATGTTCGGTGTCCCAGAGATCTCCGTTGGCGTCCATTGCGAGTCCTTGCGGGTTTCGTTGGCCGTACGTCCAAATACTAGGTAAAGCTCCGGCGGTTTTTACGAATGGGTTGTCAGAGGGGATCGTTCCATCCTCGTTCAGGCGAAAGATTTTTCCGTTTGGTTTGTCTAGCCGTTGAGCCATCGGGCCATTGCCACGATCGCCGGTTGAGAAGAAAATATGCCCTTTACCATCGAAAACTATTTTTCCGCCGAAGTGGACACCGGCACCAGTATAGTTGTCGTCGGACGTCTTAAAGATGACTTTGTCGTCCATCCAAGTCGTCGTTGAACCTTCAAATTTGAGTTTCCCACGAACAATCTTGGTAAAGGAATTCCGTCGATCTCCATTTTTAGGGTCAGAAATCGAAATGTAAATCCATCCGTTCTTGCGGTAGTCCGGGTGGACGGCAACTTCCATTAGTCCGCCTTGCCCCAGTTCGGTTGATTCCGGGAGTCCTTCTACATTTCCCAAGACCTGACCATTTTCAACCACGCTCATGATTCCCGGTCGGAAATTGACGAGCATTTTGCCATCGGGTAACCAGTCCATACTCCAAGGAGTCTTCCTGTCTCTGTTTTCAGCCAAAACCGTCTCCACTCGATATTTGTAGTGTTGGCTAGAGTAAACACTGTTGACAGGTTTCGGAGCCGTGATGCCCCGGATTGCCTTGTTTTGGAGTTCGCGAATATGAACGATTAGGGCCCAGATTTCTTCGTCGGACATCGTCTCGGCATATCCGTCCATTCCCGCTTCGGGAACACCTTTTCGAGTAGCTTCAAAGAATGGTTTGTCCCACTTTTGGTCAAACTTTTCAACGGTTAGAAGCGACTTAGTTCCACCTCCACCTCCCTCACCGTTGGTTCCATGACATTTAGCGCAGGTGTCGTTATAGAGGTTGCTGACATTCACGCCAGACCGTTTAACTTGGCCATTCTTCTTGTACGGTTCTTGTTGTCCAATGCACGCAGACAAGGTGACGATCATTGCAATGCCAATGATTGCGGGTATTGGACGGATCATGCCTTAACTTTACCTATCGAGTCCTTGTCAGCGGGCACCAATTTGTTAATTTTTGCAAGTTGTTCATCGAGCTGCTTAGCAAGCATATTGAACACATCGTATGACTGCTTTGTCGGTCGGAAATTGCCACCAGAGATATGGCTAAAAACTCCAGCCAGCTTATCGTTGAGCCTAATTGGATAATTCAACGGATCCTGACCGCTTCGGTTCTTCGTTTGGTAGATTGCTTCCTCAACCTCAGTGAGGGCTTTTAGCCATGTTGGGTCAGCGCTTGCACCTTGAGCAGTGCGCGCTTTTTTGATTCGATTCATGGCATCATGAGCTTGATCAATCTTAGCCGAGATTTGCATTTGGAATCTAAATTTCTCCTGAAGATCGGCATCAGTAGCCTGACTTCGAGGATCTTTCAACCATTTAAAGGTTGTTGACTGAGTTTGACCATCGGCAATCATTTTCAGATTGTATTCGCCCGGAGGAGCCGCAATTGGAGAGGCACCTCCAGCCCAAAAGATCATGCCAGGGATCATCTTAAACGAAGGGTATCTAAAGGATACGCTGGTTTGATGCAGACCTTTTTTGGTTTGACCAGAGACGGTTTGGAGGAGTTTGCCAGCGGAATCTGAAACTTCAAACTTAATGTCTTTAACTTCGTCGGGCAGGTAGTAGTTGATCACGAGTCCACCCTTTGGATTCGCGCCAACTCTTGGACCGCCTTGCCCAAAGTAGTTGACCGGAATCGTGTCCTTTGGCTTGAATAATCGCATTCCTGACCTTGGGTCGGCGCCCATCTGTTGCAGGGGGGAAAGATCGTCCATTACCCAAAAGCCGCGACCATGGGTTGCGAGAACAAGATCATTCTCCTTCCAGGCGATGTCATGAATAGGGCTGAGCGGCAGGTTGTTTTGTAGACTTTGCCAGCGGTTTCCGCTGTTGAAGCTGACGAAGAGACCTGTTTCAGTTCCGGCATAGAGAAGACCAGGTTGCTTCTGATCTTCCCTTACGACACGCACGAATGCATTTTTAGGGATTCCGGACGTAATCGCGGTCCAGGACTTGCCAAAGTCAGTTGTCTTATAGGCGTATGGCGTTTGGTCATCGTTGAGGTGGTTGTCAACCGCGGCGTAAGCTGTTCCAGCATCAAATGGCGAAGCCTCAATCATGCTAACTTTCGCAAATTTCGGCATGGCTGGCGGCGTGATATTGGTCCATGTACGTCCCCCGTCCTGGGTGATATGGATGAGGCCATCGTCGCTACCTGCCCAAAGGACTCCCTTTTTCTTGGGTGACTCGGCAAGTGTAAAAACCGTACCAATGTATTCGACACTGGTGTTGTCCTTGGTAATTGGCCCACCGGATGATTTCATCATCGACTTGTCGTTTCGAGTCAAATCTGGGCTCAGTTTTCGCCAACTTTGCCCCATGTCTGTGCTTGCCATGACGAATTGTGAGCAGGTGTAGAGGAGGTCGGGATTATGATGGGAGAAGACAATTGGGAAGGTCCACTGGAATCGGTAATCCAGGTCTTCGGCTCCGTGCCCCATTGGGTTATCTGGCCATGGATCAACAGAGCGAGAAGTTTTCGTTCGATGATTGAACCATGAAAGGGTGCCGCCATAACTGCCGCCAAACACTATATCCGGATCATTGGGTTTTGCCGCAATGTAACCGCTTTCTCCTCCTGCGGTGTCAGTCCAATCTTTTTCGGTTATTCCGTTGCCGAATGTTCGACTTGGAATCCTGATCGAACTATTGTCTTGTTGGGCTCCGAGGATGTTGTACGGAAATGAATTGTCGGTTGAGACGTGATAGATTTGTGCGGTCGGCATGTCGACAGCGCTAAACGAAACTCCGCCGTCGTTGGTGATCGTCGCACCACCATCGTTCGCTTCAATCATTCGCTTTGGATCGTCGGGAGAAATCCACAAATCGTGGTTGTCGCCATGGGGTGGTCTCAGGCTGGTAAACGTTTTGCCGCCATTGGTAGATTTACCCCAACCAACGTTGAGAACGTGAACGCCTTCCTTATCTTTTGGATCTGCGAAAATGTGAGTGTAATACCAGGCTCGTTGACGCCAATTACGATCGTCGTTGGTCTTTTTCCAAGTTATTCCTGCGTCATCGGACAAGAATATTCCACCATCGACCGCCTCAACGTGAGCCCAATATCTATTGGAGTCAACAGGAGAAATTGAGACACCGATTTTCCCGAGGGTTCCTTTTGGCAAACCATCGTTTTTACCGATGTCGTTCCAAGTATCGCCACCATCTACGGATTTCATGATCGTGCTGTTGGGACCACCCGAGTTCAAGGAGTAAGGGGTTCGCCAAGCATCCCAAATGGTAGCAAGCAACACCTTGGGATTTTTCACGTCAACCACTAGGTGTACGGCACCAGCTTGATTTGTTGCGAAAAGCACGCGTTTCCATGTGGCACCTCCATCTTCAGATTTGAATACTCCCCGCTCGTCATTCTTACCGTAGATGTGTCCGAGGGCGGCGACCCAAACAATATCAGGGTTGGAAGGATGAACGGCAATTCTCGAAATTGTTTGGGTTTCTTTAAGCCCAACGTTTGCCCAAGTCATTCCCCCATCGGTTGACTTGTAGACGCCGTCACCCTCGGAAATATTGCCCCGAATGTCACGTTCGCCGGTCCCAGCGTAAATGATTTCTGGATTACTTGGAGCAACGGTGATCGCACCAACCGAGCTAGAGCCTAAAAACCCGTCGCTAACTGGCTTCCAGTTAGCACCAGAGTCGACGGTCTTCCAAATTCCTCCACCAGTTGCTCCAAAGAAGTACTCCTTAGGATGTTGAACGGAGCCGGCAACCGCCAGTGATCGACCGCCCCGATATGGCCCCACGAACCTCCATTGCATGGAATTAAACAATTCAGCCGATTGAGCTACGGAGAAACCGGAGAAGAGGAGGAGGGCACTGATTAAGAGAACTTTCTGAACTCGCATTTATGCTGTGAGAATACCAACATGAACGTGGAGGAAAGTTCCGCTACGGAACGATGTTTTGAACCGGGATGACTAATGTCATTGGCTCTTTACGTTTTGGAATGAGTTGCCGAATAATATACGGCTCCATTCCAAGTTGCCTTCCTAAATATGGAAGCGTTTCGCGGTCAATGAGTTGCTTGCCTTCTTTCAGCAATATTCGGTTCGAGACCGTTCTTTTGTCCTTGCCCAACAGTTCTAGCCCATGCTGATGTACCGAACTGAGATCCACACATTCGACGATTAATTGAGGAGGCTTTGAATTTGGTGCTTTACGGAAGCTAACGGTCCCAGTATTCATATAGAGCCTGATCGATCCATCGGCAACCATCTCTCGTTCTGACTTGATTTCTTCTCGGTGATAGACGTGTACAAATCCCGTAATTTTGACTTTCGATCCGGCCGGAACTTTGCTCATTGGCAAGGTGGCGATAAGGTTAGCGGAGAAAGTTGAGGACATCGGTCCAAACGGTGTTATTTTGCCGTCAGGAGTAATGAGCGATGATTGTCCTTCCATCCGAATAACCTCAGTCTTATGCATGGGTCCGGTGGCAAATAATCGAGAAGAGACTTCGATGCTTCCGGTTTTGGCATTCCTTTGAGTTTTAGCCTCAGCCTTCATAGTGAAACCAGACGCCCGCGAAGTTTGTTGTTCGATAAATGGTTGATTGATCGGATTGGGGGAAAAACCGAATGGTCGCCAAATACCAAAGCCAATTGCAACGATTGAAAAAGAAGCCACACAAATCCAGAAAGCTCTTTGGCTTATGTTCAATCCCGTGGTCTTATTATTATTTGGCTTTATACTGTACAACTGTTCCTTTACTGGTCCACCAGCGCATTAACTTTAACTCAAGTCGCTTCCCTCGAATCAAAGGATCAACCGCAACGGCGCGCTTAATCTGATTGATATCTTTCGAGAAGAAGACGAAAATGCCCCTTCGATCTCCTTCTGTTACTAACGGTCCCGCAGCGGCAAGAATTCCGTCATTAGCCATTTTTCCAATGTTGTCTAGATGCCCTTTTTGCATCTCGCTCAACTTGGTTGCAGGATATTGTGGCGCATTTTTGGGCCTTTGAAGAATACCAAACCAGATTTTTTCAATGTCCTCGAACTTTGGAGCCTTGACAAAAACGTTCTGGAAAAACCACGGTAAAACATCGAGAGAAATATATCCTGACTTCACATAGGGATCATCTTTCAGCCATTCTTTCGCTTGGGCAGCGTCTTTCGCATTGAGTAGGACTACGCCAGCGTAGCTTTCGTCCTCGAATGGACCAACAGCTATGGCTTTTCCTTCTTCCCAAAGTGTTTTGAGCCCAGAAATATGTCGATTGTTGTAGTTTTTGTCGAGATTTGGCGTCAGCGGATTTCGCCCCGGCACGACGCGAAGAAATACCAATTGCATCGTTACCATGTTCGAAGGGGTTTGGGAACCCGGTAACACGGTGAAAAAACTAGCTAGTAAACCTATCATCAGTATTTGCTCTAGCTTTATCTTAACGCATCGGGGGAGCCATGAGCAATCGATTCCGATCGTCCGAATTGTATATCCGAGGGGTAAAAATGGGGTTTCGTCAAGAACTACGGGATGAAGGGACTGAACTGTCGCGACTGAAGTCGTTGAGCGACGGTGTCTTCGCCATCGTCTTGACCTTTCTCATTTTTCGACTCGACATTCAGAAGTTTGTATCTGCCGAGAGCGACGGGGTGCTTTGGTTTAATATCAAAGAACAAGGAACCGCACTTATTGGTTACACACTAAGTTTCTTCATTATCGCCAGCTTTTGGATGCTTCACCAACGGGTGTTCCGGCACGTGAATCGATTTAACGGAACACTACTTTGGCAAAACGTCACCTTCCTCTTCTTTGTATCAATCCTCCCCTTAACAACATCGATCCATAGTGGGAACCCCACATTAGCCAGTGCATGGGTGATGTACGCTACCAACAACGCCGTAGCTGGTCTTAGCATGCTGGGAATTTGGTTGAGGTGCTGCCGATCAGAAATGACATGTGATAATACTTCGAAAAATGTTGAAAATTTCTTTGTTTGGAGAATCGGGGCCATACCGTTGGTCTTTCTTGCCAGTATTCCGCTCGCATTGAAAAGTGTTGCATGGGCAACATGGAGCCCATTGGCCATCCCTTTCCTTCTCGGACTTATTCATGTTGCATTTGGGTCAAAACTGAGACACTTGAAACTCGTTACGTTTAAGAAGTCGTCGCCCGACATCGTCGAAGAAGCGGCATAAGCGATCAGGCGATCTTGAATCCAAAAGCAGTATCCTATTGAAGTGGCATCGTTCACTATCCCAATCCGCTCCGACAAGCTACAAATGTCGTTTGCCGTCAACAGCGAACTATGCAATGTTCAGACTGAGTTCCAAAATGTAAGGATCTTGGATACCGAAGTATTCGGAAAAGCACTTCTCCTCGATGGGCACATTCAACTGACCGACTTTGACGAGGCGGCTTATCATGAGTGTTTAGTTCAGATACCGAGCCTAAACTTGCCACACTTTGAAAGAGCATTAGTCATTGGTGGTGGCGATGGCGGAGTTATCCGGGAGCTTTGCAAAATCCCTTCCGTAACCCACATTGACATGGTCGAAATTGACCAGGGAGTTGTCGATGCATGTCGCCTGCATATGCCAAACCTGAGCGACGGGGCGTTTGATGATCCTCGTGTTCACCTTCATATCACCGACGCATTTCCATTTGTAAAGAATGCGACCGGTCAATATGACCTGATCATTGTTGACTCGACCGATACCTACGAAGAAGAGGAAGGCGAGATCAGCGAGATGCTTTGGACGAAGGAATTTTACGCCGATATTGCTCGATTGGCGTCACCTTACGGAATCGTCGTCACTCAAGCCGACAATCATGTGTTCTGCCCGTATTCCTGCGAAGAAGTCTTGGGACTATTCTCCAATGTCTTTAACCACCGAGGATTTTATTTCGGGCTGGTGCCATCGTTTGGTGGCTATAGCGGGTTCGTTTGGGGCAGCATGAACAACGAGGTCAGCGTCAATTTTGAGGCTCGACTTGGCAAAAACCTGAAGTACCTGAACGAAATCACCTATCCATTGGCATTTTCTGACTTACGGTTTAGTTAGTTGATCTCCTTTGACTTTGCCCGACCGACTCCGAACTTTACGACTGTCGACTTGGCATTGACCCCGCGAACTTTGTAATTCGTGACCTTGCCGTTTGTCCAGGCGATGTCCACCGTGACGTTGCCTCGACCCTTGAGACCCTTGACTGATCCCTTCGTCGCCCACTCGTCGGGCAGAGCCGGCAATAACGTAACTTCGCCCACTTTGCTTTGGAGCAACATTTCGGCGACTGCCGCGGTTGCGCCAAAATTTCCATCTATCTGGAATGGAGGGTGAGCGTCAAACAGGTTAGAGTACGTTCCTCCGCCGTTTGAATAGTTATAACCTTCGACGCCAGTTGGACGCAGGAGGCGATGAAAAACTTTTAGGGCTCGATTTCCATCTTGGAGTCTTGCCCAAAAATTGATCTTCCACGCTAAGCTCCATCCGGTTCCGTCATCGCCTCTTGCATCGAGAGATTTTCGAGCGGCAGCCGCAAGGTCTGGAGTTCCGTCCGGGGTGATTTGGTTGGAAGGATAAAGACCGTAAAGGTGAGACACATGACGGTGCTTTGGTTCTGCCTCTTTATAAGGCTCGAGCCACTCCTGTAATCGCCCATCTGGGGCAATCTGCATCGGGGCGAGCTTGGCCAAAGCCGCCTGTAGCTCGGCTCGGTGAGACGAGTCGAGACCAAGAATCTCCCCGGCTTTAATCGTGTTTTCAAACAATTCACGAACAATCTGTTGGTCCATCGTCGGTCCCATGCAGGTGTTGAGCCCACCATCGGTCGGATGGATATAAGTGTTCTCGGGCGAATTGGATGGGGCGGTGACAAGCCAGCCGTGCTTTGGTTCTTCGACCAACATGTCGAGGAAGAACAAAGAAGCGGCCTTGAGAACTGGATACGCAGACTTCAGATACGATTTGTCCTGGGTGAACTCGTAATGATCCCATTGGTGTTCGGTGAGCCAAGCACCGCAGGTGACGGTTGAACCCCATTCGGCGCCCTCACCCGGAGAGGTGAAGTGCCATGGATTAGTAATGGTATGTGCAACCCACCCTCTGGCACCGTAATAGGCTCTGGCGGTTTTACGACCATTGTCAACCAGCTTAGGAATAAAGTTCAGTAATGGATTGGCACAGTCGGATAGGTTGCAGTTTTCTGCCAGCCAGTAGTTCATCTGGACGTTGATATTCAGGTGAAAATCCGCGTTCCAAGGAGTTTGGATTTCTTCGGCCCAGATTCCTTGAAGGTTCGCGGGCAATGGGCTGTCGGGTCGCGATGAACTGATGAGCAAGTACCGACCAAAATTGAAATAGAGCGCGCAAAGTGTCGGATCTGAGGTTCCCTTGGCGAGCTCGGCCATGCGCTCGACAGTCGGAAGTGCGGAATTGGCTGAAAGCGGAAGTTTTAGGTCAACTCGATTGAAGAATTTTTGATAGTCTTTGACATGGCGCTTTGACAAGTCGGCAAAGGGGAGCTTTGAGGCGGCTGACAGTTGCTTTGAGCACGCCGAAGCGTACTCGGGATTGAACATGCTCGTTCCGGCTGAAACCAGAATAAGCATTTCGTCAGCGTCTTTAACATTTATTCCATTGCCTTTGGGCTCTTGGCTTCCTCCCTTAATGATAACTTTAGTCTGCCCTTGGAATCGAAGACCGGGGATTCCGGGAGCTCCGCTGGGCAATTGACCGTCAATGATAATGCGGTCGAGATCGACCCGAGTGTTTGCGTTCTCAGCCCGATCCATGCTGATCAGGGCATTGATCTTTATTGCACCTTTACTCAACACTCGGTAAACAAAAACTTGGTCTGGTGCCGAGACGAATGCTTCACGCTCAAATTTGGCGTTGTCAGAAACATAGGAAACTTCGCTGGTTGCAGACTCCAGATCGAGAGTTCGCTTATAGTCTTTCGATGTCTCGTGATCGTACTTAATGCGAAGATTGCTGAGAATTTGATAACAACCGAATTGACCATTCTTACCTTGCGAAGATCCCGGCCCTTTACACACAAAATTTTGTTGTAGCAGTTCCTGCGCCTTCTTTGGTTGATTGGAAAGCAAGAGTCGTCGAATTTCTGGCAGAACGTTTACCGCGTCCTCGCGGTCAGCATCTTGGGGACTGCCAGACCAAACGGTGGACTCGTTGAGAACGATTCGATCTTCCTGAACTCCACCGAAAATCATTGCACCGATTCGTCCGTTGCCGAGGGGCGAAGAATCGTAGAATTTTGCCGCGGGCGATGTTGCCCAGATTTTCGTTGAGGAGTCGTTTGCCATGGCAAATCCTGAGACCAATAACCCGACAAGCAGGCCAAGACATTTCACAAAGTTAGTTTAGAACTTCGCAAGGATGAGAATTCCATCATTTGTCGATGTCTCGACTGGAAATCCATTTTCGTCAAAGCGAATTTCATTCTTCTTCGATCCAATGGTTTGACTAACGGTTTGTCGCTTTTGAAGCTTTCCGTCAACATTCTTTTCCGTCTCGCCAATGTAGGTACTGATTGCGGATTCCCAATTAAGGCTCGTCGAGTTAAACACCAAATACTGATAAGGTCGGCCCTTTTCCGGTTGATCTCTCAAGAACCAAAATTCCGGCAGGTCTCGAATTTCAGCATTTGTAGGAATTGGCTTAGTAGTCTTAGTGAGCTTGCTGCCGATGGTCTCAGTGACCAAGAAGTCAGTCGCTCGAAACTCGACCCGGGTCCGACTCAATTCTGCTCCTTTGGGGTCAAAAAACTGAATGACTTTCAGGGTGGGGCGCCCCGATTTTGCCCAAACCATCGTGGTGTGCATATCCACCTTTTGATTCTTCATGGCCAACTCCAATTTTGAGTCGGTACGTTTGCCGCCGTCTTGCGTGATCTTAACCAAGATCTTAGCTTTGCCGATTGGCTTTCCGTCGCGCAGAATATCGTAATTCAGAACCTTTTCTTGGCCAAGAAGAAGAAGCAAGACGCTAAGCATTGATCAAAAGCTCTCCTACTCGATAACCACACTCGAACGTCTCCTCAATCCTTCCACCGAGCAATCCATCACTGGCAACAAGAATCTTTGAGCCTGGTTGGTTGACCGCTTCGAATCGGGCAAGGTTTTCAGGTTGGGAGTACTTCCATCGCTTGACGAGGCCAATTTCAGCGTGACCAAACTCTTCGCCATACAGGTGTTTGGTAAAGGCGAGCGCGGTGGCAACAATAAATTCATCCGACTTGTCGAAATTGTCCTTCGAGAACCGCGCACTCAGTTGCATGACCATGGCAGATCCACTTACAGGGGCTCGATTTGGTGACTTTTCCGATTCAATGCTCAGCCAGGTCATAGGGTGAGTTTGCTCAGGATCGATGATCGCATGATAATGGATATCGTTGGGAGCAACCGCAAAACCTAACATAACACTTAAGCATTGACGATAAGAGACGTTGGACATTGGGCGTTGTTCGTCAATGGTCCACAAGAGCTGTGAAGTAAGAGGCAACGGAAGAGTGAGCACCACATGATCAAACTCCTCTCCCCCAACAATATACGAGTTGCCCGACCTGCCAATCTCGTCGACTGGGGTGTTAAACCGAATGTCGGCATTCGCTGAAAGGCGGTTTGCAAACTCGGCAATACCGGTGGAATAGGTGTAACGGGCGGCAGAGCTGTGTGAAACATCGCTCGAATGAACTCTTAGAGCTTCGTGAACCCAAATTGGTTTTTCAATCCGAACAAGATCATCAGCCGACAGTTCATTGAGGATCACTTCTTCAATTGATTTTCCTCGCGGAGCTATGCTTGTCGCACCGGCATCCCAGGTGAAGTCGCCTTGGGTATGGGTCCAGACCCTTCCGCCTGGCTTCGGGGTCTTCTCGAACAGGGTAACCGGCAACCCTGCTTTGCGGAGTCGCCAAGCGACTGCCAAGCCAGCCACTCCGGCTCCGACAATTGCGACTCTCATAGTGTTGATTCTACTCAGCTAAGTACGACAATTGACCGTGGTGGGATCGTATCCAAAATTCCATGCTTCGAGGGCTTCGCCAGCACATCCTTCCATTCTCCGATATTGTTCTTGTCGAAAATGCGATGATCGCCCTTGATTCCGACCTGGAGGTTATCGGCAGAATCAAAGTCGATAAGTTTAAAGGCCACGCTTGGTTCCCAGCTCAAATTAGCCAAAATCAAGCGCCCACACTCAATCATCACAAATTGGGAATCAACATCCCAAACTCGAACTTTGCTCGAAGTTCGCTCTGAAAGGAGGTGAATAATGAAAGCTGCCGGGCTCTGAGCCAAAGTTTCCGCATCAAAAATCGTAAGATAATCTGCCTTAGCCTTTACCGAATTGACTACAGAGGCCATCGTGAACAGGGCGGCTTCGATTCCGTTTGTTCGAGCGTCAGGGGTGTCACTCAGTCGAATTGGACCGACAATGATTGTCTTGGCACCAATATGCCGTGCGGTCTCAACTTGATCGGGAATGGTCCAAGCACATTCCATCATTGTCTCGGTATCGAACTGATGAGTCTTTGGTTGAAGTCCAAGCGCCACACCGTCAATTTCATCGAAGTGAGGTCTCGCCCCATTCAATTCGATAAACCAGCCTTTGGTGTGTATGAACTTTCTTGCCCCTCGGACTTCGTTGAGTTTTTGCCACTCCCGAGATGGAGAGAAGAGAATTCCATCATTGGGCGAAAACGAAACAGGAATCGAAGCGACCTGAGTTTGCATGAAAACCGGTCCGCCAATTACCTTCGCAGACTCCGTTCCTTCAGTATTCGTTTGAGCGTGAGAAAATCCCATGTTTTGAAGAGGTTCCATTTCTGGAACCGCCATATTCCTCTTAAACAAAGTCCCCAGGCTCGGAAGCTCTCCAACCGTTGCTTTCAGCAATTCTTTTTCACCGGTAAAGCCGACGGTTGAAATCGTTAGCTTTACGCGTTGGTGGATGATTTTGCCCTTTTCTACGCGGTAGGGCGAACCCCACTCTTGGGGGTGACAATAAGTCTTATAGGAAGCATCTCCATAATTGCGTTGGTCTTCGGTTTCAAAGCCATCTCCGAAAAGCTCGATTCGAATTCCAACTCCTTTACTCACTTCATAGCTAATTGCTTTTGTATCCTTAAACGGTTGGTCTGGCTTGATAAATTTCGGGAAGGCCAACATCTCGCAGGAATCTTTTTGATGCTCAATTTCGACGGGAACTCCTTGCAGTGACGAAGGGTGCAAGAGGCATAAACCCAGTCGATTGGTTTGAGTATCTCGCTCAACCGTTCCTTCAAAGGTGTATTCGATTTCAACGTGAGTCTCGTCAATCAACTTTCCATTGATCGTCCCTTGCCAAGAAAAGTCCATGAGTTCATCTTTGTGGTGAGCAATAAAAGTGCAAATGAACGAATTCCTCTTAACTGCAAGGTCAAATTCTTCCGTTTTTGGCACGACTGTGCCCCAGTCTGGACGCCGAACCGAACCGTAGATCCCCCTCAAAAGCTCTTGGTTACCCACTCTCAAGTATCGTAATTGGCCAGACTCTGGATCAATGAACCCTCGCAAGTTGCCTAATTTAAATTCACGAGGTTCGGACGACATGGCAAAAGGTTATCCGAAATCGGACAAACTATAGGCATAACTTCATGAAGCAAATCAGACCAAATATCTGGCAGGTGACCTATTCTGACCTAGGTGAGCCGAACGCACGGGGCTATTACAAGGTTGAAGATCTTGGCGAAGTCCTCATGGATCAAGCGGATATTCGATACATCGGAGAATCTCAGAAGCTTGGGTTTGAGCCGCTATTCCATGTTGCGAAATCTAAAGCCTTGAACGGTGCTTTTGTCGTTATCGGTCGTCAGGAAAAGGCGTAGGTCATGCCTCACACCAAGCCGACGATCGAGCGGATTCGAATTCGATATGGCGAAACCGACCAAATGGGTCATGCCTATTACGCCGACTACCTCTATTGGTTTGAACAATCACGGGGTGCTTGGTGCCGAGACCGTGGCTTTACTTACAAGCAATTCGAAGAGAGGGGAGTGTTTCTTCCGGTAGTAGAAGTTCACGTTCGATACAAAGGCGAAGTAACTTACGATGATTGGATCCAAGTCCGAGTTTGGGTAAGCGAAATTAAGCGTGCAGCTATTCGATTCGACTACGAAATCCTCAACGAATCCACCGGAAAAGTCTGCACCGAGGGTTATTCTTGGCATGTCTTCATGGGTGAAGAGCGTAAAGCAATTTCGATTCCGGTAGATATTAAAGAGCTTCTGGCCCGAAATCCCGAAGATTTTGATGTTATCGGCTAAAATTGGCTGTAGCGGAACGTAGAACTTTCTCGTATCGTAATCTCGTTATCGGTGAGCATGAGCGACTCCAATTGTTTCAGTTTGAAAGAAGCCGTCCGTCAGGTTGGCTTGCTAACGCCTGAATCAAAGCTCCTCGCCCTTGGACAAACCGTCTTTTGGGATGAGCCGATGAAAGCTGGTCTCGCCATTGAGGCCGCCAAGGCCGGGGTCGGATTTATTGCCGGCGTTCACGATACGGATTACTTTGCCAAAGTCTCAGGGCAAAAGGATTCTAAAACAAAGTTTAAAACATTGGCTCACAACGACGGCACCACCCGAAATCTATGGAGCGCTGCCGCAGAGTTCTCGACCCTGTTTGGATCTGAAACTGTTATCACAAAAGAGGAACTTTTAAAAGCTGGACTTCGATTTGATCGTCTTTCTCGTTCCCGCGCCGGATTTCTTGATGAGGCGACCGAGGCGTGGGGCTGGAGAGGAATCGTTTCGACCGACGAAAACGCCCCGATTACGTTAGAAGTCCCCGGGGACACCTTGGCAAGAGAGCTTTGTAATACGCTTCGATGGGCGATTGACGATTCGGTGGCTTCGATGGGCGACAATTATCGCGAAGCAGCAAACGCTTTTGGCGATGAAATGAACCGAGTGTTCTGTGATGTTGCCGAGGCGCCCAACCGAAACCTAGCGGCAATTTACCGCGACTTACTGAAGCCTCTGTACTCGATCGTGGCTGGTCAAGAACTTGATTTCGAAACGAGCCAAACCAGCGAGTTGCTGAGATTCAATCGGTCAACGATCAATCTTCCTCGTTTTGAGCTTTTGGCTAAGTATGTCAACCATGCAACAAGAGCAGAAGCCTGTGGTGCCTATGACGAAGCAGTGAAAGACTATCCTGGACTTTATGAACTTTCGAGATTTGGATCAGGAGCAATTCCGTTTGATCTCGTCGTTCCTGGCCATGGACGAGGCACGATTCGCTTGGGTAATCGTGGCGCGGTTATTGCGACCAAGAAGCCGCTTTTTCTGTCGTACAAGAAGCCATTAGAGTCACTCGACGAGCTTGCTGGATTGATCGAAGCCAAATTCGGTCCGAACTGCGCAATTATTGGTAAGGCAGTGACTCTCATCGGAATGCTCGGCCGAGAATTCACGTTTGCCTTCCACGATGGAGCCTCCTCTTACGTCAAGGCATCCCGAACACTTCACCAAAAATTAGACTTCAAGGTTAATTCGATCCTTCGAATCAAGTACCAAACCTGGGATGCTTTGGCTGAAATTGAAACTTGGTTTCACTTGCCCAAGCCATTCCAAACCGCTTTTGGCGGTGAAGAGGTGTGCGCACCATCGTTCGCATCTCGCTGGAGAACCGTTGTTACCGAGCAACAAGACCGACTTGAGCAGCTAGGGAAAATAAAGAAGCCGGGCGACTTGTTGGCTTTTTTAGATCAGCGCGTTGGCGGTGCCTGGAGCTCTCAAGCTAATGAGTACACCCAAATTCACGCCACTCTGGCAGAACTTAGCAAAACGATTGAGTCGGCAAAACGAGAACGACGCGAACTTTATGCCGCTCGATATGCTTCCGGCCAGAAATGGCAAGCGATTCAAACCGAAATGGGCAACCATTTCCGAGCAACCATTTTCGAAAAGACACCTTCTGAGGCTGATCTCGAGAAACGGGCTCAGTTCTCAAGTCAACTGGATGCTCTTCGCACTGAACGCCAAGCGCTAGAAGTTCGCTATGCCGAACTTGGCAACCTCGAACGAGAGGCGGCTCGAAGTGATGCCTTTATGAAGGTACACAAACGACGCCGTGAGATCGAACTTGAATCGGAACTCAAGCGACTGAGCCTCATTCGCGAAGCGGTTATCTCCAGTAAAGGTCTTGAAAATGCTAATCGCCGACCGAGTGCCTGGTGGATTCCACTCGTTAGTCCAGATGGCAAATGGTTCAGCAGGATCATGGAAACTGCTACTTGCTGCTGGGAGCCAATGAATTGAAATTCTGGAAAGTTCAATCAATCGGAAATCACTTCCCATTGATTCATCTTGAAGATGTTGTTTCGACAACTCCCGAAGCGATAACCGCGGCATTGTCTCAACTTTCTATTGGAATGTGTCGTCACCATTTCGGCATTGGCGGAGATGGCTTGTTGGTGGCTGGGATGGAAGAAGGAGACGTCCGCCTTCGGATGTTTAATCCTGACGGAACCGAGGACTTTTGTGGCAACGGACTTCGATGTACTGCTTTGCATGCCCATGCGCAGGGATGGGTGGGCGAGGCATTTAACATCCGACACTTAGACCGAGTCGTCCCGGTGACGATCAAAGATGGGATGATCAAGACCATCATCGGGACGGCTTCCTACGATCCCAAAGATGTTCCGACGAATATACAGGGCGAACTTTACAACGAAACGATTTTCGCGGCCCGAATTGATGATTGGTCAGTGGTTCTGCAAGGCAGTGCCCTTTCGACCGGTTCAACTCACGTGATTCTGCCAACTGGCTCCTTTCCTGACGACGACGGGTTTGTAAAGATTTCTCAGAAATTGGAACACGACCCCAGGTTTTCACAGCGAACCAGCGTCATTTGGGCGGTCCGCGATGGCGATGCTCTCAAAATTCGAATCTGGGAGCGAGGCTGCGGCGAAACAAAAGGCTGTGGCACTGGCTCCTCAGCTGCAGCCGTCGATTGGATGCGCCGACGCGGCGAAGGCGGACGAATCGAAGTCAAAAACCCTGGCGGCTTGGTATGGGTCAGCGCCGATTCTTGGCGACATCCGATTACGCTGGAAGGCACGGCGGAAACATTGTTTGAAGGAATTTACGAGGCGAGTAAACATCCACAAACCGAACTAATGTGAGGACGAAACTCCTGCCTGGTAACCTCGAACCACCATGTACCGAAGGCTACGAGTGCTTCACCGAATCTGTGGACTGATTGGCGCCATCTTCCTAATCGTCATCTCCATTACTGGCTTTCTCTTGGCCCTTAAAGGACAATTCTCCGCGATCAAAGTTCCAACACAAAAAGGGACCCAAATTGCTTCAAATCAGGAAATCTTGCCCCCAGTTGCGGTCCTCGAAGTGGTTTTCGCCCTCGGTATCGCAGAACTAGCCAAACCTCAACAGGTCGACCGTCTAGAACTACACTTAAGCAAAAACATATACAAAATCACCAGTAACGAAGGCTATCACGAAATCCAACTTGATGCCGCAACCGGCAAGGTCCTTTCGATAGGCAAACGCAACGACCAACTACTCGAAGACATTCACGACCTCAGCTTTTTCAATCCCGCCTTTCGGATATGGGTGCTACCGGTGATCGCCACACTGCTCTTTGCTCTTGGGACAACCGGCCTGTACATTTACTTCAACCCAATTGTTAGACGGATTCAATTCAATAGATCGAAACGACATGCCCAGCCTCCGCCCCCAAAGCCTTAACTCTGACTGGCACCAAAAACCCTTGCCCTCGCCCTTGCGCTTTGGGTATCATTTCATGTTGGCTGTCTTACGACTGCCGATTACAACCTGACCACGGGTACCTTGCTTCTAGATTCGCCTCCGGATGCATACCTGCTCGACAACGGTGAAAATATATGGCGAAAGAATGTCTAATCCAAAAACATAAGGTGCTGACCGCTAAATGGGACAAGTTGATTGCAGAAGAAAAAGCAATCATGGCTCTACCCAAAGAAAAGCGTGACGAAGCCCTTGCTGCCTTCCGGGCAAAGCGAATCAAGAACAGAATGTTCAAGACTCGTCTCTACACTCGATGCTCCATCACCGGTCGCGCTCATGGCGTTTACCGATTCGTTGGCGTCTGCCGACAAGTCTTCCGAGAGAAGGCGCATCGTGGCGAACTCCCTGGCATCGTGAAATCGAGCTGGTAATCCTGAGGAAATAAGAAAATGCACAGTGATCCTATTGCAGACCTATTAACTCGTATTCGAAATGGTTATCAGGCGAAGATGATGAGCGTCGACGTACCGCACAGCAAGATCAAGCTTGAAATTGTCAAGCTTCTTCAAACTGAGGGCTACCTCGAGTCTCACGAAGTCACGACCGAAACCAAATTTCCGAATATTCGAGTCACACTCAAATATGACAACCGACGACATGCTTTGATCAATGATATCAAGCGTGTTTCGAAGCCTGGTCTTCGTGTATACACCGGAGTAGAGGACTTAAAGCCTCTCCGAAACGGACTTGCAACACGAATTCTAACAACCAACCAAGGCTTGATGACCGACCGAGAAGCACGCCGACGAAAGATCGGTGGTGAAGTGCTTTGTGAGGTTTACTAATGTCCCGAATTGGAATTAAGCCAATTGAAGTTCCAGGTGGAGTCACTATTTCAGTTGACGAAGCTACGAACAACGTTCAAGTAAAAGGCCCGAAAGGCGAATTGAACCAATTAGTCAGCCGACTTCTTACCGTAAAGCAAGAAGATGGCAAGCTCAACCTAGAGCGACCAAACAACCTTCGTGAAGCAAGAAGCCAACATGGTCTTGCTCGAACCCTCATCTTTAACATGATTGAAGGTGTCACGAAAGGGCACAGTAAGCAACTCGATGTTATCGGTGTTGGTTACCGAGCAACTATGGAAGGTCGAAACCTACTTCTCAACATGGGATATTCGCACCCAGTGCGAGTCCTGGCACCAGAAGGAGTTTTGCTCGAAGTAAAGGCTGACGACAAGGCTCGTACAACAAGCATCATCGTATCAGGCATCGACAAGGCCCTCATTGGTCAAGTCGCCGCCGACATCCGAAAGGTTAGAAAGCCTGAACCATACAAAGGTAAGGGTATTCGCTATCAGGGTGAAGTTATTAAGCTAAAGGCAGGAAAGCGTGCTTCTGCTAAGAAGTAAGGAGATCCGTTAAGTTATGGCAATAAAAAATAGACAATCAATGCGCCTGGCACGGCATGCTCGCCTTCGAAAGCGTGTTTCGGGTACTCCGGAGAAGCCAAGACTGGCAGTCTTCCGCAGTTTGAAGCACATTTCAGCGCAAATTATCGACGATACAACTGGTCACACGTTGGTTTCTGCAAGTTCACGAGAAAAGGACTTGAAGGCAACTGGCAACAAAGACGGAGCCAAGAAAGTTGGTTCGGCAATCGCCGAACGAGCGAAGAAGGCTGGTCTTTCGACCGTAATTTTTGACCGTGGCGGCTTCCAATACCACGGACGAGTAGCATCCCTTGCGGATGGTGCCCGAGAAGCTGGGTTGGAATTCTAAACCATGAAAATGCGAATGAGCGGAAAGCGAGAGAGCCGGAACACCGATGGTGGACCACAGCTCGATGTGCGAATTATCCGTACAAACAAGGTTTTCAAGACTCACAAGGGGGGTAAGACCGCAAGTTGGTCCATTCTCGTAGTCGTCGGAGACAACAAAGGCAGCATCGGATTAGGACTTGGTAAAGCTCGTGGTATCCCTGACGCGATTCGTAAGGCTGAAGAAGCTGCACGAAAGAGCATGTTCAAGGTACCAATGATTGGCGACACCATTCCTCATGCAATCAGAGCAACAAGCGGCACTGCCCTTGTCATGCTCAAACCAGCAGCACCAGGATCTGGTGTCAAGGCTGGTGGTGCAGTTCGAATGTGTCTTGAAGCAGCTGGAATCCACAACGTGCTTGCAAAGTCGCTTGGTAGCCGAAATGCTATCAACATGGCGTACGCAACTATGGCTGCCTTCCAAGGTCTTTCCCATCCGGAAGATGTTGCGGCACGAAGAGATATGGACGTTAAATCACTCGTACCTTGGCTGGAGAAAGCCCGTAAGGAGGAAGAATTCAATGCTTCGCATTAAACTCATCCGATCAACGGTTGCCCACCAATGGCGCACCCGCAGAGTAGTCGAATCCTTGGGACTTCGAAAGATCAACCAAGTCGTCGAACACATGCCAACACCAAATATTCTTGGGATGATTCACCGCGTTAAGGAACTCCTTCTTGTCGAAGAAGTTGAAGGAACTCCTCAACCGAGAAAAGTATCAAGACCCGGTGGTGCAAAGAATGTCAAAACACCAAAAGCTAAGCCTGTAAAGGCTGCGGCAGAAGCTCCTGCAAAGGAAGCCAAGGCAAAGGCTGCAACGCCAAAAGCTAAAGTGACGTCAGAAGAAAAGCCGAAAAAAGCGGTAGCTAAGAAGACGGAGAAGAAATAAACATGGGTCTACATAACTTTAGTCCAAGTCCAGGCAGCTCAACTCGAAAGAGAATCGTTGCCCGAGGAATCGGATCTGGCATGGGAAAGACCGCTACCCGCGGTACCAAAGGTCAGAAAGCTCGACGACAAATTCACCCGAATTTTGAAGGTGGACAAACTCCGATCTTCCGACGATTGCCGGTAAAGAAGGGTTTCCGAAACGTCAATCACAAGGTATTCGCGATTGTCAACCTTGACGATCTTGAGAAGAACTTTGAGAAGGGCGCAGAAGTCACTCCTGCAATCCTCGAAGAAAAGGGAATTATCTCTTTGAACCGAGTTGACGGAGTCAAGATTCTTGCTTTTGGTACGCTCAGCAAAAAGCTGAAAGTCACTGCTCACAAGTTTAGCGGGAAGGCCTCTGAAGCCATCCTTGCGAACGGAGGAGAGGCCGTTTCACTTTGAGCTTCGGCGGCTTTGGTGGAGCTTTTGGAGGTGGCGGAGGAGGCGATAAGTCTCTCTCGCTGCCTTTAACGCAAATTTTTAAACTCGCGTGGGAAGACGATGATCTTCGTGCGCGACTTAAATTTTTGTTGCTGATGTTTGCGGTGTTTGCGTTGGGAATTCACGTTCCTGTACCAACTCCGGGGCTTACTGAAGCTGCCATCATCGATAAATTGAAGGACTCAACCGTCTTTCAAATGATCGATGGTTTTGGTGGCGGTGCATTGCGGAAACTCTCCGTATTTGCCCTGGGGATGAACCCCTATATCACCTCGTCTATTATCATGCAGATTATGGGAACAGCCTTCCCGCAACTCAAAAAAGAGTTGCAAGAAGGCGGAGAGTATGCCCGCAAGAAGCAGAACCAACGAACCCGATTGCTAACCCTGGCAATGTGCGCAGTTCAAGGATATGGATATATCCAATTGATTCAAGGCGGACTCACTCAAGGTCCTGGCGGCGGAACTGGTCTCAGCGCTGGAAACATTGCAATCGTCCTTACGTTTTGGACCGCAGGTTCAATGTTTGCGCTTTGGCTCGGTGAACAAATTTCGGAGAAAGGAATTGGAAACGGAGTTTCCTTGATGATCTTCGCTGGAATCATGATCGGTATTCCTTACCAGGCTCAAAAGCTTTGGAAGGGTCTCCAAGATGGTGCCGTTCAATGGTGGCAAGTCGGAGTCCTGATCGCAATCTTCTTGGCAACAACTTGGTTGGTCGTTCACTTTACGTCGGCTCAACGAAGGATTCCGGTTCAGCACATGCGAAGAATGATCGGCACAAAAGCAATCGGTGGAAAGACGAGCTACTTGCCGTTTTCACTGTTGATGGCTGGTGTTATTCCAATCATCTTTGCTTCCTCGATCATCTACATGCCATCTCAGTTTGGTCAGATGTTTGGTGGAGACAAAACCTCAATTGGAAACGCATTCAACGCGATTGGTAACTTTATCAGTCCGTCCAATGCAAAAATCTTTGGGATCAACTGGACGATCAACCCCATAGGTTGCTTGGTCTATCTCCTGATGATTTTGTTCTTTTCGTACTTCTGGAACGCGATTCAGTACAACGTTGAGGATATTAGTAATAACCTCAAGCGATCTGGCTCGATTATTCCTGGAGTTCGACCAGGCAAGCAAACAAAAGACTTCTTGGACGACATCATTTCTAAGTTGACCATTGTTGGTGCGGTGTTTATTGCCGGTGTAGCGCTACTCCAGTACATCACCCCAGCGGTCACAAACTTGAGTTATGCCTACGGCGTTGGTGCTGTCGGTGGAACTTCACTGTTGATTCTTGTGAGTGTAGCCCTCGAAACCATGAGACAGATTGAAGCCAATCTGTTGATGAAACAATACGACCAGTAATCAAGTGACTCAAATACAGGCCTCAGCGAAAGTTGAGGTCTTTATTTGTTTTAGCCGATAACAATTTGAGAAGTTAGACGAATGAGAATCATTCTTATTGGACCGCCAGGAGTTGGAAAAGGAACTCAAGCCGCACTGTTAGGCAGTCGAAATGGTGTGCATTCTCTGTCATCTGGCGAGATCTTCCGAAGAGAAATTGAAGCTCAGACGGATCTTGGCCGAATGGCTCAGCGATACATCTCCCACGGGGAACTTGTTCCCAACGGTGTAACCATCGAAATGATGGCAAAGCGACTCAGGGACCCTGAAATTCGCAAAAGTGGATTTATTCTCGACGGATTCCCTCGAACCGTTCGCCAGGCCGATTCCCTTCAAGAAATCCTTGAAGAACTCGATATGCCCCTCAATCGAGTGATATCGCTGGTGGCACCCGATGATCTTATCGTCAACCGCCTAAGCGGAAGAATGGGATGTACGAAGTGTGGAGCGATCTATCACTCAATTAACAAACCAACTCAGCGCGAAGGTTATTGCGATCTCTGCAATAGCCCAATTGTCGTCCGGTCAGACGACCAACCAGAGACGATCAGGGAGCGACTCCGCATTTTCCGTGAAGACACCGCCCCAGTCGTCGAATTTTACGAGAACTTGGGCCTTACCGTCACCATTGATGCAACCCGAGACGCCGAAGAAGTCTATCGAGATATAGTGGCGGAAGTGAGCTAATGGCGATCATCAAAACTGCCGAGCAGATTGCCAAAATGAAGGAATCTGGTCGCATTGTCGCCCGAACCCTTCGCCTGACATCCGCCGCAATTGTCCCTGGCAAAACAACTCCCCAAGAACTAGATGCGCTCGCAGACCAACTCATTCGAGATGAAGGTGGAGTTCCTAGCTTTCTTGGCTATCGAGGCTATCCCGCCGCGACGTGCATTTCGGTCAATAACGTCGTCGTTCACGGAATACCATCTGATGACCCACTATTGGAAGGCGATATTATTAGCCTCGACTTTGGCGTAGTCAAAGACGGCTGGCATGCCGATGGAGCTTGGACGTTTGCGGTCGGCGCAATTTCCCCCGAAGCTCAGAAACTCATGAACGTCACCCGAGAGTCATTGCTCCAAGGAATTGCGAAGGCAAGACCCGGTAACACGATCGGAGACATTGGACACGCGGTTCAGAAGTATGTCGAATCTCACGGCTTTGGCGTTGTACGTGATTTGGTCGGACATGGGATTGGTCAAAAACTTCACGACGAGCCCCATAACGTTCCGATGTTTGGCAAGCCTGGCAAAGGAGAAAAGCTCCGCGAAGGCATGTGCATCTGCATCGAACCAATGATCAACCAAGGGTCTCACCGAGTCAATACGTTGAAAGACGGCTGGACAGTGGTAACCGCTGACGACAAGCTTTCCGCTCACTTCGAGCACACCGTGGCAATCACCAAAGCCGGTCCGGTCATCTTAACTACCGAAGATTAGTCGGTCCTTTGGGAGTGCGCGAACCTGTTCGCGCTTTGCCCCTCGAAGCCTGCTTCGCTGAACAGAGGACATTCAAATTCAGATAAGCTATTAATCATGAGCCGCGATCCCGACAAAGAGTATCTCAGTGGTTGCCTTCTATCCGGCACCGCCTCTCTTTTTGTCCTGATCGTTCCCATCATTCTTTGCAACGCCATAGGTCGTCAAACCCACGAAATCAACACCAATGCCGGGCTCACCCGAATCTTCCTGATCTCAATTGCCATAGCCGTCGCGTTTACGCTCCCAATCGTTCGCCGCTTCGGTATCGCGCCTGCGTTTGGCGCGCTAGGTGGCTTTGCGTGCGGAGCAGCATATTGGTTTCTGAACCTGCAACAGACCATCGCCAAGGCGTTCGCGGAGACGGGGCAAGCAACCGAATACCAAGACTCCACCATGTTCGCGGTTCCATTTGCCTGGTTTGTCATCGGAGCCATCGCAAGTTTGTTGCCGCTTTACAAAAACAATCGCATAAATAGTAAAGAATCCTAGTTCGAAATTCCGATTATTTTAACAGTGAAAGCACGGATGCTGGAAAGTAACTGATGGGATACAACAACGGAGCACAAGCGTATCGGCAAAATGCCGTAATGGGGGCATCGCCTGTTCAATTGATCGTCATGCTTTATGATGGGGCATTGAGATTCATAGAGGAAGGCAAGCAGGCAATGCATGCCAAGGACTTTGAAACCAAGAACTTGAAATTCCAAAGAGCGCAGAAGATTGTCATGGAGTTGATATCGACCCTCGACATTCGCAACGGAGGCGAAATCGCCACCAATCTGCTCAGCCTCTATACTTTCGTACTCAATGAACTAGTCGAGGGGAACGTCACGGATAAGACCGAGCACATCGACAACGCATTCCGCACCATGAGCGAATTGCGAGAAAGCTGGGTCGAACTAGAACGAACCCCAAAGACCGGAGCGGAGGTGACATCTCATGCAGCATGAAGAAATCTCGACTTGGTTCATCTTGACTCTTTCCGCCGAACAAGCCGCCCTTGACCACGATTTTGAACACCTCGACGCATTGCTCAATCGCCGCGAACAGCTATTGACCCAATGGGACAAATTTGGTGCCCAGATTTCTGAACAAGATGTCCCCCAGCTAAAGAATGCCGAAGAACGCCTCGACTCTGCCTTGCGACGAGTCCGAGACGGCTTTGGTCAAGAACTGAGAGTGGTTGAACAACGTAAGCTGGCCGTTGGCCGATACAAAACGGGCTAGTAAGGTTAGTCCCATTGAGAGTGGAGGAACGAAGTTTCTAGAGCCCCCCTAAATGGTTTACCGAAGGGCCCTGACGAAGGAGAATGCTTGAGCTGAAAATTGTCAGTGAGTTGCCAATCAAGCTTGAGAGAATTCTATCAATGTTGTTAAACAGTTTCAGAATGACCGTGGAGCAGAAACTCAAAGCAAGGAAATCATGGAACGAACCTGGTCACTCCCAACCCCCGACTACATTCTTTGACAACTGAAACCTGAACTCAATAACCCCCCATCGAACCCTGCTCAAAGGTAGACTCAAACCATGCTATCTATGGAACAGCATGAAGCGCTGTCTAAGGCTCGTCCGCGCCTGGACGCTATTGGAGGTCATCTTTGACCTGCATGCACTTCAGAAGCAAATAAAAGAGCTCGAAACTCAATCGGCACAACAAGAATTTTGGGACGATCCCGCAACCGCTAACAAGGTGCTTCAGCGCCTCAGTCGGCTAAAAGATGTCCTAACTCCTTTCGCGGAACTAGAAAAAACAGAAAGAGATATTGCCGAATTGTACGAGATGCTCAAACTTGAGCCGGATGCTTCCTTAGAGAGTGAAGCAGACTCAATGGCACTCAAACTTGTCGAGGATCTCAACGCATATGAGCTGAGAACCCTCCTGACTGGCGAACATGACTCACGCAATTGTCTGCTCGAAATCAATGCCGGAGCCGGTGGAAGCGAAGCCTGTGATTGGGCGGCAATGCTCCAACGGATGTATTCGCGATGGGCAGAGCGTAAAGGATATAAATGCGAAATCATCAGCGAAACGCCGGGTGACGTCGTCGGCTACCGATCCGTCCAAATGCAGATCACTGGCATGAATGCCTATGGCTTCCTTCGCTCTGAACAAGGCGTTCATCGCTTAGTGCGAATCTCACCTTTTGACGCTGCGGCGAGGCGGCATACGTCCTTTGCAAAGGTCGAAGTCCTACCCGAAGTCGAAGAATCTGAAGTCACCATTAACCCGGATGACCTCAAAGTTGAAACCCTCCGAGCGGGCGGTGCGGGTGGACAGCACGTCAATAAAACCGAGTCAGCCGTAAGAATTACGCACATTCCGACCGGAATTGTCGTAAATTGTCAGAACGAAAGAAGTCAACATAAAAACCGAGCGAGCGCAATGTCGGTTCTTTTGGCCCGTCTAATGGAACTAGAGCGCGCGCAATCTCAAGACCGAATCAACGAGTTGAAAGGCGAAGGTGGTCCGGCAGCTTGGGGACGACAAATTAGAAGCTACGTGATGCAACCGTACACTATGGTGAAAGACCATCGACTTGGCCACGATACCGGAAACGTGACCGGAGTATTAGATGGAGACATTGATGGCTTCATCGAAGCATATTTGAAACAAAAACCGTCCGAAGACGCCTACATAGATTAAGAAATGATTATTCCTGCCCTAATTCTTGCCGTAATTGGCACTGAGCAAGACTTCAAGATTCCAATTGAAGCGTCCGCCGAATTCCGGAAACTAGCTCTGAGTATTCAGGATGCTTATGTAGAAAAGAATTTTGAAAAGGGCTCCACGCTGATCAGCATGCTCCCCAGAACTTCGGTATCGCTCAAGGCAGACCTCAGCAAAGTACCGGTTGCCCAAAGGCCTGCGTTTGCGACCGCGATCTCAGCCTCTTCCAAGATGTGGCAGACCGCGATGGATGGACTAGTGACTTTTGACACCAAAGGCATTTCGAACCCGGATATCAAGCTGACGTTTGGATCAATCGCCACCCCAATCTGGAAGCTAGAGCCAAGTTCGACTCCCCCAAAATGGAATGGAATGGTGCCTTCCGCCCTTGTAGATGCAACCTATTGGTGCAATCTGACTTTCGCAAAGTACCTCGGGCTTGCGACGATTTCGAAAGGTAAAAGTCTATCGGACAAGGATATTGCCGCCGCGAAAAAACTCCTTGGATTTTCTCGTCTTTTGCAAGATTCAATTCTATCCATGGCACCGGATTATCGTGTACCTGGCGGGACATCCAGCGAATACCATCACCTCATTCTTGACATCAAAAAGGCCCTCGGTGAGAAGGATTTCGGAACTGCGAATCAATTGAGCTCCCTCCTCCCTAGACCTACCGTCAGTTGGAAGTTGAGTACTGCCAAGCTCAATGCCGACCAAAAGGAGCAGTTCACGCAGTCGGCTGAATCAGCGATGAATGCTTGGACCAAGGCACTTGCCGGACAAGTTGAATATAAGCAAATTCAATCAGGAAACGCAGACATTTCCATTAGTTTTGAGCCTGTACTTGCCAAAAAAGTCGATACCAACGAACTTGCCGGAGCGGCAACTTTTCTTGGAGTCGACGCAACTCAGTCTCGAGTCGAAACCGTTATCGGCCTTAAGCGTGGCGCAAAACTTCAGGGCGTGTTGGCGCGAGAAGTATTCAATGAATGCCTGTTCACATTTGGACGATATTTTGGTTTAGCACCAAGTCCATTGTTGGGCTCAGCAATGGGAAGAATTGAAGGGCAAATGAATAACCCCAATTCGATTTCGCCCCAAGATATCACGGCTGCAAAGAAGATGTTGATGCTTTCAAGCCAACTCCGCGCCGCTGTCCAAAAAAAGCAGTCAATCGAATCCAGGCAACCAATATTGAGTATCGATCAAACGAGTTTGGTGTTTTCACCCAAGTTTCAAGGCGATGAAGGCCGAGCCTCCATTCTGGTTACGAATACAGGTACTTCGCCCCTTGAGCTAGATGTTAGGGGAGATTGTGGATGTATCACCGGAACGGTTGAAGGCGTATTGCAACCAGGAAAGTCCACCATGCTCACTGGCATCTATAACACGGTTGAGTTGAGTGGCGATGTTCACCACAATCTCATTCTAAAGACCAATGATCCGGACAGACCATTGATCGTTATTCCTTGTAGCATCATGGTCAATCCCCGAGCGGAGATCGTTTATCCTGAATCAAATACTGCCTACATGGACGATGGAGAAAGGACGTTCACGTTCTACATTCACTCTGCCGAGGAAAAGCTTTTCAACATTATCGATGTTTCCGTCATCGGGCACCCACTTACCGCAAAATTTGAACCATTTGAGGGCGAAGTTAGCAATTTCCAGAAGATGGGTCAAAAGCAAAAGGTCCGTGGATACAAGATCGTTGTTGACACTTCGAATGTTCAAACCGCCGCCTTGTTTGGTCGATCCAGCGGTTCGGTATTCATCCGAACCGACAGTCCGAAAGTTGGCAAAATTAATGCACAATTCTTTGTCCAAAAAGGAATTGTTAGTCTTCCCGAAACTGTCTATTTGGGTTCACCTCAAGGCATCGCCGATAGTAACTTCGTCTTGGTTCGCCTTGGTCGACCATTCTCAATCAAGAAAGTGAGCTCGGATTCTGCATATTTAACCTTTGAGGTAGTTCCAAATACACCTTCGAGCCCTTCAGCCTATACCATCCGGGTTCTCTACAGCGGTAAGGCACCTGGTCACCGAGTAAAGGGCACAATTACCGTAGAAACGGATGACGCCAAGCAACCAATCATAAAGCTGCCAGTCCAGACTAGCCAAACATGAAATGGCTTCTTCCCACCATTGCCTTTGGCTTGCTCGGATTCGGTTTCAACGGATCCGATAAACCTCAAACTGCGGCGGAAGTTACCGTGATTATTTCTGGAGGTGCTAAGGGGCACCTGTCCCCTTGCGGATGTACCAAGCCTATGAGTGGTGGGTTGAAGAGACTCGCAACAATCGTTCGCACCATGAAAGCCAAAGGCAATGTCATTTGGATTGATACGGGCGATATTATTGATGTCCCCGGCAGGCAGTCTCAAATGAAAGCGGAAACTTACGGAGAGCTATTGGGCTCCCTCGGCATTGATGCCGTGGCTTATACCAGTCGTGACGCCCAACAAGGCGTTGGTCTTCTGTTTGCCGCTTCTCCTTTGTCAAAAAAGAAGTGGCTGGCACCAATATCTGACCCAACTATGCCAACGATATCGGAAGCAACGGTTGGTGGCCTAACGGTTTCGGCAACCAATAACCTGGCCATGCAACTTGGGGGTGAAAAAGGTGCAGAGGTGCTCTTGTTTGATGGACCGCGAACGGCAATCGATGGCTTGAGGGAACCCCACGAAATGGTTGTCTATAGTTCGGAAGGTATTCCAACCGTAAATGGATCTAAGGTTTCCCCTGGTTCTCACTTGCGGGGCGTAGTCATGGCGACGTTTCGAGGCAAGGAGTTCGTATCTGCAAAAGTGATTCCACTAGAGCCGTCGGTCAAAGATGACGCCCAGGCTGAAAAGATCTATCAGAGCTATCTCTCACGGGTTACTCAGGAGAGACTCATCGATACGGTATCAAAGAGCTCTTCCGAGGACTTTGCTGGGTCGGTCAATTGCAAGAGTTGCCATGGAAAAGTCTATCAGCAGTTTTCAAAGACCAAGCATGCTCATGCCTACAAGAGTCTTGTCAAGGAAGGGCACCAAGCTGATCCTGATTGTGTGAGTTGTCATGTTGTCGGTCTAGATTCAAGTAAGGGGTTCTTTTACGAAAAGACAAAGAACTTGGCTCAAGTCGGATGTGAATCGTGCCACGGTGCTGGTCGCGAACATGCTCGAAACCCTCGAGCAGTTCATTTGCCTAAGGTGACCGAAAAGCAGTGTCTTTCGTGCCACACGCCCAGCAACAGCCCAACATTCGTATTCAAAACGTATTGGAAAAAGATCAAGCATTAGCGCAAATTATTAAATTGTGCATAACTTATGAAAATGAGAGCATAAGCAAGAAAATGTACGCATAAGCGAGTATTCAATCCACAGATTTGCGATACAAGACCTTGACGTCAACGCCCGACTCCTTCACAATATGTGAACCATTCAGGATTGAAAAAACATCTGAATCGGCATCATATTTTTTCGTTGGAGTTTGAAATTTTTAGTACTATAGAACCTGTAAAGCAGGCTCGAATGTCGGCCGTGGTTTTGCCCGCCGAAGAAACCGGATTCAGGGTCATAGCACCTCTCCATACGAATGTTAAAGCTATTGAGGCGACGTTGCTTTTCGCAACGAATCATCAACCTTTCGTCGCAATTACTGGGCCGGCAGGATGTGGGAAAACGCTACTCTTGACCGCCGCCAGTCAGTATTTAGTGGCAAATGGACCGCAATGTGTTGAATTTATGTCGGCTGAGCAGTTCCTCAAAATTGAGGGTCGAATTGGGCTTGAAAAGACAATTATTCTGGACGATTGCCAGGATGTCTTTGGCAAACCAAAACAGTGTTTGAGATTACGACTAGCACTTGATCGCAGAGTGCGAGGCAACCGACCAACATTAGTCGCGTTTAACTGTACAGGGAGAGATCGAAGAATCAATGCCCTCCTTCCTGCGCCACGAAAATGGTGTCTAGAGTCAATTAGCGAACCGAGCCTGGCGGGAAGGATTGCGCTTGTCCATCATTTAGCGAAAAAAGAGCGCCTGAACATCTCACCAATATTCACAAAAATTATTGGGGCGAAATTGCTTGGAAATGGTCGAGTCATTGCTGGCGCTTTACACAGACTAAAACTTGAGAAAAATGAGTGGACTGATTCTCAGCAAATCCTCAAAGGTTGTGGGCTCCTTGATCCCTACTTTGCCGATAATTCGAATTGGGATTTGCGGCATCGCATCATGAGAGTCTCCAACGATGTTGTTGCCAAAGATGACCGACTGGGAAGCACCGAATTGTCCTGCTACTTAATGATTCATGTTGCGGGACTGTGTGAGTCTTCCGTTTCAAACTATTTGGAAACTGATCCTGGACGTTGTTACCAATTAGCGACGCGAGTGGCGAAAATGGTCAAGAATGACGCTACAATTGCCAGTTTGGTCCACCAATGTACTGAGATGGTCTTGGGTCGGCTTGCATAAGAAACTGGTATTCCTACAGGGTCTAGTATTTCAATTAGACCGCTACAATATAGGCAAGACCCTCTATCCTTATGTACACCCTTGAGTCCCTCCCCCTGGTTCGAGTGTGGTTGGATGCCGATCAATTGGCTTCAACTGCACGAATGCTCATGGATGGATATAAAGTACCGGCAATTGGTGTGGTTGATTCAAGTCGAAATCTCATCGGTTGGATTACTGCAGTAGAGTTGGTTGGAACAACGATTGAGACCAAGCTTTCAGAGGTCATGATTGCGCCGCCAGAAGCGATTGGCGCCTATTTAACTGTTCGAGAAGCAGCCGGAGAGCTGATTAAGCGTGATGTTGACTGTCTTCCTGTCGTCAAGGACAATATGTTCTGGTCGATTGTGACTTCGAGGAGTTTGTTAGGCAAATTACGTGAGTCATTTGATCCGATGACCGAGTTGCCTTGGAGCGATGCTTTGAGGGAATGGGGAATTGATCAACTTGAGAAAGGGGTTGAGATTGTCATCCTCTTTGTTGACCTCAATAACTTCGGCAAATTTAATAAGCAATTTGGACACGTCGTTGGAGATCGAGTCATTAAAAAGGTTTCTGCCCATCTTAGTTCGAAGATTGATCCGACCAGTGATGTGTTGGTTCGGTACGGTGGCGACGAGTTTGCAATCGGTACAAGTCGAGAGCGAGAAGAGGCTGAGAGCCTGATGGAATCAATCCTTGGCGATGGTCACGGACTTGATGTTGAAGGGGTCGAAGTTCCGGTGACCTTTGCGGTTGGAATATACGGTGGACGTCGTACGAAGACTCGAAATAATGTTCATGGTGCGTCTAACCTTGACAATTTGGTGAATCTTGCCAGCCGCGATTGTTTGGCAAAGAAAGAAGGACTGGTTGGTGTTCAGTCAGGGACTGAGTCTGAAGAAGAACCGCCAGCGCCAACTCATGCGATTGTTTCTGCACCGAGTGGAGAAGTCCGTGAAGCGGAGTCAAAGATGGAAGTTGGTCAAGCACCAATGCCAATCGTCGAGACGGTTCAGGCGGATGACGAGCCAAACAGTTTGACCTATGTAGTCATCCGGGTTGGTGAAAAACAATTTGTTGGGACCTCGGTCAAGATGGGGCATACGAAAGCTGATTCGGTTGCGATTGCGACAGGAAAGGCACTTGAAAAGGCATATCCAGATATTCGAGTCACGATTGACTTGATTAATGTTGAATCTGCAGGTTCGACTGATTTGGTTACTGCTCGAGTTCGCACCGTCAAGGGCAACTTTGAACGAGATGTGACGGCTCAAGCAGAGGCAAATGGCGACCTAGAGGATACGATTGGTCTGGCGGTAATTTCTGCAGTTTTGGCGGAATAGCCTCAATTCTTGGCTCCTTTTGAGCGTAGTATGATACATGCCCCCCAGTGAGTCCCTCGAAATGCTCGATGTTTTAGAGGGTCAAATACCATCTGATAACGCCCGTCTGAAGACTTACGCTGGTGCTCTTCGTGAGACGTTAGAAGCCGAAGCGCGTATCGCGGAAACCAAGGCGGAGGAGCTTGCTCAATACAAGCAAGCGTACGAAAAGCTAACTCAACCAGCGAACAAAATTGGGGTCTTTCTCAAGTGGATGGATACCGATATGGGACCCTTGCCAATGATTTTGTTGGGTGATTCCGAATACGTCGTCATGTTTGATCCAGCGGTAAAAGAAGAGACTTTGACGCTTGGTACACGAGTGCGCCTCAACGAAGCTTACGCAATTATTGGGCTTGCTCCATCGTCAGACCAGGGTTCAATCGTTCGCGTTGCGGAGGTTCTCTCTGATGGACGACTTAAAATTGGTGGAGACCAACCTGGAACGGAGAATCGGCTGATTTTTATCGGGGCTGCGCTATCCACGGTAAAGATTCATGCAGGCGATGAAGTTCGGCTAGATGGGACCGGGCGAATTGCAGTTGAGTACTTTGAAAAGCAGGAGAATCGAGATCTTTTTGTGGAGAATATCCCCGATATCTCGTGGGAGCAGGTCGGCGGTCAACCAGAGGCGATACAACTTATTCGCGAGACGATAGAACTGCCCTTGCTTCACCCCGAGGTCTACGAAAAATACGGGAAGCGTACGGTTAAGGGAATTTTACTTTATGGACCTCCCGGGTGCGGAAAGACATTGCTCGGTAAAGCGACGGCTCGAACCCTGGCGAAGGAGTATAGCGAACGCCAAGGCAAAGAAGTGAAGGAATACTTTATGGCGATCTCAGGACCCAAAATTTTGAACATGTGGGTTGGTGAGACCGAGCGCATGGTGCGCGACATCTTCCGAACGGCACGAGAAAAGGCAAAGGATGGTTTCTTGGTCTTCATCTTTATGGATGAGGCAGAGTCTCTCTTGCGTACTCGTTCAAGTGGTCGGCACTTCAGCATGAGTAACACAGTTGTTCCTCAATTTTGCGCCGAATTGGACGGGCTGGAATCGCTTGAGAATGTTGTTTTGATGCTCACATCGAACAGACCAGATTACATTGACCCTGCAGTTTTGCGGCCCGGAAGAATTGACCGAAAGGTAAAAGTGGTTCGTCCCGATAAGGATGCATCTCGCCAAATCCTCAACATTTATCTGAAGGCTTCTTTGCCGCTTGATCCTGAGGTTTTGGCAAAGCATGACGGTGAATCGGTTTGCGCTCAGCGAGAATTGGTGGAGGGTGTCTTAGATGCTCTTTGGTCAAAGAAGAAGTCGAACGAGTTTTTGGAGATTGCCCTCCGTAGCGGCAAGACATACATACTTTATCGAAGTGATTTGAACTCAGGTGCAATCTTGGAAAGCGTGGTTGATCGAGCTAAAGAAACTGCGATACGAAGGACATTGGCTGAACCAAAGAAGGAGACCGGAATCACGCTTGCTGACTTAACTGAAGCGCTAGATCAGGAGTTCAAAGAGAATGAGATATTCCCGAAGAGCGATGCGATAGAGGACTGGCTACAGTTACTTGATCTTTCGCCTGAAAATGTGGTCAACGTACGCCCGATTGGTCGCAGTTCGGCTCGGCAGTACTTCGAGAAATCGATTGTTTAAGCTAGTTAAACAAGAAGTCGGCTGAAGTCACGGGTAGTGTCTCGTCTTGGCGAAGCTGCTTTTCCAACTCGGCTTGGTAAGGATAGATTCGATGCACTAAGAATGCAGTATGCCCATCTCGGTCCTGAGCCTCACCGCGCAGGGTTACGTAAGGATTACAGATGACATGGTGCCCGTCACGAAGGTAGGTCGCATCAAAGCAGGTCACGTTCAACAGTCCTGTTTCGTCCTCGAGGTCGAAGAACAGCACTCGCTTGCCGCTTTCGGTGGGTGGAAAGCGGAGCCGAATTGGGTTGCCAACTACGATTGCCTTTGTGCCAGAGGGGAGTCTGCTTGCCTCGGCCGAGGTTAGCGCACCTTTTTCGCGAACGCGCGATCGCTCAAACGCCATGAGGTGCTGTTTGATGTCTAGTCCCAATCCGCGTCGATCCTGAATTGCCCGCTCGAACACATTGAAATCATCGATGTTGTTGGGCATGTATGGTTCTTGAATGCTGAGGGGAAGATCGCAATCGACATTTGCTGCGAACCGCAAAGCCCGGGGGATTGCCCATAGCATCGCTCTGCGATTGTTGTGCAAGGCATCTAATGCGCCACACAGAATCAGTTTTTCTAATTCATCACGATGAGGTCGCACCCTGGCGACGAAATCGAAAATTGATGAATATGGGCGAGCGAAAACGATGCGTTCAAGCGTTGCTCTTGAGACATCGCGAATCTCTTTGAGTGAAACCCGAATGCCATTATTCGGAATTCGAATTTGTGGGTCATCCTCGGCAACTACGTCTTCGACTCGGTATTTGAGGTTGCTTTCATTGACGTCGGGTGGCAAGATTGTTACGCCACGACATCGGGCTTCGTTAACCAAGGTTCGAGGTCCGTAGTAACCGGCTGGTTGGGCATCAAGCAGGGCGGCGAAGTACTCGGTTGGAAAGTTTTGCTGACAGTAGATTGAGCGTACGGAAATTTCCGCGAACGCAAGCGCATGTCCTTCGGCAAATCCGTAGCCTTGGAACTGTGAGACCAACCCGTAGACTTCTTCGGCAACTTCAACCGTATGCCCGTTGGTAACGAACTTTGCCACTACTTCATCGCGAATTTTTGCGACGTGCTCTTCTTTTCGCTTTTTGTAGATGTCTTCGCGAATCTGCTCTGCTTCGCCGCAAGTGAAGTTGCCAAATCTTTGAAGCAGAAGGTCAACCTGCTCCTGAAACACGATCAGCCCGTAGGTGTCTTTGAGGATTTCTTCAAGCAGCCAATGGGAGTAAGTGAATGGCTTCCCTTTTTTGCGGAGGATTAGTTCGTTGAGCTTGACCGCTCCACCAACGCCGGGGCGGATTCCTGCTTGAACCAAACTGGCATCCTTGAGGTCACGAGTTTGGATTCTTACATGAGCCTGGCGCATAGCCGGTGACGCTGATTGAGGAATACCGATGAGTTCGCCTGCCCGCATGGTTCGGTATACATCCTCATCATCCAAAGGGAGGTTTGTGACCGAGAAATCTGGAGACTGAACACGGACACGCTCTTGGGCATCCGACAAGACGTCGTTTCCGCGTAGGCATAAGATGTCGAACTTGTCGAAGAAGTGTTTGGTGCTCCGTTTGTCCCATTGAATGATCTGCACCCCGGGCACGGCTGATGGAAGAACCGGCACCGTGTAACAGATCGGCTGGCTTGAGATAATGACTCCAGAAGAGTGGGAGCGGAGATTGCGTGGGACGTCCATCAGATCTTTGGCGAGTCGGAAAACCCATCGAAAGCGCTCACGGGGAATGTGGCTGTTTTTCAGTTCTGGCTTAGAATCAAGGGCGCGTTCGATGCGATCCGGACTGACACTACCGTGCAGTCTTTTGGCGAGGTAGTTGAGATCTTCTTGGGGGATGCCGAGGACTTTTCCGACTTCGCGCACAATACCTCGAGTGTTGTAGGTGCCAATCGCGCCGACTGTTGCCACACGATCATAGCCATACTTTTGCGAAAGGTAACCGCGTACATCGTCTCGGCGACGGGCTTCGAAGTCAATATCAATGTCGGGGCGCTTGCTTCCGTCTTCGGGAAGGAATCGGTCGAAATGAAGGTCGTGCTCAAAACCATCAATGCGAGACAAGCCGAGACAGTACGCCACTGCACTATCGACTACTGAGCCTCGCCCGCTGAATACAATGTTTTGTTCGTGCGACCATTTACACATATCCCAAGCAACGAGAAAGTGTCCGGCAAAGCCATTTTTGATGATTCGGTCCATTTCGCGATTGAGGCGTTGAGTGCGGGTTCCACGAACGTTCTTGCATTTCTCGGGTAGGTCTGCGGCACGAGCGTAGACAATGCTGTGAAGCAGTTCTACTTCGTCGTCACAAAAGGCGGGCAAAACCGTTCTCGGCGGCAAAACGCTTGCGTCACACGCATGGGCAATTTTTATTGTGTTGGCCAACAGCTCAGGTGTATCTGAGAACAGTTCTTTCATCTCGGCGGTTGAACGAAGAAACCGCTCGGCATTGAGCCCACGCATCGGACGTTGTTGAACTTCGGGTTGCTCGGGGGTTCTACGGGGCTTTCGCCCGACTACTTCTTCGATCGCGCAGAGGGTTTCGATGCAGACGATGGTGTCTTGAGCGGGGAAATGTTGAGGGCGATGGTGGGTGATGCAGTTACCCGCGACCGGAGTTACGTTCATGGCTGACGCAAGATCGAGAAGTAGGCGGTTGGTTCTTGCTTCCCATGGCAGATAGCACCGCTCAATTTGGACAAATACGTTTGATTGTCCGTACAAATCAACGAGTCGCTGAAGCGTCTTTTGGGCTGCCTCTTTGTTGCCTTTGGTGAGGTGACGATTAATTGGCCCGGCATCGCCACCCGTTAGGCAAAGTAAATCATTCGGAAACCTTGTGAGTCGTTCCCATGTACATAATGGGAATAGTCTTGGCTCCTCGATATGGCAAACCGAGATCAATTGGGAGAGGTTTTGGTAGCCAAACGGGGTCTTTGCCACTAGGATAATTTCGCCTCCATCCTCCATCTCAAAGGTTGAGCCGATAAGGGCTTGGCATCCTAGTTCTTTGGCGACTTTGGTAAATTCCACGGCCCCAGTCAAGGAGAAGGTATCGGCGAGAAGTACCGCTTCATACCCTTGCGCTTCGGGGTAAGTGAGGATATCCGAAGCGTGCATGGTTGAGCGTCCGTACGAGTACCCACTGACTGCGTGAAGCAAGGCAAGCGGCTCTCTCCGTTGTTTTGTTTGGTAATCGGAATAGGTTGGCTCTGGGGCGTAGCCCATCGCCTTCGCAACCTTTTCGTCACGCACTCGAAGCTTGCTGCTGAGTCGGGGCTGGGTGTGTCCGTTTTCGCCGTATCTAAACCCTTTGTCTGTTTCGCGGATGATGTTGAGAGTATCAATGAAACGTCGGAATTCTCGGGGTTCTTCGTTCTCCCACCACTCGCCGATTTCTCGCCAATGGGCGAGGGTGTTATCGCCACCCGGTGACATTCTTCCACTCCCGCAAGACATATACGCGTCGGGGCAATTGTATTTCCTTGCCCAGTTTGACCGAACTATCGCCAAACACCGCTTGGGCTTTTTTGATTGCGGACTCAAGGCGCCGTGGCGTTCGTGTTCCTGATTTTTCTAAGAAAGCACCCTGCTCAGTCGTTACTTTTTTTAGTCCAGAAAGAAGAACTTGAATTGCTGCTAAGGGATGATTGAGATGTTTGTCGAGGAGTAATTGTAAACTTGGCAGAACGGTTTTTGAATCACGAAGTGGCTTGCTAAAAGTGCGGCTGATTAGCTTGGTTTTGCCATCTTCAAACTCTAGGGTGATGCTAACGAGACTTCCTTCAAGGTTCTGGAGCTCAAGCCGTTTGCCAATGCGTTGAGCGAGAAGCTCAATGGTGTTCTGAATTGCTTCTAATGATTCAGCTAAGCCGTCAAAGATGAATTTTTCTAGGATTGAAGCGGGCGGATATGCTGCTTCAACTGGAACATAAGCCCCTCCTTTCGCCGAATTTTGGATTAGAAAACTGGCTTGATCAAATTGCTCCTGAAGAACGGGGAATGGGATATGCGCCACATCGCCGATCTTTGAATAGCCTAGGAACTGGAGCCGTTGTCGATACTCAAGCGGAACGGGCAAAAGCTCCTGAACAGGAAGTCCGGCGAGAAATGTTGGTGGGCTATGCAAGGCCGGACCACAGTCGTCGTACTTCGCTGCCAGTTGAGCCAGCCATTTGGAACTGGCTAACCCGGTGGAGAGGGTGAGTTTGGTCGCTCTTTGGAGGGTACGAAAGAGTTCATCGGCGATGTTGATGGGTTGGGGGTGAGCACTGAGGTCAATCCATGCGGCATGCTGGTCTGCAGGTTCGATGATGTTCGAGAAGGCGATACACAGATCTAGCCAATCGGCTTGTTTGCGGAGATAGGTTTCTTCTTCCCATGGAATGAACTCGCCTTCGCTAAGGATGGCGCGAGCCTGCTTGGTAAGGATGCCCTTTGTGACGCCTCTTTTCCGAGCGATCGCGTTGGCGTCGAGTACGATATCGCCTCGATGGACCACTTGGGGAACATCTTTGCCGTCTCGCTCAATGTAGAACTCCATCAGCTCTACCCACAAAATAACCGATTTCTGAGCCACGGCTACACCACAACCACAACGAACGAGAAGGCGTTACTGGTCGGATCATTGTTGATGATCATGATGGGGACCTCTTGGTTCATGTCGTACATCATTACGGCTTTGGCGATCTCGATCGCCTCATGCTCTTCTGGTCCGAAGCACATGATGCTCGTGACGGTGCAAAGCTGAGGACGAAAGTACGAAAATTTGAGAAAGAGGGGTCGACTGCTATCTTGTTCAGCAATGAAGAGGCTACGGATACCGCTCTGTCGACAATACAAAATGGTGTTCTCTAGACGTACACGATTGTGTTCGAGGAGTTGAATGTGGCGCTGTTTGGGAGTGCGTATGAGGTCAGAATACGATCTGGTAGCAAAAGTCATAGAGGGATTTTAACATAATTTATGTAGAATAATGTCTACTATAAATTATTTTGAGAATTGGCTCCTTTTTACGCGAGAAAGACGCTGGGTTATGCGGTGAACTCGATGGTCAAAGCGAACAAAGCAGCCGCGACAAGTGAAAGAATGCGACTAACGATGCCTCCCAATACTGAGGTGGCAGGCTACTCGATAAATCTGTGATCTAGGCCGGACGGATCAGAATTGGTCTCGGTGGGATTGGTGCAGTTTGAATTTGGATTGCGTGCTCAAGTCGGGCGATTGCCGCGTTGGCTGCTTCTTGGGTCGCGGCGTGAACCGTCGCTAGTAAGTGGTTTTCGCTGATCATATCGCCGACTTTGACGTTCACTATTAGCCCGACTGAGAGGTCGATTTCGTCGTCCTTCTTTCGTCTACCGGCGCCAAGGTCGAGAGCAATTTCGCCGATTGTCCGGGCGTCGACTTTGCCGATGCATCCCGCGGTTTTGGCGTTCAGCTCAACCTGGATTGGAGCAAGAACCAACCATGATGTGTCGTTAAAATCGACGGTTGCTCCTTGAGCTTTAATCCACTGATTGGCCTTGTCTAGCGCTCGACCGCTTTGCAATGTGTCTTCGATTCGTTCCAGTGCTTCCCCGGCGGTAGCCGCGATTCCGCTGACTCTTAGTGCAAGCGCACCGTAATAGCGACACAACTCTCGGAACCGCTTGGTGTTCGGCGAAAGCTCGCTTTCTGGCTTCGTTAAAACATCAATAGCCTCTTTGACTTCGAGAGCGTTACCAACTGCGGAGCCCAGAGGCTGATCCATATCCGTTATTGCAGCAAAAGCCCGGAGTCCAGCCAGCTTTCCGACCGCAACGAGGGCATCAGCCAGTTTTTCGGCTTGTTCGCGGGTTGGATTGAACGAACCAGAACCACATTTGACATCTAGAATAACGGTTTCGGCTCCTCCGGCTACCTTTTTCGACAAGATCGAGCTGACGATGAGAGGAATGGATGAAACGGTTTCAGTCACATCGCGAAGAGCGTACAAGGCTTTATCTGCCGGGGCAAGGTGAGATGTCTGACCCGCAACGGCAATGCCAATCTTCTTGGCTTGCGCAACCATTTTCTTGGGAGTGAGGTCGCTCGAAAATCCAGGAATTGCTTTGAGCTTGTCGATGGTTCCACCGGTGATACCGAGTCCTCGTCCACTCATTTTGATGACGCTGAGACCGCAAGCTGCGAGCAAGGGGGCAAGGACTAAAGTGGTTTTGTCGCCGACTCCGCCAGTGCTATGTTTGTCGACCCATGGTTTAGGAACTCCGGTCAGGTTCAGTCGATCTCCCGAATCAGCCATGGCGATCGTGAGGTCTACGGTTTCCTGATCAGTGAGTGGTTTTAGGTATGCCGCCATCAGCCACGCAGAAATTTGATAGTCCGGGATGTCACCTTTTGCCGCACCTTCGGCGAGAAAAGTCAGTTCCTCCTTTGAGTGAACCATGCCTTCTCGGCGCTTGGCGATGATGGTGCGAAAGTCCATTGCTGTTCTAATTACGGTTGAAATCGGCGGTTGGTTGAGGGTCTAGGTGAAATCGTAGGGGTAATAGTGAACTCCGGTTTCGGTAATGATGGCGGTAATGAGACTTCCTGGGGTCACATCGAAGCCAGGATTAAAGGTTGGGCAGTTATCGGGGGCGACCTGCACTCCCTCAATGTGGGTTATTTCTTCGGAGCTTCTCTCTTCGATCGGGATGCCTTTTCCGTCCTTGAGTGACGGGTCCATGGTTGAACTAGGGGCGGCAATGTAAAAGGGAATCTTGTGGTGCTTTGCTAATACTGCGAGCATGTAGGTGCCAATCTTGTTGGCGGTGTCACCGTTGGCGGCGATTCGGTCTGCTCCGGCGATGACGCAATCAACTTTTCCCTGCGCCATGAGGGTTGCTGCCATTCCATCGCTGATCGAATGAAATGGGATGTTGTCGTGGAGCAGTTCGAATGCGGTGAGGCGAAGCCCTTGCTGGCGGGGGCGAGTCTCGCACGACCAAACGTGAATGTTTTGATGTTGGCTGTGAGCTGTTCGGATAACGCCAAGCGCGGTACCGTGTCCGGCAGTAGCGAGGGCACCGGTATTGCAAATTGTCATCACATTGTAATTTTCGTGAATGAGCTTTGCGCCGTGGTATCCGATTTCGAGATTCATTTCGAGATCTTCTCGTTCGATGTTTCTTGCTTCGGCAAGAATGACCTCGTAGCTACTGACGGGCAAATGCTTGATTCTGTCTAATGCCCAGAAGAGGTTGACGGCAGTTGGTCTCGAATTGCGTAACTGATGGTCGGCTTTGAGAAGGTCTTCCTCGTGAAAAGCGGCTAGCGCCATCCCGTAGGCGGCGGCGATTCCGATTGCGGGTGCTCCACGAACGACCATGTCCTTGATCGCTTGGGCTACTTCCTCGGAAGAGTTGAAAGTTAGCCATTCAACCCGGGTTGGTAGGATCCGTTGGTCCAGCATTTCGAGGCGGTTTTCAACCCATCGCAACGGCGTTAGCACCATTAGAAGGTACCTTTTTTAGGCTGAGTTAGAAGTGAACGAAGCTTTGCCTACTCGATATCTTTAGGTTTTAGGTACTTTCTTGCCCCATGGTAAATCCTAAGTATGAATACTGTTTTGGACTCATCCTCGACACGGTAAATGACACGATGGGAGTAGTGGATGAATTGTCGGAATTCCCCTCGAAGTTCGCTACTTTCAGGAATCTTGGCAAATCGCTCAGGCAACTCATTTAGTGAGGCAATTGCGACTTCTAGTTCATTGAGCCAGCGAGTTGCAGATTCAAAGGCTCGATTGTCGCGAATGTACTCTGCGTAGTCCCTAGCGTCCTGCTTGGCAATATTGGTTATCCTAACTTTGTAAACCAAGTTCTGTCCTTATTTCGCTAAACGCATCATTAATTGGCTGAATTCGTCCTTCCTGAATATCTCTCTCGCCTTCAAGTACTGCCTTTATAAGGCGAGACTGTTGAAGCTCATCAACCATCGCTTGATAAGTTTCTACATCCTGAATGACTACTTCAGCATCGCCATTGACGGTAATCGCCATTGGGTTCCCAGTGTCTTTGATCATCTGAATGAAATTTTTTGCGTTTCGCGTGAAATCCGTCAGCGAATGTATGTCGGTGGCTCGAATCATCGGCTTCTCCACATGGAATTAACCATTTAATTTCATGATACTGCAATTTGGATCTTTTCAGCATAGAGATACACTGAAGTCATGAAAGTCTGGATATTTGAATCGAATTTGATTTGGTCGTCGAGATTCGTGAATACGGTTCGAGGGTCCGGGCATGAAGCGGTTGTGACCACAACTGTTCCCGACGACACTGCCGACGTGGCGATTGTGAATTTAGGAGATGCAAACGTGGGTGCCATTGTTGCTGAGCTCACTGAACGTGGGATTTACACAATTGCTCATGCTGGCCATAAGGAGAAGGAGTTGATTGAATTAGGCAAGCAAATCAAGGTCAACCGGGTGGCGACGAATAGCGAGATCACGAACAAATTGCCAAAGATGTTGGAAGAGGCAATCCTCCAAAAGTCCTAGAGCCGAACATTCCAAACAATGGCTCGTCAAAGGAAGTGACCCTCCAAGCGGTGGGTTTTATCCTTGAAATAAATTGGGAGTCTCTCGGGGCTCCTTCTTTTTTTCTTTCGGGCCACTTCAATCTTAGGGACGGTTCAGATAGTAGAATCGTTGATAGAATGAACAAAGTTTTTCCGAATGCCAAAGCCGCGCTAGAGGGTCTCGTATTTGATGGAATGACGGTTATGTCCGGTGGATTCGGGCTGTGCGGAATCTCTGAACACCTTATTGTTGCCTTGCGAGATACAGGAGTCCAGAACATAACGGTTATTAGCAATAACTGTGGCGTTGATGACTTTGGTCTCGGGATTTTGTTGCAAACCAAGCAAATCAAGAAGATGGTTTCAAGCTACGTTGGTGAGAATGCCGAATTTGAGCGACAGTATCTCAGCGGAGAGCTTGAGTTGGAGTTTAATCCTCAGGGGACTCTTGCCGAGCGGATTCGGGCGGGTGGCGCAGGAATTCCGGCTTTTTATACGAAGACTGGTTACGGAACCCTTGTCGCCGAAGGCAAAGAGACGCGAGAATTTAACGGCGAGATGTTTGTGATGGAAAGCGGTCTGGTTGCGGACCTCAGCATCATTAAAGCTTGGAAAGGCGACAAATCAGGGAACCTAGTCTTTAGAAAGACTGCCCGGAACTTTAACCCGATGATGGCAACTGCCGGCAAAGTTTGTGTCGCTGAGGTCGAAGAGCTTGTTGAGGTTGGTGAACTTGATCCCGATCAGATTCATACCCCGTCGATTTACGTGAATCGGATTATCGAAGGGCACAATTACGAGAAGCGGATCGAGCGGCGAACGGTTACGCCGAAGGCGTAAAATTCATCTCCCTCGCTTGTCGAGGGGAGCGGCGAAGCCGCCAACGGTGAGGTACGAACCGGTGGGAGTGGATTATTTAGCCTTGGCTATTTCGTCAAGCCTGATCTTCAGGTACTCGACGACGCTATGTTGGTCTTTGAATATGGCACTTGCATTGATTCGAATGACCGTCAATCCTTTCTTTTTCAGATTCATATCACGACGCTGATCGTATTCGTTTTGACCTTCGTGAATTCGACCGTCTACTTCGATTGCGACCATAAGTTCCCGAATATAGAAGTCGAGAAAATAGCCATCGAAAGGCTGTTGTCGTTTGACCCGATATCCAAGTTGATCTCGTCGGATTAGCTTCCAGAGGATCACCTCAGGAGGCGACATTTTGGATCGCAACTCTCGACCACGTTGGATTTGATCATCATGATCCACTTCGAGATTTTAGCTTAGTTAGGATTTGAATCCACTCCCACCGGTTCGCATCTTTAACCATTCCATGTCTGTAATCGTTTGCTCACCGACTCCCTCGACGAGCGAGGGAGATAAGGTCCTTAACCTTATAGTATCCATTTCCATCCATGGAGACTGACGGCATTCTATGGCTCGCATTGAACGAGCGGTTGATCGCGTAAATCTGGTCATACAGAGCGGAATTCTCCTGCCCTGCCGGTCGCAAGCGACTGGGCAAAACGAAAACAAACACTCGGTTGGTCGACATTTTTGCCAGCGTATAGATTTCTTCGATGGCGGGGTCGCCCATTGCCATACACCCCATGCTCACGCGATTTCCGTGGATGAAGATATCGTCTCCAGGGTCATTATTAATCGCCCTTGTAAGGTCAGATCGGTTTGGATAGTTAATTCCCAATGAAAGATGAAACAAGCTCGAAGGATTGAATCGATTGACGTAATACCAACCTTCTGGCACTTGCTTGTCGCCTCGTTGTCGCTTGGGACCAGCGGTGCCCGATGCCGCGAGGATTGGGTATTTTTTGATCAGTTTGAGAGAAGCATTTGATGACGAACCTCCCCAGACTTCGACCGTCATTTCATCCTTGAAGGCACGAAAGAAGAGTTGCTTAGGCGGAAACTTGACTCTAACTGCTCGGCAATATTGACGAAGCTTAGGCTCAACTCGTATTCGAGCGGCAGATTGTCGGTCAAGGATAACAAGGTTGCCAACAATCAAAGCTGAAATCATGTTGTCATTGTTAAACGCTTATTGGGTCGAAAAAGTTGCCTTGCAAACCGCTACAATAAGAAAGAACCACTCATGCCATTAACACGCGATCAGCTTGCTCAACGGGCCGCCCAGGAACTTCGGGACGGATTTTACGTTAATCTCGGAATTGGAATTCCGACTCTTGTGGCGAATTATATTCCGGAAGGAATGGACGTTAATTTGCAGTCTGAGAATGGGATGCTTGGCCTTGGACCTTTCCCTTTCGAAGGTGAAGAAGATGCGGATTTGATTAATGCGGGCAAACAGACAGTTACAGAGATTGCGGGTTCGTCGTATTTTTCCAGTGCTGATTCATTTGCCATGATTCGGGGTGGACATATTGACCTTTCTATCCTCGGGGCAATGGAAGTAAGCGAACAAGGCGATTTGGCTAACTGGATGATTCCGGGCAAGGTGGTGAAGGGCATGGGTGGCGCAATGGATTTGGTCGCAGGCGTTAAGCGTGTCGTGGTGGTTATGGAACACACGAATAAAGCAGGAGAGTCAAAAGTTCTTCCTGAGTGCACGTTGCCATTAACCGGAAAGCAATGCATGGATTTGATCATCACCGATCTCGCTGTTTTTCATGTGGATCGGGGTCATGGTTTGACTTTGATTGAGCTTGCGCCAGAAGTTTCTTTGGAAGAGGTAACAGCCAAGACGGCAGCGAAATTTACGGTTTCACCCGACTTGAAGACGGTAAGTGTTGTTTAAATTCGTTTAAACGAATCGGCGACCATCCAGCCACAGATTCCGCCGAGATAGGCAAGATTCCCGCCCCAAAGTAAGACTTGGACGGGGTTGAAATTTGCTATCGAAAGTGCCGCAGCACCCGCCATGATCAGGGTAGTGACTCCAATTCCAATCATAAACCGCAAGTGGCTAACCGTAAAGCCTCGTTGGGAAATAGTAACCAGGGCGTAAAGTACGGCTGCCGCCCAGAAATTGACAATTGCCACCATAGCCAGCATGAGAATCGGTGAAGAAACTCTGCCCGTCGCAACTATCGTTGCCGCATTAAACCTGTCAATATAGTCACCGGCACAAAGGACGGCACCGGTACTTACACCACTTAAGAAAAGCATGATGACGAGTCCAAGTGTCCATGTATTAATGAGTCCGAGCCCGGGCGTAATTACCGGCTCTTTTGCGAGCATCACATAGAGTCCGGCGCTAACCACGAGGAGAGTGCCAACAATGATGGTCATTGCCGATTTTTGAGTTGCTTTTGCCGCTGAGTTAGGACTTTTGGCGTCGCGATAATTGCGGATAAGTTCCTCGTGCCGTTGTTGATAGATTGGATTCCGAGGATCCATTTGTGCCGCGTAGGCATACATTTTTGCCGCTTCGTCAAGCCTCCCTTTTGCCCGCGCGATATCACCAAGTACGGCATAGGGGATTGGTTGTTTATTGTCCTTGCGAATAATGTTTCGGGCTAACGTTTCCGATTCGGTGTATTGCCCTCGAGTAAAAATAAGCGTTAACTTTGTGACCTCAGCGGCGACGGTTGAAACGGTTTGGGTGCTCTTGGTGGGCTGAGGTTTAGGCTGGGGGCGAGCCTGAGTTTGGGTTTGCGGGCGGGGCTGGTTCGCTTGTCGCCGTTGGTGGTCGAGGTTTCCGTCGTATTGTTTACGGCGGTCACTATCGCCGAGAACTTCGTAAGCTTCCGTTGCTTTGAGGAAGATATCGGCAGACTGTTTCGATGGAGATTTGTCGGGATGATGGGCTAAAACTAGCTTGCGATAAGCCGACTTGATATCGGCAGGCGTAGCATTATGTGCAATTCCAAGAATTCTATAGTGATCCTGCGCCATCTCCTTCAATCATTTTTGGCGTTTTTTCGCCAATATGCATCTCTGATCGTGACATTCTTTACGTTAAATCCTTTACTTGGTTGCCTAAATTGTTGCCCATATTTTGGTAGAAAGTAACCACGATGAAGGCAATGTAGATTGCGACAATGAGAAATGCCAGCACACCCATGAAGTGCCCGAGCTGGACGGATCGAGTTTTAGCTTCGTCTTGATAGTAGTCGGACATCTTGTTGAGCATTTGGTCGAGGTTGCCCGTGGTCTCTCCCGTACTCAGCATATCAATGACAATTGGAGACAAAGCTCCCGTGCTACGAAGAGTTTCGGTGATTCCTGCGCCTCCCTCAAGAACTTTCGATGCAGGATACAGTTTCGCCCGCATATATTCATTGCCACATGAGTCAGCGGAGAGTTTTACGACTTGCGGAAGAGGGACGCCAGCTTGATAAAGGGCTCCGAACGCTCGACCAAATTTCGCCATAGATGTCTGCCTTACCGTGCCACCAATGAAGGGAATGAAACTGATGAACATGTCCCAGTTGTATTTGATTCTAAAGTTTGCAAGACCAACCCTGAAAAACAGAAACAGGCCGACCATGAGAGGGACAAGGACAAACCAAGTAGAAAGGTTGGTGAGAGGGGAGGAAAGTTTTTGTCCACCGGGTGCAATGGCTCCGATGATGAGATTTGTGCCGCCAATGATGAGAATCGAAGCTCCAATCAAAAGCTTGGGATAAATGGTCACTCGACGATAAAGGTTGCGGAGTTCGATTTCGTCTTCAGTGTATTTGGCGACAGTAAAGAGCGATTCGTCCAAGAAGCCGCCTTCCTCACCGGTTCGGATGATGCTGAGCATGACCGGGGTAAAGACTTCAGGGTATCGCTGCATACCCGCCGTCATTGGCCGTCCCGCTTCAACATGTCCCTTCATTTCTTGTACGACATGCTTAAATCGAGGGTCTCGAGTTTGGTTGCTGAGCGTATCAAGGCTTTGAACCATCGGAACACCAGCTCGCAACATGGTTCCGAGTTGGTTGAAGAAAAAGGCAAGAGTCGAAAGCGCAACTTTGCCAACCACTGGGCCGAGAACGCTAGTTTGGATATAGGAACGTTGGGCAGTGGAAGGTCCGGAAATGTAGCCGCTGTGCCCAGCATAAGACTCGACACCTGCGGCTACCGAGTCGGCAGCAGAGACGTTGCGCTCAATCCTTACTCCTCGACCATCGACTACATAGTCAGCCGCAAAGTCAATGGGATTGACTGGCTCTGGTCTTGGAATTTCTTGCTTTGTAGGGGGAGGTGGTGGTGCAGCGCCTAAAGGATCATTAACGCTGGTGGCAACTCCAATCGACTGGACGTTTAGTCCTCGATTCATCAGATCACCCATGGCAGTATCAAGAGAGGAACCAAAGACGAACCCACTTATGGACTCTCCATCCTGTCTTACTGCTTGATATTGAAACGTGGGCATCTTTCTATTATTGGACGTTATTTAGCATTTTAACCATGTTTGACGCATACATATAGTAGAGAAATCCTACCATGATGCCCGCGAAGAGAGCCATGGCAACAATGGTCATGATGTTTGCCGTGACTTTTAGGCTGCCAGTCTTGGCTTGAAAAGTATCAGCTTCAGCCTTAGCAATATGATTCAGAGCCCCCGGTGTATCGCCGACCAGTTCACCGTTTTGGACCATATGAACATAGTCTGGCGATAACAAACCACTTCGTTGGAGTAATGCGCCAAGCGGCTCATTTTCTCGGGCCGTTCCGATTGA
>JANPAV010000027.1:0-6375 GCA_031430115.1 Armatimonadota bacterium | reverse complement strand
GACCCCGGTGACTTGGTTCTCGACCCAACATGCGGATCTGGCACTACCGCCACCGTCGCAGAACAATGGGGACGGCGGTGGATCACGATTGACACTAGTCGAGTGGCTCTTACTTTGGCTCGGTCTCGCGTGATGGGAGCTCGATATCCCTATTACCTATTAAGTGACTCCCCAGAAGGACAAGCCAAAGAGGCTGAGGTTCGCCAAATTAGTAATAGTTCCAAATTAACCTATGGCAACATTCGGCATGGATTTGTCTACGAAAGAGCCAAGCGCTTGGTACTAAGTTCAATCGCGGATAATAGTGAAATTGATGTTATTTGGGAGCGGTGGGAAAAGAGACTCGCTCAGCTTCGGGTGCATATCACCGACCTTTTGCCTGAAAGTTGGCTGAATGACTTTAGGGCCAGGCAAAAATACAATACCAAAGTTCCATTGGAGATCGCTGAGTGGGAGGTTCCGCGCCAGCGACCAAGCGATTGGTCCGAATCCACCGAGGTGCTGCTGGCGCAGTTTTGGCAGGCAGACAAAAGGACATAGACATTTCAATCGCTGCCAAGGCAGAAAATGAATTCCTTTACGACAAACCGTACGAAGACAAAAAGAGGGTCCGCGTCGCCGGTCCCTTTACTGTCGAAAGCTTGTCCCCCAACCGGACATTAGCCGTAGACGAGAATGATGAACTTTTCGACCAATCCGCCGAGAGTCTAAGGAAGAGCAAAACAGGCGAGAGCCAAGAGAGAGAAGGCTTTGTCGACATGGTTCTGGAGAATCTCCGAACGTCTGGTGTTCAACAACCCAATCGGGAAGACAAAATTCTCTTCACTTCACTCGCTCCATGGCCTGGTGGGTACATCTGTGCCGAAGGTAAATATCAAGAAGGCGATAAGCAGCGTCGTGCTGGAATTTTCATTGGCCCCGAATTCGGAACCGTCGCTCGCATCAACCTCGTTGATGCCGCTAAAGAGGCCGGAGACGCCGACTTCGACGTCGTCATTTCCTGTGCCTTCAACTACGATGCCCACAGCAGCGAATTTGAAAAACTCGGACGTATCCCCGTCCTCAAAGCTCGAATGAATGCCGACCTCCACATGTCCGACGATCTCAAGAACACCGGCAAAGGCAACCTGTTCGTCATCTTTGGCGAACCTGACATCGACATCATTCCCGAAGGTGCCGATCTGAAAGTCAAGATCAACGGCGTCGATGTCTTCGACCCCCGAACCGGCGAAGTCCGTAGCGATAACGCCAGCGGAATCGCCTGTTGGTTCATCGACACCGACTATAACGGTGAAAGCTTCTTCGTCCGGCATGCCTACTTCCTTGGCGCCAACGATCCATACAAGTCTCTCAAGACTACGCTGAAAGCGGAAATAAACGAAGAAGCATGGTCAACGCTTAACAGCGATGTCTCGCGCCCCTTCCCCAAACCGACCTCCGGCCGCCTCGCCGTCAAAGTCATCAATCACCTTGGCGACGAGGTCATGAAGGTTTTCCGGGTGTAGAATATGGGCATAGAAATTATTCGTGGAATTACAGAAAAGAACGCGGCAAGTCGGCTTCTGATTGAGGTTCTTGAAAATTACCCAACCTTAAATGGTCAACTGTATATTGGATATCCAATACTCGGTACTTTCGAAACTAGAACACCAATCGATGCGTTACTAATTTCGCCTGAAATTGGACTAGTGATTTTCGACTTAGTCGAAGGCAATATCCCTGGTGACTTCCAATCCAGGCAAGATGAATCTGCTACTCGACTCGACGCAAAGCTAAAAGTTCATTCTAGTCTCGTTTCCAAGCGAAACTTGATTCCAAATTTAAGCGTGGTCACCTATGGTCCTGCTATTCCCAATGCACTAAACGACGCAACTGCTGAATATCCAATTGCAAATAATATGGCGGTGGAGGCGTTCCTTGATAGCCTGCCAAGAAGTCCCGACAACGAAGCTGTTTTTGACAAATTGTTATCTGCTTTGCAAAACATTTCGACAATAAGGCAATCAAGGACAAAAAGATTTGTCGAACAAGAGAACTCACGAGGCGCAAAGCTTAAAAAACTTGAAGAAAAAATCGCAACCCTCGACAGCGCGCAAAGTCGCGCTGTCATTGAAACTGTTCGTGGAGTACAACGAATAAGGGGATTGGCTGGCTCTGGTAAAACCATCGTTCTTGCCCTAAAAGCTGCATATCTTCATGCACAGTATCCAAATTGGAAAATTGCAGTTACTTTCTATACGCGATCCCTCAAATCTCAGCTAAAGAGGCACATAAATAACTTTTGCATCAGTCAAACGGGTGAAGAACCAGATTGGACACGCATCAAGATTATCCATGCTTGGGGAAGTTCCGGTAGTGAAGACAAAGACGGTCTTTATTATCAGTACTGTAATCTGCACAATATTAGTCACCTTGACTACACTTCCGCCAAGAATAAATTTGGATACGAAGCAGCCTTCCGGGGAGCGTGTGATCAAGCGATCGGTAGCCAAATAATTGAAAAGCCCGTTTATGATGCGATTCTCGTTGACGAGGCTCAGGATTTGCCATCAAGCTTTCTGCAGATATGCTATTCACTTTTGACGCCAGACAAGCATCTCGTATATGCATATGATGAGCTACAAACTTTGTCTGGTCCTTCCGTTCCTCCCCCTGAACAATTATTTGGTCAGACTGCTGACGGACTCCCTAAAGTGAGCCTAGCTGAGCCCAGTCCAAATGGTGCGACTCGAGATATTATCCTTGACATCTGCTACAGAAATTCGCGCCCCGTCCTATCGAGTGCCCACGCTTTGGGCTTTGGCATCTATCGGAAGCCGCCTAAAGACAAATCAACAGGTCTAGTGCAAATGTTTGGAGAGCCATCCCTTTGGACTGATGTTGGCTATTCGGTGAAAGAAGGGGAATTGTCCCCAAATGAAGTTGTTAGACTTTCACGAACTACGAGAACTAGCCCGGAATTTCTGGAAGATCACTCTGATTCCAATGATCTAATCCAATTTTATACATTTAGCAGTTCCGAGGAGCAATCCGAATGGCTGGCTCAAGCAATCAAATGTAATCTTGACGAGGATGAATTGCAAGGTGATGATATTATCGTAATTAATCCAGATCCTTTAACGACTCGTTCTGAAGTGGGGCCCATCAGGGGGATATTGAGGACCCTTGGCGTAGAATCACATATTGCTGGCGTCACGACTGAGGCAGATGTTTTCTTTCAGTCAGACTCGAGTTCAATAACCTTCAGTGGAATAAATCGAGCTAAGGGCAATGAAGCTGGACTTGTATATATTATAAATGCCCAGGATTGCCACGCTTCTTCGTATAATCTTGCTCGAATTCGAAATCGCCTTTTTACGGCAATGACCAGAAGCAAAGCATGGGTTCGGGTGCTTGGAGTTGGCACTGGCATGAAGGCCGTGGAAGCAGAATTCAACAAAATCGTTCAAGAAGGGTTTGATCTTAATTTTAGATATCCTACAGAAAAGGAGAGATCAGAGCTTTCAATAAGCTACCGCGACCTTGAAAGTACAACCAAAAAGAAAATCGACAAAGGTAAGAAAGATCTTATTGCACTAGCTAATTCCATTGAATCTGGTGAGATCTTGCTTGAAGACCTTGGTCCAGATATTATCATGAAGCTTAGAGGTCTCGTTTCGGAGCAATGACTCCAAAAGAACTTGTAGCCGATGCTCAAAGGGCAATCAGGTTTCTTACTGTTAAGGGTTTGTCAGATCGAGAAAATGTACCGTACCTTCACAGGAATGGTAAATGGTCAAGTGTAACGTTCAAGGGCGCGGATGGTCTCGTGAAAATGCTCAAAGACAAACCATATTCCGAATTGTATTCAGAGATGCTAGCTGAGCAAATCTTTACCGCTCTCATGCTGGACGGATCATTGATTCAGATGTCATATGAGGTTAGTGGCAGCCAGGTTAATCGCCATCGCTTAGCCTATTTGCCTAACCCAAGCATGGCTCTTTTCGATGATGATCCAGAAGTCTATTTGAAGGATCAGCTCTTTGCAGATATTGTTTCAAGAAAGGTCATCGTCACTCCTATTAGGTTTGACTACGATAGCAGAACTAATGTCCACATTCCGGTGATTCATCCAGTTTCGCACTTGACTTTAGGTCAAGTGGCAAGTTGCCGGATTCCTGTATCCGCTCCTATTGCTCCAAGCCAGTTCCTTGATTTCATTCTACGCTCCTTTTATAGTGAGTTTAGATCGAAACATGGTAACGATTTTCCACCGATAGGTCGTTTTGGAATTGAAAGCTTGCATCCACTTGAATCTCAGCTTATTCATTTGAGGATTCCTTAGCCGATGCAGTTGCGACTTGCCGACACTCTATATTCCAGCTTAGCCAAGCTAAGCGGCGATGAGCAAAAGCTCATCAAAACGACCGTCTTTGATCTTCAAGCCAATCCGTCCAATCCAGGACACCAGTTCCACAAGCTGGACCGCGCCAAGGACCCAAATTTTTGGTCTGTCCGAGTCAGTCGGGATATTCGGCTCATCGTTCATCGCACCGAGTCGAGCCTTCTCCTGTGCTATGTAGACCATCACGACGATGCCTACCGCTGGGCCGAACGTCGAAAGCTCGAAACCCATCCAAAAACCGGTGCCGCCCAAATTGTCGAGATTCGAGAGGTAGTTCGCAACATTGAGGTTCCCAACTACATTGAAGTGGACGTTCCCGCGCCAACCTCCATGCCGGATGAGCCGAAACCGGTCATTCCATCCTCCGCGAAGCCGAAGCAACCTGCCCTTTTTGATTCCTACAGTAACGATACGCTTCTTGGCTACGGTGTCCCCCTCGAATGGATCGAGGAAGCAAAATCAGTGGACGAGGACGGCCTCTTCGAACTAGCCACCCACCTTCCCGCCGAAGCAGCCGAAGCCTTGCTTGAACTAGCGGTTGGCGGCACTCCCAAGCAATCGGCCATTCTTGTTCCCAATACCGCCGAATCAGAAATCAACCCATTCGAACATCCCGATGCCCTTCGCCGGTTCCGAACCGTTCAGAATATCGACGAACTTACCGAGGCCCTGGATTATCCTTGGGAGAAGTGGGCAATCTTCCTTCACCCTGCCCAGCGAGAACTAGTTGACCGAGAATACAACGGCCCTGCCCGAGTTTCCGGCTCCGCTGGAACCGGCAAGACCGTCGTTGCTCTCCATCGTGCAGTCCACTTAGCCCAAGTCAACCCCGATGTAAAAGTATTGTTGACGACGTTCTCCCCAATTCTCGCCAACCAACTTCGAACAAAAGTTCGAAGACTCTTGGCGAGCGATCCCCGAATCGGTGAACGATTGGAAGTCTCCGATCTGAATGAAGTCGGTCGGCGACTATACGACTCGATCGACAAAGGGTTCCGAATTGTCAGTCAAGGCGAATTAACCAATATTCTGAGGTTGGCCGCCGATAGTGTTCCCGGACACAAATTTACGACGGGATTCCTATTGACCGAGTGGGAAGAGATCGTCGACGCATGGCAACTAGACTCATGGGAAGAGTACCGAGATGTAAGGCGGTTAGGCCGTAAGACACGGCTCAACGAAACCCAGCGAGCCATCCTTTGGGACATCTTCAAGCAATCCAAGTCTGACTTGGTCGATCAGGGCTTCGTGACATATGCGGAACTATTCACCAAGCTAGCCGAAGCCACCAAGCTTCGACGAAACCCTCCTTTTGACTTTGTCGTCGTCGATGAGGCCCAAGACGTTTCAATTCCCCAGCTTAAATTCCTCGCCGCCGTTGGCGGCGACCGGCCGAACGCGCTCATCTTTGCTGGCGACCTCGGTCAAAGAATCTTCCAGTATCCATTCTCCTGGCTATCGATTGGAGTCGACATTCGGGGTCGATCCAGGTCGCTTAAGATCAACTATCGGACGTCCCACCAGATTCGATCCCATGCGGATCGATTACTCGGAAACTCCGTTACCGACGTTGACGGTATCCAAGAAGATCGCAAGGGGACCATCTCGGTCTTCAATGGTCCGACTCCCGTCCTTCATGTCGCCAAATCAGAAGATGACGAATCCGCATGCGTCGCCAACTGGATCAGGAGCCTTGACGGATTAAGTCCTCACGATGTCTGCCTCATCGTTCGATCCGACGCTCAACTGGATCGATGTCAACTTGTTGCGAAGGTGCTAAGCTTTCCAACTCGCATCCTGAGCGAGAACTCTGAGCCTCACGTCGGAAACCTTTCCATCTGCACCATGCACTACGCAAAGGGTCTCGAATTTCGGGCCGTCGTCGTCATGGCTTGCGATGATGAAGTCATTCCTCTTCAAGAACGAATCGAAACCGTTAGCGACGACTCCGACCTCGACGAGGTTTACAACACTGAGCGGCATTTGCTCTA
>JANPAV010000026.1:0-3342 GCA_031430115.1 Armatimonadota bacterium | reverse complement strand
CAGCTTGAAGCTCTTCAAGTGGCAGATCACGCTCTTGCGCAATCTGAGTTAGTTGATGTAATACATCGCCTTCCATCGTGCTTCTTCCTTTTATCCTAGAAATCCGGGAACAAAAAAGGCGGCTATAAGCCACCCAGGATTGATTGCCCGAACTGTCTGATGTTATTGTAGCATATTGGACAAGTTTGGAGTTAGGAGTCGGGAGTTTGGATAAAGTGACATTGAAGCTTTTTTGCCTGCCGAATTCACGAAATCCTGGCTTCCTAGTGTCATTCCAGGCTTCAGAACTTCTAACTCCCAACTCCAAACTCTTGTAAACTATCTGCGTGGATCGTATTTTGCTTGCCGCCCCTCGAGGATTTTGCGCCGGAGTCGCGTACGCAATTGAAATTGTCGATCTCGCCCTTAAGGTTTATGGCGCTCCGCTTTATGTGCGGCATGCAATAGTCCATAACGAATGGGTCGTAAAGAATTTTGAAAGCCAAGGCGTGATCTTTGTCGAAGAAATTGAAGATATCCCTGAAGGTGCGACCGTTGTTTTTAGTGCGCATGGAGTCTCGCCTGAGGTTCGACGAGTCTCTCGAGAACGCAATCTGAAAATGGTTGACGCAACTTGTCCGTTGGTCACCAAAGTCCACAACGAAGCCAAGCACTATGCGGCCAAAGACTTCTTTATGATCTATATCGGCCACCGCGGCCACGTCGAGGCGGAGGGCACGATGGGCGAGGCACTGGATCGAATGGTTTTGGTCGAGACTCCGCAAGATGCTGAAGAACTTGAGATTCCACACTACGACAGACTTGCTGTTCTGAGTCAAACCACGTTGAGCGTTGATGAAGTCATGGCAACTATGGCGGTGCTCGAGCGAAGATTTCCGCATATCCAAAAGCCCGCAAAAGGCGATATTTGTTACGCGACCACGAACCGTCAGATGGCGATTCGAGAGTTGGCAAAGGAATCTGATCTGGTTCTGGTTGTCGGTTCGACGACTTCCTCTAACTCAAACCGCCTGCGTGAAGTCGCAGAGCAATACGGAACCGAATCGTATCTCTTGAGCACAATTGAGGAAATCCGCCCAGAGTGGAGAACCAACTATAAAACTGTCGGAATCTCGTCTGGTGCTTCGACACCTGAAGTGCTAGTAGAGGACATTATTGGCGCGTTGCTCGACGGACGAACTGGAGTTCCGGTTGATATCCTTGAAACGATTAAGGAAGACGTAGCGTTCAAGCCAAACAGGGAACTGTTGGAACTTGCTCAGGCGAAATAAGCCTTTGTTTAGTGAGGCCAAAATGTGGAGTGCGGCAACTTGTTGGCGCCTTGTCCTGCGAGACTTGTCTCGCTGAATAGCCTGATGGTTGAATTCAGGTGATGAGTTGCTCCCATGCCCCAAGCAAAATTGTGGACGCGCCGAAAAAGAGCCTAACGTTGATCACATTGACGTGACTCCGCAGATGAGTCACGACGAAAGCTATTTGTCTCCAACCGCGTCGTAACTGACTTTCCAGTCCACTTTTATTCCGTTTGCGGTTGTCTCGCTTCGGGTGAACTCCTTTTGCAAGTGCAGTTTGTTACCATCCAAAATTTTTGGTAGCTCAAACGCCCCCTTCGTGCATCGATCCAGAACCCAAGCCGCCTTTTGGATCGGGAAATCGAAAATAGTTACCTTTGGAATCAACCCTCCTTGAGGCAAAACGATGAGCCCTACTCGATTCTTAAATAGGGAAGAGAAATCATTAACTATTCGATCTTGCTTAAGTTTCATTCCACTTTCATTAAGCATTCCGAGGTACTGGACGTTGAAGTTTCCTGGACTTGCCATTCTTGCGATCTGTCCCGATCCCACGAAGTCACTATCAGCCGCCTTTAGTACTGGAGGAGTGACGATCTTTCGAAGAATTACTTTCGCACCCTTTGGCAACGGCTCTGCAGCAAAGATGTTTTCTTTGAATTCGACTTTGCTCGCTCCACCCTCTATGCGGCCATGATATTCGATGCCGCTGGGCCCAGCTACCTTCGATTTGTCTGCCACCATTCGAATCTTAGCCTTCAAATACAGTTTATATTGGTAAAAGAGTGATCCTTTTTCAGGAACGCTTACGTTGAGTTCGGCTGTGACAGGTCCCTCTAAGATTGAACAATAGTTCTTGACTAGTTTGTCAATAATGAAGACGCTTGTTTCTCGAGCGAGAGTAGGCAAACTTCTGATAACTCCATCCAGTCCATCCTTAGCAGCTTTTGCTTCGGCTTTTGCACGGTCAACGATGAACTTAATGTCCTCACTGGCTGGTGGGTTCTTTGCTTCGGCCCTTGGTATTAACTGCTCCTTTATTGTCTTTTTTATGATATCGAGAGGTTTGGTAAGCAGAGTTGTGGCGGTCTCCACAAATTTTAGTCCTTCCTTGGCCGTTTCGAGCGAATCGCATACGCCATATTCCGTACGAGTTCGTTGTTCAAATGCCTCCATCTCTGCTGCTTCAGTTTCTGTTTGGTCTGCCCATGATGCTAGGTCTCCAAGGCACTCCAGCGCGGGTTCGCGTAAGTCGGGAGGAGCGGATGCTAATTGACTACAAGCTGTAGCTACTGCTTCAATATGGGTGACTCCCGCCATCACTTGCCCCCTTTGTTGCTCAATGTTCGTCAACATTCGTACTGCTTCATCGCGATTTGCCCCAACGGGAGCCGCTTGGACTCGTAGCCTGGCTTGATGCGCAATCCTGTCTGCGGCTTCTTGGGCTCGCTTTATTTTTCGGTCCAGTGCGTCGCGTACTGCTGCGGCATCCGCAACAATGACTTCTCGATGAACAGTATGGACGCCATCCATTCCACTAAAATCGAACCTGTAAATGCCAACTTGGACACCTTTGATACTGAATTCAAAGGTGCCGTCAGCACTAAATGGCAATATTGAATCATGCACGCGTCCTTGAGGGTCTATCCACTTAACTTTAAGTCGATGATCTGAAAGACCTTCGCCAGCAAAGACTGCACCGGTAAATTTTGCGGTGCCTTCGGCTGGCACATGCTCCGTGAATTGGTCAATTCCAAGGATAATGCCTCGACTTTGCTCCTGGATCGTCATCGACATTGGAATACTAAACAAAAACGGGAGAGTCAAAACCGCTAAGAAGGCAACTTTCATTTGTCAATTCTACTGTTCAGGTCATTTGGAAGTGGTTAAAATGGTTCAAATGCTAACTTTCTTGGCAGTTGCAATGACGGTTCTACAGTCGGACGCACCATATCACGTCTCTGGCGAAAGGATCAACCGAAATAATCCAAGACCAATTAGGATGGCAATGACTCCCGATCCAAAATCGGTTTTGATCATTGCCAAAGAT
>JANPAV010000025.1:0-6855 GCA_031430115.1 Armatimonadota bacterium | reverse complement strand
CAGCTTGAAGCTCTTCAAGTGGCAGATCACGCTCTTGCGCAATCTGAGTTAGTTGATGTAATACATCGCCTTCCATCGTGCTTCTTCCTTTTATCCTAGAAATCCGGGAACAAAAAAGGCGGCTATAAGCCACCCAGGATTTAATGCCCGAACTGTCTACAGTTATTGTAGCATATTGGACAAGTTTGGAGTTAGGAGTCGGGAGTTTGGAGGAAGAGCCATTGATGCGTTTTTTGCCTGCCGAATTCACGATATCCTGGCCTACTAGTGTCATTCTAGGCTTCAATACTCCCAACTCCCAACTCCAAACTCTTGTAAACTGTATCAGTGGATCGAATTTTACTTGCCGCCCCTCGAGGATTTTGCGCCGGAGTCGCGTATGCAATCGAAATTGTCGATCTCGCCCTTAAGGTTTATGGCGCTCCGCTCTATGTGCGCCACGCCATCGTCCACAACGAATGGGTCGTCAAGAATTTTGAAAGTCAAGGCGTCATCTTTGTTGAGGAGATTGAAGATATCCCTGAAGGTGCGACCGTTGTTTTTAGTGCGCATGGGGTATCGCCTGAGGTTCGACGAGTCTCTCGAGAACGCAATCTGAAAATGGTTGACGCAACTTGTCCGTTGGTCACCAAAGTTCACAACGAAGCCAAGCACTACGCTGCCAAAGACTTCTTCATGATTTACATTGGTCACCGTGGTCACGTCGAGGCCGAAGGAACAATGGGTGAGGCACCAGACCGAATGGTTCTGGTCGAAACTCCGCAAGATGCTGAGGAACTCGAGATTCAGCACTACGACAGACTTGCTGTTCTGAGTCAAACCACGTTGAGCGTTGATGAAGTCATGGCAACTATGGCTGTGCTCGAGCGGAGATTCCCGCATATTCAGAAGCCAGCAAAAGGCGATATTTGTTACGCGACCACGAACCGTCAGATGGCGATTCGAGAGTTGGCAAAAGAATCTGATCTGGTTCTGGTTGTTGGTTCAATGACCTCGTCTAACTCAAACCGCCTGCGAGAAGTCGCCGAACAATATGGCACGGAGTCTTATTTGCTCAGCACGATTGAGGAAGTCCGCGCAGAGTGGAGAACGAACTACAAAACTGTCGGAATCTCGTCTGGAGCCTCGACTCCCGAGATCTTGGTTGAGGATATTATTGGAGCCTTGCTCGATGGACGCACTGGAATTCCAGTCGATATCCTTGAAACGATTAAGGAAGATGTAGTGTTCAAGCCGAATCGAGAATTGCTGGAACTGGCGCAAGCCAAATAGAGAGTTGTTTGACCACAAGTAAACTATGTCGATGCCAAAGTTGACATCATTCACTTCCGATGTCTCTGACGTTCCCGAGGGTCCGAATTCTTGGGAGATCAAAAATACCCTCAAAAAGGGTGTGCTAAGTATCGTTGGATGGACAGCCTCCCGGCAAGACGTGACAATCCAGCTTGGCTTTGATGGCGGACCGGACCGTTCGATCGAGTGTCACAACTACTCATATTTGGTGACGCTACAAATTCAAGAAATACCCCACGAATTCACTATCTTTCCAAGGTCGGAACTGTCAAAAAGTGCCTATCGTGTATATCCCGATATCGTTACCGTTGCTCACATGTCTGCGCGACTTGAAGTGTCGCTGAAGGGTGACGGCAAAGTTGTGTATCGTGAGGCTTGGAAGGACTCAGATACTGCGAAAAATATCAAGGGATTTATTGACTCAACGGGCTTTTCGCGTGTTGAAGCCGAGGAAGCAATGGTCTGGCTCATTGGAACACTCGCGATTCGCGGACTACCACTTGTGGAGTCCCCAAGATATCCATATTAGCTTCAAAGAATGATCTCGAAACTCGCTGACCCAACGATGGAGCCTCACCGGGGTTGCCGACTAGTTCATGCAAGATTCGAACTGTAGCCAGGATGAACCATCGTATTTTTCGAGATTTACCGAAATTGTCGAACCCGTAACAGGATTGACCCTTTCAAGAACCTTCTTGCTGTTCTTCACCGAAGATACTAAAAGCTCGCGACTGTTGAGCGCAATAAAATTCCGAACCACGCGGTTTCTTAAGTTCAGTCTCCTACTCGATTTCGTCGCCGCATCATATAGCGTAATGTGAGCATCGCTCGGCACCAAAACCACCGGCATGGTGGCAAGGATCTTCGAATCCGGTAACCAAGCGGATCGTTCAAAATGTCTAATCAGGGTTTTCTGGCTAACTCCTGTTATTCCATTCAAGATGTAAACTCCGCCGCCAAATCCGTCAATATAGAGGAAGTCAGGGGTGCCAGTCAGGCTCATCAATTGGCTTGGACTTTGAGAATTCAAACGACAGGTCTTGACTCTTCCCTCAGAGTGGTAATAAAAAATGGGCAGCGACCGATCTGGCTGGAAGCTGAAATAGTCGCCGTTTGACTCAGGTTGAGCAAAAGTCCTTCTGGCAACCGGGGGAACATTGACCTTCGATTCTATCCACGGGGCAGTTTTTTCCATTTGCGAAATGGTGGTTCCCATGTCGGGATCAGTGTGGAGGTTCTGTCCTATCCAAAAGATACTGGTGGCAGCATGAAATGTCTTCTTGAAAAGGACTTGGGTGGCACTGGCAATTTGAACATTTGTGTTATAAGGCGGTATCTCGGTGATGTAATCACGCTTCTCATCTGGCGGAGCCGCTACCTGTCGTGAACAGGCAATATACGAGAAGTCCGGCGAAATCTTTAAGCCCGAAAAGGATTGAATGGGATTCTGTTCTGGGGAGGCTTTGCCTGTGCTGCTTACGCAAACGAGATGGTTAACGCCCACATCGGTCGTCTTCTTGCCCCGTGTCCAGTATTGAACGATAACACTGGGTCTCTCTCGCAAGATTGAGCTAAGGACTTGTTCGTCTCCGAGACGTGCCGCAATGCCAATAGCAAGGATCGAAACCATATTAATTCATCCTAACACAAGTTTTTACAATTGAAACTCACTTATCTCCTACGGCGTCATAGCTGACTTTCCAGTCAACTTTTATTCCGTTTGCCGTCGTCTCGCTACGGGTGAACTCCTTCTGCAAGTGCAGCTTATTGCCATCCAAAATCTTGGGTAGCTCAAATGCGCCCTTCGTGCAACGGTCCAGCACCCAAGCTGCCTTTTGGATAGGGAAGTCAAAGCTCGTCACTTTCGGAATCAGTCCGCCTTGCGGCAAGACGACCAAGCCCACCCGATTCTTAAACAAGGCAGTGAAATCGTCAACAACACGGTCTTGCTTTAGCTTCATCCCTTGCTCATTCAGAAGTCCAATATATTGAATATTAAAGTGTCCGGGACTTGCTATTCGAGCAATTTGACCCGACCCAATCAAGTCTCCGCCCGCTTCTTTCATCACTGGCGGCGTTACGATTTTCCTTAATAGTATTTTCGATCCTTTTGGCATCGGCTCTACAGCAAAGATGTTTTCTGCAAATTCCACTTTGCTTGCACCGCCTTCAATTCGACCGTGATACTCCACGCCATCAGCTCCAGCCGGCTTGGACTTATCGGCGATCAGCCGAAGTTTTGCCTTCAGGGTGAGCTTGTACTTGTAAAACATCGCACCCTTTTCCGGCACATTAACATTTAGCTCGGCTGTAACTGGACCTTCGAGTACTGAACAATAGCTCTTAACCAGATTTTCGATAATGAACAAGCTTGTCTCTCGGGCTTGAGTTGGCAAGCTACGGATAATTCCATCGAGTCCAGAACGTGCGGCATCGGCTTCTGCCTTCGCCCTATCAACCGCAAATTTCACTTCTTCGCTTACAGGCGGAACCTTTGCCTTTGCTTTAGGGACTAATTGGCCCTTGATAGTATCTTGTAGAACTGCCATCGGTCTGGTTAATAAGGCAGTCGCAGTAGCGACAAATCTTAACCCTTCTGCTGCAGTTTCTAATGAATCGCAAACCCCTGAATCAGACCTCGTCCTTTGCTCAAATTGCTCCATTTCATTAGCTTCATCGTCGGTTGAATCTGCCCAAGACGCCAGGTCTCCTAACGCTTCCATCGCATCCGCTTGAACGTCTGGCGGGGCCAAGGTTAATGATTCACAGGCGTCTGCCGCCGCCAAAATATGATTCAGACCTTCATTTGCCGCTGCTCGTTGTCGTTCTAGTTCGGCTAGCCTTTGTTCAGCTTCATCTCGTTGGGGACCACTTGGTGCCGAATGGACTCGTTGCCGACTTCGCGCTGCGATCCGATCTGCTAACTCTTGGGCGCGTTTGGCTTTTCGTTCGAGTGTACGGCGGATTGCGACTGCATCCGTTACAATGACCTCTCGAGTGACGGTGTTTCGATTGTCAGCTCCGGTGAAATTGAATCGATAGACTCCCGGACGGTGCATTTTGATGTTGAACTGAAACAATCCATCGTTTCCGTATCGAATTCTTTCGCTGTGGATGGAGCCGTCTGGTTCAGTCCATTTCACGACTACTGCTTGATCGGCTAACACCTCTCCGGCAAAAACGCCACCCCTAAATTTTGCTTCACCATTAATCGGGAGATTGGACGGCGCTTCTTCAATTCCAACTAGAATTCCCTGACTTCGCTCTTGAACCTTTCTTGTTGTTGGGGTGGCAACAAGGAGAGGAAAAAAGAGGATCCCGGTCAGCAAAAGCTTCATGGGGCAATTTTACTACCGCAAATACCCCCAGCGGGATAGAATAGTTTAAATGTTGACTTGTGTTGCCCTTACGATGATTCTCTTGCAGTCTGATCAGCCGTATCACGTCTCTGGCGAAAGGATCAACCGAAATAATCCAAGACCAATTAGGATGGCAATGACTCCCGATCCAAAATCGGTTTTGATCATTGCCAAAGATAACGAACTGCGATGGGTCAACCCGTACATAAAATCTTCTCCCCCAACCAAGACCGCAAAGTTGACCGAGTACCCGACCTTTGACTTCAGCGGTAAAGAGGCGGCTAAGGTTGAAAATGCTCGCGCCTTAACCGAAGCAATGTTTGGCACCAGCGACCCGCACCCACTGCAGGGAATCGTTTCCATGTTCGTAAAGGGTGACAAGCAATTTTGTTTGACTAACCGCCTCAATCAGTTCTTCTTCTATTCCACCGAGACCGGCGAACTGGTCAAGAAAGTCTTCCTCAAAATTCCGTTCAAGGACTATCACCCATTTATTACTGAATTTAGCCCCGATATGAAAATGGTGATGGTCGGGAACACGGATAAGGAAGTCGAGTGGATTTTCTCATTGGAAACCGGACAGAAGGTATCCGAAGTGCCGTGCTCGTTCATGGATACTGTCGGGTTCATGCCGGACAACAAGCGCGTTACTCGCGTGTCAAAAAACAAGCTGTCCATTTATGATATCGCCTCGAAAAAGCCCATAGGCGAAGCTATAACTCTGCCTGGAAAATCCGCCGGATCCTTGGTCATCAATCCGGACGGAAAATCCATCGCTTTTTCAACCTATGGGGCAACCGGGGACCGAGCGGGTAACTTCATCCTCGATCTCGCCACCAAGCAGACCACAAAAATTGAGCCAAAACTGGATAAATTCCCGGTCTCTTGGGTCAGCCAGGACGGCACATTGTTGATGCTCCATGAACCTAAGTGGATTCACTTTGTTGACGCCCATTCCGGTAAACATCTTTTAACTTATGCAACGAGCTTCCCCGATGTTTGGGACCGGATTTGGGACGGGTGTGTTCAACTTTCGGCAGACAACTCGAGGCTTTTGGTGATGCCTGATCCCGCCCTTGCCGAAACAAATTACGCGATTTTTGTTGACCTAAAGCAGCCGAAAGGGAAGCCAGTAACTAAGGTCGGACCTTAGCCCTTCGCTAGTTCCTGAAAAACTTCGACCGTTCGTTGAACTGCAGAACCGTTAACGTCCGCATGCGTCACTAATCGCAATCGATTTGAGGCAACTGAGAAGCACCAGATGTCGTGTCCATAGAGCATTGCTTCCCATTCGTTAGCGGGGCGTTCTGTCTCGATTAGACAGATGTTGGTTGGTGTATTGGTCGGGTCGGTATTAAGTCCATTAAGCTTGCCGATCTCCACCGCCAGGTAGTGCGCGTGGGAGTGATCCTCGGCGAGACGATCTACCATTTTTCGCAAACTCACCAGACCACAAGCAGCGAGGATTCCCGACTGTCGCAGACCTCCGCCCATTCGCTTTCGCCAAATTCTGGCCCGATCTATAAACTCCGCTGGCCCAGCGAGAATTGAACCGACCGGGGCGCGAAGCCCTTTTGAAAGGCAAAAGTTAACCGTATCGACATGTTCACAAAGGTCTTTTACTGGGCGGTCGAGGGCGACGGCGGCGTTAAATATTCTCGCTCCATCAACGTGAACTTTGAGGCCATGCTGGTCAGCAATTCGTCGATATTCCTTCATGTTCTCCATCGGAATGATGGTCCCACCGGCTCGATTGTGGGTGTTCTCGAGACAAATCAGCGTGGTTCCGGGGGTGTGTAGATTCGCGCTGGTAATCCGCTTTTCAACGGTCGTCGGGTCCATGACCCCTTTCTCTGACGGAAGAGTCCAGGTTAAAACATTGGCAAATATTGCCGGGGCACCGACTTCGTAATAGATTACGTGAGCTTCTTCTTCGACGATCATGGCATCGCCAGGCTTAGTATGGGTAGCGATTGCAATCTGATTGCCCATGGTTCCTGACGGAACAAACATTGCTTGCTCTTTGCCGACCATTTTGGCTGCAAGCTCTTCAAGTTCCATTACGGTAGGCTCATCGCCGAGCACATCGTCGCCGAGGGGAGCTTTCATCATCGCCTCATACATTTCATGGGTTGGGCGGGTGACGGTATCGCTGCGCAAATCGACAATGTTCATTGCTTGATAGCTTATCCGAGAACAACTG
>JANPAV010000024.1:0-2224 GCA_031430115.1 Armatimonadota bacterium | reverse complement strand
AAGCCAGCGAAAGAATGATCTCCAAATTCGAAGCCCGAACCGCATACAATGCCGGAGTCGATATCTACTCTGAAACCATTACCAAGACCTGGAGAATGCCAGGTGCCGACAAGAACCATGGTGATCTCTACTGGTATGAAGACGACCAACTTTTTCATATTGAGACCGAAGGACAATTTGACGAATACTCACTGATTTTTCGACTATCGTCAACTAGGTTGGTGGCTCTGTCCGACGGTGAGGTCCGTGTCTTCTCCGATAAAGGTTCACCCGAGGCTATGGACTGTATTCAAAACTATATTGTCTCGGAGCAAGGAGTTTTATTCTGGAGTAATACCGACGCACTTTGGGTCACCCCTGAGTCATCCTGGGATACGGGGCGGATTGCTACGGATGAGCTTACTTTTTCCGAAATCAGCCCAAACGGAATTGCCCGCGGGATTGGCTGGCAGGGCTCGGACCAATTCGCGGTTGCCCTCAACTTGACCGAAAAAAAGATATTGAAGTCGGCGTACTTCGGATAGCACCGGGGACGCCTCTTCGCTAACCGCTTCTGTTCAAACAGCTGATTTTATTGAAAAATATTTTGGCTTTGCACTCTCAAGCTTCCTGATTCGACCGGACCGATCCCGGAGGGATCACATATAGTAGCCAGGGTGTCGTTGCCTTAATCGAGCCTTTGGCGAAGATAGAGGCAATGACCCCTGGAAAGACCGAAACTGTCGTTAGTCCACGGTCGCTCGGTCAGGGCGATTACAATCAGGACATGCCGTGAGCCTTAGGTACTGCGCCCTGACAAGTGAGCGACCCCGCCGACAGGCCGCCTTCCCCAGGCTTAAAACCTGAGAGAATATAGAAAGGACCAAAAAAAATTACTCGAACTTCAACACAATCCGAGGCTTCATATTCTCTTCTTTCCGGTCCCGAGAGTAGATTCGGTAGATACCGTCCCGTCCAAGCTCGGCTGCATCGTACTTGCTCGTTAAGGCAAAGAACATCGCTTTGTCGCCGCTAACCGCTTTGCCGTAAATTTCGGCAAAAGGTGACTTTTTCGCCATCAGATCAACTCTAATTTCAAGCTCCTTCGCATCACTTGAACCGACTACCGGCGCAACAACCCCAGTCCCAAAAATACTTTCGCCTGGAAAAACCGTCGCGGTCATCCCGTGCTCAAATGTCTTCTCGGCGAATCTGCCAACCAAAGGGCGAACTTCCAAAGGATAGTCTTTGGCATTTTTATCGATGGTCATTTTGGCGATTGGCTTTAGAATCATGAACGCACTAACAAGCTTCTTTCCGGAAGGAACTGCACTAAAGTCAAACTTTAGATACCCATAACCAAAGCTCTCCGCTTCTTCTGGTTTCCCTGCCACCGCTTTCCCTTCAATTCCCCAGACCTTAAATGTCTCGTCTGCGCCAGGATCAGATGCCATTGGATAGACCCACACATCCTCGCTGGCGATGATCGTTACGGGTTCGTCGAAGCGCAAAGTGGCGTGGGAAAGTAGGAGGGTTACGGCAAGCGAAATCATATCTATATCATACTTACGTTTGGGATATGCGAGAGGTACGCGCACTTCGAATATTAGAATTCCAAACGATCAGAGATCGTTTGGTGTTGTGCTGCCAAACCGAAATGGGTCGAGTCGTCGCCGAATCGATCATGCCCGAGTTCGAAGAAGCACCAGTCTGGACTCTCATCGAACAAACTCTCGAAGCCTTCGAGTTGCTCGGAGTTTCACCGCCGCCAAGCCTCAACGGCGTGTTTGATGTTCGCAATGCGGTGAAATTGGCGCAGAAGGGAAGTCAACTCGACGGCGAACCACTATATCGAACCGGAACGGCACTCGCCGCAACCCAAGCGTTCAAGACTTACCTCGAAACCATCCAAACAAAGCATCTCTCTCAGTTTGGCGAGGGATTGTTGCCCGAAGCCAAGCTGGAGGGTGAACTCCTCTATAGCCTCGATAGCGACGGGTCGGTTCTCGATCAGGCTTCATTGCACCTTGCTGAAATTAGAGGCAAAAAGCGTGGTGCACAACAGAAAATCCTTCAAAGAATCCAAGCTTACACAACGGGCAAGTTCCGCGATTATCTTTCCGATCCGATCTATACGATGCGTGATGGGCGGTACGTTATCCCCCTCAAAGCCGACCATAAAGGCAAGATCAAAGGCATCGTTCACGACACTAGCTCGACCGGTTCGACCGTTTTTCTTGAACCG
>JANPAV010000023.1:0-3722 GCA_031430115.1 Armatimonadota bacterium | reverse complement strand
TCCGGAGACCGCCACTTTGGCACTTCGGTTATTGGGCTGGTCATGGTGACCTTTCTGCTTTTCGAAGCGGTTTTCAAGTCCATCACCGGTCACATTGCCGACCGATTTGGAACGAGAAAGCTACTCATTGCTGGTCCGATTCTGAGCATCGGTACTTCGCTTATCAGCATCTTCTTGCCGCATACCAACGGTGCCCCCCTTGAGGTCTTAGCATTCATTGTGTTGAGGGCTATCGACGGAATTGCGGTGGCGATGCTGTGGCCAGCTGCTTTCGCCCAAATGAACGCGGTGGTAGAAGACGGTGAGCGCCAGCAGGCAATGAGCTACCTCAATGCATGCTACATGCTCGGAATTGCATTCGCTTACCCGCTCGGTGGAATCGTTAATGACCTTTCGGGGCGGCTCTATGCTGGCATTATCCTTGCGGCAGTATTGTTCGGTGTTGCCTCTTTTGCGAGTAGCCGTATTGCCAGTTCTCCGCCTGCTCTCAAGGATGAGCACTCGAACGGTTTCCAAGACTTTATTGATTCGCTGAAGCAAATTCCCGAGTATCTGATTCTCGCGGTCGTCACTTTTATGGGCATTGGCTTCCCCTTGGCAATCTTCAAGCTATTCCCAGTTGATCAATTCAAGATGAGCGAATCCGCTATTGGATTCCTTATCTTGCCATGCGCGTTGGCAATGGCATTTCTCAGCGGATTCATGGCCAAAATTGGCGAGAAGCTTGGCAAGGTTAGAGCCGTCCATTTTGGCCTTTTGCTGTGTTCGATCGGTGTTAGTTTTATTGCTCTTGGGGCGTTCCTGCCGTTTATGAGGTCTCCTTGGTTTTTGGTTCTGGGTGGCCTGCCCGTCGGCATTGGGTTTCTCCTTACCATTCCAGCTTGGATGGCAAGCGTGAGCGACATCAATCCAGAAAAGCGAGCAACAAATATAGGTGCGGTCATGACGGCTCAAGGAGTCGGTGCCATGATTGGAGCGCCAATTGGTGCAGCAATGTACGAGAAATTCCAACCGCTCGGCGTCCAGCTACGGCTTGGGGAATCGTTCGGTCGGTATTCACCGTTTGTTGGATGCGCCGTATGTGTGATTGCCGGTTTCCTTTTGAGTCTCAAGATTCTTCATGAACCAAAGGAAGTCGAAGCTTTGCCGACCGAGCACGATGTTACAGTTGAAGGCGAAAGTCTAGCTGTGGAACCTGAAGATCAGCCCGAACAGAGTGAGCAAGAACCAGATTTGGAAGTTGCCGTTCCGGTCGAAGAGGTTTTCCATGAGCTGAATGACGAGACTCACGCAACGCCAAAGCAGTAAACTATTTATATGGCAATTCGTGTCGGTATAAATGGATTTGGACGAATCGGTAGGCTTTCGCTAAGAACGATGCTTGAGCGGCATCCAGGCAACATCGAGGTAGTTGCGATTAACGACCTTACGGATACAAAAACAAACGCTCACCTGCTTAAACATGATTCGACTTACGGGAATTTTAACGGCACAGTTGGATATGATGCCTCGGAGATCAGTGTAAACGGCAAGGCAATCAAGGTTTTTGCTGAGAAAGACCCTGGCATGATCCCATGGGACACCGAAGGAGTTGATATTGTTATTGAATCAACTGGCTTTTTCACCGACGCCACCAAAGCGGTAGACCACCGCAAACACGGGGTCAAAAAGGTCATCATTTCTGCTCCAGGTAAGAATGAAGATCTAACCATCGTTTTAGGTGTCAATGACAAGGTTTATGATCCAAGCAAGCATCATGTGATCTCAAACGCATCGTGTACGACAAACGGTCTCGCTCCAGTAGCCAAAGTACTTCATGAAAAATTCGGAATAGAGAAAGGACTGTTGACGACAGTTCACGCCTTCACCAATACTCAACGAACTCAAGATACAGCGTCAAAAGATCTCCGCGACGCACGAGCCGCTTCGCAGAACATTGTCCCGTCTTCAACCGGTGCTGCGAGGGCAGTTGGGCTGGTTATTCCTGAGCTTCAAGGCAAGTTCACGGGAATGGCGTTTCGAGTTCCAACTCCAACTGTTTCGGTGGTTGACTTCACCGCTCTATTAACGAAGGAAGCCTCGGTCGCTGAAATCAACGCGGCAATGAAGGAGTACGCCGACGGTGCCATGAAGGGAATTCTTGAGTACAGCGATGAAGAGTTGGTTTCAACTGACCTCCGAGGCAACAGCCATAGCTCTATCTTCAGTTCAGTTGACACGATTACCCTGGGAGACATGTGCAAGGTAGTGGCATGGTACGACAACGAATGGGGATACAGCTGCCGAATAGCTGACCTGGTTGACTTTTTAGCAAAAGCTGGACTCTAAGAGTCTAATTCTAGACAGAATAAAACCCTTTCGCGTTAGTAGCGAAAGGGCTTTTGTGCTTCTAATGGTTTGGTCGATAGATTTCAACTTGGTGGAATCCCGGGAACTCCCACCTTGAAGAAACATCAAAGTCGGTTCCTGGCTTCCACATACGGATCGCAAAAGCGTCAGCAGGCAATGGGTTTGGCGAGTTTTGTTTTCGTCGGTCTCGGCCATACCATTCAACATAAACCTCGCGGCTCGTGTTCAGAGTGACATTTTTGATGATTCCCTGCCCTTTACAATGCAAGGCTCCATCAGCGTCGGCCATGTGGACAACCTTTCGAACCGTTAGAACGAAATCGTTGGTTGAATTTGCCATCCGGAATCCCATTTCGAGATACCCATTTGATTGAGTGGAGCCATCTGCCCCTCTCCAAACTTCAAATAGTGTCGCAATTCGAGGATCTTTCAACTTCTCAGTGCTTGGAAGCTTTGCTCGAAGGCCAAATAAGAAAGGATCGGATTGAGCGTGTGCGAAAGCCGATACAGTAAGTGTCAATGCAGCAATTGTTAGGATTTTGAATTTCATAGGATCTTCACCCAACTGCACTTATATCACGGAATTCAGACGGGTGAGTTCCACGTAGTTGCAGGATGAGTAATAAGTACTATCATTTTTATTGAAATTTAGGACTAAAGTCCTAAATTGATGACTACTGCGACCTTACCTTTCTTTAGAAGACATCATTGGGCGTCAGGTTCCATTTGGAGACACAAAAGAAAGCCCTTCAGGAAATCTGAAGGGCTTTACGATTGATCAGGCTAAGAGTTACCTTCGGCCGCCACGTCCGGTTGGAGCAGAGGGTGGAACATCCTTCGGCAACATACCCTTGTATTCCCCTAACTGGTGGATTGTAAGGTAAACCAACTTTGCCGTATTGACAATCTTGTCGAAGTTGATCTTCTCAATTGTGTCGGTCGGTTGGTGGTAGTCAGGATGGAATCCTGTGAAGAAGAAGGCAATTGGAATGCCTTTTCGAGCAAAGTTGTAGTGGTCGCTTCGAGTGTAAACATCTTCGGCGTCGTATTTGAACTTCCAACCAATTGACTCATTTTGGTCGAGGATGATTTTGTCGAGCGCGGTTGAGATTCTCTTTGAACCAACAAGTCGAATCGTATCTCGGTTTTCTTCTTCTTTGTCAATGCGCTTCTGATCGCCGTTCTGGGCGCCAACCGAGTTTCGGCCGACCATGTCCATCTGCAATTCAGCAACCATTTTCGTAAGGTCGATTGGCGGATTACTGGCGAAGTAGCCGGAGCCGACAAGTCCCATTTCCTCCCCGTAGAAAGCCATAAAAATGACCGTTCGCTTAGGCTTGATTGGGTTTGAAGTTAATGCTTTTGCAACGTGG
>JANPAV010000022.1:0-2760 GCA_031430115.1 Armatimonadota bacterium | reverse complement strand
GACATCGAAGCAGCGGTTAAAGGAATGCTTAAACCGAAGTTCGAAGAGCAGTTCATCGGTGAAGCCGAGATTCGAGTCAAAATGTCCTTCTCCAAGAAGGGTATTGTTGCGGGAAGCTACATCACCGAAGGAAAGGTCACTCGTGGAGCCAAAGCTCGCGTATATCGTGGCAAGGAACTTATTCACGACGGTGAAATCATCACACTTAAACACTTTAAAGATGACGTTCGCGAGATGAGCGTTGGTCAAGAGTGTGGTATTACTTTTGGTGACTGGGAAGGATACGAAGAAGGCGATCGAGTCGAAGCCTTTGAAGTCGTCCAAGTTAACGCCTAAAAATAGTTGTCAATTGCCATGTTTGTCATCCGTGCCTTCTATAAGTTCGTAGCGATGTCGCCTGAAAGGGCGGATTTCGTTACCGCCCAAATCAAGCTCTTGTGCGAGTCACTCTCGTTTAAGGGCGCGATTACGGTTGCTACGGAAGGCATTAACGGGACCGTCTCGGCGACAGCTGAAAATATGGATGAATTTTGGGCGACCTTGTCGGCCTATCCTGAGTTCACCGTGCTCGATTATAAGGATTCGTCGCACGAAGTACAGCCATTTGGGAAGCTACGAATTCGCCACCGCAAAGAGATCATCACAATTAAGGATCCGGCGGTTCGCCCGATGGAAATGGTGGGGACTTATGTGGATCCTTTGGATTGGAATGAATTGATCTCTGATCCCGAGGTTTTGGTTTTGGACACTCGTAACCACTATGAAGTGGTTGAGGGGTCATTTGAGGGCGCGGTTGATCCTAAGACTCGCAATTTTTCACACCTCCCGGCTTGGGTAGACGCCAATCTTGACCCTACAAAAGTCAAAAAGGTGGCGATGTTCTGCACTGGAGGAATCCGTTGTGAGAAGGCGTCGGCATTGATGCTGATGAAAGGCTTTAAAGAGGTCTATCACCTCAAAGGCGGCATTCTTAAGTACCTCGAAGAAGTTCCAAGCAAGGAGAGCAAGTTTGAAGGCTCCTGCTTTATCTTTGATGAGCGAGACACAGTCAAGACCGGTTTAGCGGTCGAGCCGCGGAAGTTCGATCAAAACGAGTTGGATTCGACTGCAGAGTTCTTCAAGCCAGTTTAGAATTTACTTCGGTAGTACTTCTTTCTCGTAGCCGCACCTAAAAGCTAAAACATCGGTTTCACAGAATTCAAATGCCTTTTCAAGGTCATTGGTTAAACCTCTCCGAATCCCTTCATAGTCCGGCATCAACTCAAAAAGAGCGTTGTATGCATCGTCAATTTCAGGAGTGAGATGATTCGCAGCTTTATACGGGTCCTCTGCCGACAAAACATCACGAGCCTCCCAAAATATTCGCTGATATTCACGGCGGAGATCTTTGCATCGTTGGATAGCAACTCTGATTGGCTTGTCTCTATCATGCCCTGAATATGCCACCTATGTTATGCTAACACAAAAAAAGGCCGCCCGGGGAGGACGGCCGATTTGAGGGGTTGTCTAGGTTCTTTCGTCTTAAGATCTATTGCCGCGAAGGGCTTGTTGAGCTCTAGCCTGTTCAAGCTTCACTCGCAATGCTTTGTGCGTTCGGTGAAGTCGTGACCGGATCGTGCCAACCGGAGCACCGAGCATTTCGGCAATTTCCGTATACGGAACCTGCTTTACGTCAGCAAGTTCGATTAACTCTCGTTGGTCTGGGGTCAAGGACTCTAAAGCCATTTGGAGAGGTTCGCTGTAAGCGTTCTCGATCATCATTTGCTCAGGTGATGGTTGATCGTCGGCAATTTCGAATCGAATTGAGTCTCCACCAACTTCCGATGGTAGGGTGTTGTCGTAGCTGACGGTCTGAACACGTCGACGTCTATTTCGCAACAAATCAAGATAGAGACGAGTGACGATTCGGAAAATCCAGTTCTCGAACGGGCGGTCTCCTTCAAAGTCACCAAAGGATCGGTAAGCACGGTAATAAGCTTCCTGAGTCAAATCTTCAGCATCTGGGCGGCTACCGCTAAGGCGGAATGCCATATTGTAGACCTTTCGGTAGGTCTCATTCATTAACTCATTGAATCGAATCGTCTCGGTTTCGTTAAGGCTGTATGTTGTTGTCATTGCTGTTTCCCTCCAGGGTTCTTGCGGTTAGCTATGTATAGTTAAACGAGTGTCGCGTCCAGTTAGTTCCACAAATGTTAGTCTTTTTTTATAAAGTTAGTTGAGTCTATGAGACTCAAGTCACGATATTTCTACTCATTTTCTCCCGCAACAGGTTCAACGTGATTGGAGAACTGGAGGTTTCGGTATCGCCAAGAAGATCAAACTTTCGTCAGAATTGAGGAACATTTGAGGTGCTGGGCAAAATTTGGGAATGCAAAAGCCTGTTTTCGCTTTCGCTTGCTTCCCTGAAAAAACTAATATTGAGCCATTTTTCGGGGCCCGGAGATCAGCAATCTGTCTCGAATACTCTTAATTTCAGCGGAGCAGGCTCCGCAGCCCAAAGCTGCTGCAGGCAACAGCACTCCCAAAATTGGCTTATTATGCGCCGCCACCAGTGGGCGCAAACTTCTCATATCCCTTTGGCAGGGCATAGGGGCGGGAAGGCTCGAAGGCATTCCAAATGAGATTGCACATCTTTCGCAAAGCAACTTCCCCTTCGTTATCATGTACCCATCGCTGATCAACTTGATCAGCGGTATAGATAGCCAAAACGTACGGTCTCGATGCGTAAACGATCGAAACTTCTGATCGGCTTTGGTTGAC
>JANPAV010000021.1:0-23436 GCA_031430115.1 Armatimonadota bacterium | reverse complement strand
CTCATGCCACACACTTTGATTCCGATAGGGACGAGGATTTTGGTTAGCGTTGTTCCGGTGAAGGCGCGACCTTCGAAATAGTGGTCTAAGAAACAGATATCGATTTTAGACAAATCGATATCTAGTGATGTTGTGTTGGTGAGCGGATTGATGCCAGTGAGCGTGTTGACTTCCACACTTTTCACACCAGCGTAACCGTAGACGGTGTGCCCTTTTTGTTCGAGCCAGGCTATTAGGCGATGCGCAAAAGAGAGCTTATCCTCGATGACGAGGATGGTTTGAGGTTGATCAAGGCTGAAGATTTCCAATTTTAAGTTTTGAGTTCGGTTTTACTCAAGTATCGAGCAAAAATCCCCCCCCCCTCCGTCACGCTCGTCATAAGTCACTAAGAATTGGATAGAAGGTTGACTCGCGCGACACCTGGGAGCTTCGCTCCTCTCCTCCAGTGGAGGACCTTGGTTGATCGCATGAGCAGCTTGATTAATCGAGTTCTCCATTGTAACTTGATCTCTATGAGGTGTTAAGCGCAGAAGTTTGCTTTTGCGGACGTAGCCGGGGTCGCTCATAGAGTCATTTGGATTCAAAGTATACGCGAGCGACCTGGGACTTTGGACGGTTTCGATCTTTCCGGGGGTCTACGCCCCACTTTCGCCGGAGGCTTAGTGCGCCTGCGACCGCCCGGCTACCAGCTGTGATCCTCCGGATCGGTGTTTCGGAATTTTGGAGCCTTTGATGCAAAACCACACAATATGTACCTCGCCCAAATCGTTGCGCCCTTCGAAAGTTGAGCCAATAGCCCTTAAAAGAAGGAGAATGCCATGCGATCCGAATCCACCCGTTGGGTCACGGAGATTACTGTGCCGATCGTGGTACGAAGCATAGCCCTAATGAAGAAATTACCATCGTCGGTGCTTTTTCTAAATTCAGTGGCACCTTTGTTAGATACTTCGCTCCAGCCCGGTGCAGAGTCCAGCTCTTGTCTCACCATGTTTCGAACAGTGTCTACGAGTTCCGGTGAACCAAAAATTGTAAAGTAGCCTGCGTCATCGCTCGCGAGATCATGTGTAGACCTGCCCAAACGACGATCACGCCCAAAAACGATTCCAACGCCTAACCAAGCCTTCTTCCCGATCACACGGAAATGCTACCAGAGGAAGCTGAGAGCAATATGATGTGCGCGCCTCACATCCAAAGAGACAATACAGGGGAAAGCAGATACTCCTACTTCTTTCGTTTCCTAGACGATTTTTTGCCTGGTTCAAGAGAAGTAGCTGAAGAAAGGTCCACGTCATCATCAGTCGAAACATCAAGCTTTCCTCGAATCACAATGGCGTGAGGAACTGGTCGAGATGGGTGATCTTTATTCGAGTGTCCAGACGCCTTTATCTTATCGTTAAAAACCAGCGAAGTGGAGAAACCTGAGTCGATCAGAACTGCTTCTTCGATGCCGGCCTCAGCAATGGCTTCGGCTAATCGTGCAGATGAGACTGAATCGGTAGCGGTTCCGGCAACAAACTCCCCTTCGGCGGTGATGCCAATAAAAGCTCGGCGGCGGGCGTCCTGGATATCTTTGGCACCATAAATACTTTGATCCGCCGCCGGTCGCGCCTGGCCTTTGTGTACTAACCAAACTCCACCCATAAAGCAGTCGGTGTAGTCTTTCATGAAGTACTGATACTGTTCCTCTTTATTCATTTGGGCCGGGATATATGGCAGTAAGGCAAATTCATTGTCGCTCCAGATAACCAACGGGCGATCATTAATTTTTGGCCATCGTTCGGGAGCGATATCGGGGGTTATTTGGGACGCTTCAGCGGTCTTGACTGGTCCAACCATCCCAGGATCCTTGGAGTCTATCGCTGCCATTGCAAAGAACCCACCGTTGATGCCCGCAACCGCGTTACTTTCGGTGACAAACTCCTTTACTGGTTGCCGACCACTCTTGCTAAATGCCGTGCTCGGGTGACCGCCAAAAACCATTTTGAGCGGGACTCGAGCGTAAATCCCCGATTCATACCGGACCAAAGAGTCCTTCTTCCACTCTTTTCGCATCACCTCGGATGGTGCGCCCAGTTTTGCCTTTTCAGCATCAATGAGAGCCTCTGTATATTTGGTATGAACATATCGTCCGACTGAGAAGATGTTCGGCGATTCTTCGGCCGGAGTATTTACGATGGTGAAAGCCATTTTGTATCCTGCCTCTTGGGCGAGAATTTGAGTGTCTTCCCCGTTGCTACCATTCGGATATGCCAAGTAGTCGACCTTGATGTCAAGTTTCGTTTCTAGCTCCTCCTTGGAAATAGTTAACTCATCTCTCTGAGTATTCAGGTCTCGATCCTTCAGATCGAGATAGTGGTTGATTGTGTGTCCTCCCACGGTAAAGAGAGGACTCTTGACCAACTCTTTGAGAGTTTCCCAACTCATTTTTGCTCGACCCTCGGTTTTTCCAACGAAGCCCGTGTGGACAAACATTGATACGGGATACTTGTACTTTTGGATAATCGGCCACGCAAGGTCGTAGAAACTTTGGTAGTTGTCATCAAAAGTGAGAACAATCGATTTCTCGGGCAATTGTTTGCCGGTCGTCAGATGTTCGTAGAGATCATTCAGAGAAATGACGGTTCTGCCATCAATATCAATGGCATCCATCATTTGGGAAAATTCTTCAAGCGAGCAATCATACCAAAGACTTTTCCTATCCCGCACCGGAATCAAGTCGTGGAACATGATGATGGGAACTCGATTTCCCTGTGATTCAAAGCAAATATCTCGTTGGAGGGGTTCGGCTCCACGAAAACTGGCACTTTTTGCTTCTGAGTTAGAAGCTGCCTCAATGACCGGACTATTTGAGATTTCTTCTTTGTTGCAACCGCTGAGCAGTCCAGTAGCCAGGATTAGGGTCAACAAATAAGCTAAAAATTTCATCCGTGTATCTCAATAACATTTTAGCTTTTGCTTTGAGTTCCGAATGGTACGCTTATTCGAATGTTCGTAACTTTTGAGGGTCCGGAGGGTGCAGGAAAAAGTACGGCGCTGAAGATCATTGCTTCAAAATTATCTGAACTTGGACATCATGTTGTCACCACTCGCGAACCTGGCGGTGGTCCGCTTGGTAAGCGTATTCGGCAAATGCTTCTTGAAGAGGGTGAGGTTTCGGCAGAGACCGAGCTTCTGCTCTTTTTAGCCGACCGAGCCAATCACGTTCAAACGATTGTGGTGCCAGCCCTAAAAGAGGGCTCCGTCGTTCTCTGCGACCGACATGCCGATTCTACGATTGTCTATCAAGGCTACGGGCGCGGGTTGGACCTCAACTTTCTGAAGGTAGGAAACCAGTTCGCGACCAAGGGACTTACTCCTGATCTTACATTGCTCTTTGATTTGGATCCTAAAATCGGACTAGAAAGGCTGGATATATCTGAGAAAACGCTTTTTGGACCCGATAAGAAACGCAGGGATGTGAACAGATTGGATCGAGAGCCATTGGAATTTCACCGTAAAGTTCGAAACGGGTTTCTTGAATTAGCAAGAAGTGAGCCGAACCGATTTGTAATCCTCGATGCCGAAAAAGAGCCAGAACAATTGGCTCAGAATGCACTTGATGCCATTTTGGATCGACAAAACGGGCATACTTCTATCACCAGATGAAGCTGGCACTAAAAGGGAAATCAATAATGCTTGTCGCAACGTTACTTTTGCTTGCAGGATGCAAACAAAAGACCGGGATTGAGATTCTTAATGCCCAAATGTCTGGTCTTAAAGCCCTGAAGTCTCAATACGTGGTCAAACAGGACGGCGAAAAGGACATTCTAGTCAATGTTCTTTATTCGAAACCAAATCGGATACTCGTCAGTTCAGATAACTTTGTCGTCGCCTTGAACGAAGTTGACGGGCACTTTGAATCACTGTTTAGCGAAAAGGTTTATGATCACTTGCCATGGGATGGGAAGGTCTATCCGGGAACCGGCAAAATTGTTTCGACCATCTTATTGGAAGCTGGTCCTGCCGTAGCAAACCCACCGGTGCATCTTATTCCCGAACAACCATGGGCCTTTGAAAACAAAAAGGGCACCATTGAGCGGTACACCAAAACGGTTCAAGGTGCTGAAGGACCGCAAACATTTAAGCTCGAAATAACCGATAAAGGAGTCCCGGTGCAATTCATTGTTCCAAGCGGCATCAGTTACATAGTGAAAAGCTTTGAGTTGGTCGATGACATTCCACTTGAAAAATTTAGAGTCGAGCCAAAAGACGGATTTGTTGGTCATCGAATCTCCCCGGACTTAATTACATTAGAAACGGGAATGAAGTTTGATTGGTCAAAGTTCGAGGCTTCCAACGATGTCAGTCAATTCAAATTGGATGGAAACACGATGTTCGTATTTGTGGACCCATTGGAAGCAACTTCTGGGAACTTAACGCCATGGCTGAAAGCTCCGGGTTCTGGTTTTCGTAAAGTAACCATTTCTAAAGGAAGCGCGACTTCTGGATTTTTTGATCCGAAGGGGCTAGAAATTGCCAAGATAACTACCACTACTCCATCATTTGTGATGGTCGACAAGAATGCAAAGATTATTGGAATGTGGCTTGGATTCGATGCGGACAACGTCGCCGAATTTGAAAAAGATATTCAATCGGTTTTGACCAAGAAACCTTAACCACCAAGAAATCGATCATCCTTCTTGGAATCATCTTTCTTCTTCTTTGTGATCTTCGGAACTTCCTTTTCAAGCCAAGATGGCATTTTTCTGTCAAGGAATTTGCTGCCCTGACTTCGGTTCTTCTTTCGGCTCCGGACCATTGCTTCTCGGATTTCCCGATACATTTTTGTTCGAGCCTGAACACCCTTTACAATCCCAAATTTTTCTTCCTTTGTACAGTTGCTGACTCCTCGAAGGTAAACCCGCTTGACGCGCGATTTCTTTTTTCGGACTTCGTTCGTGATCGCAACTTCGACGCCATATCGAAGCTCTCCGAGATAAGGAATGGCATCAAACAGCTCCCTTCGAATGGCGCGTTGGCCGCTGAGCCAAGGAGTCACTGCCATGGCTGCGTTACTGCGAATTTTTCCGCCACGAAAGATTCCAACGCACATATCGCATTCATCTTTGAGCAAAGGCAAAGTTATCTGGTCGATATGCTCCGATCTTAGGCCTGCCAAGTCGGCATCAACAAAGACAACGATTTGAGCAGTCGATGAAGCTACTCCGGCAACCATCGCGCCGCCTTTGCCCAGATTTTTCACCAAATCAATGACGTGGACCCCTTCGATTTTTCGAGCTTCTGCAGAAGTTTCGTCCGAACTTGCATCGTTAACCACGATGATTTCATGGATGTGGGACGCACCCTTGATGGCCCGAAGAACATCTGCGATGCGCTCGGCTTCGTTGAATGCAGGAACGATGATGGCAATTTTTTTCATCGGTCGTTATCTAAGTTTAACATTATGAGTTTTGATTTGGTGCCTTCGACGGGCGCAGGCTCTTGCCTTCAAGTCGCTCCCTTACTTTCAACTCTACCCGCCAAGCGGTATTGTTCCACCACTTACCTGTCCTACCTATTACGTTTTGTTGGGGCATTAGGATGCGTGAGTTAACTCGTTCTCGATTTGGCTTCCAGCGGCGTTTGTAGGGTTCGTCGCCACGCATGAAATCAAAGGTTGTGCACCCGAGATCAATGGCTCGCTCAATCATTTTGGATACCAATATGGTGCCAGGAGACAATGATGAGGCGGAAGGGTCCATTCCGGCTTGATAGAAATAGCATGTCGAACCATGCCTCATCGCGTATACGCTCCCGACTGACCGTCCTTCGCACGTGAGTCGATTCATGATGACCGCTCCTGTCCGAACTCCTTCAATTATCCAGGTCCGCTGGAAATTTTCGTTTTTCCCAAAGAATGCTCCAGGGAGGCCTCGCGACTTCCATCTGGCCTTATGGAGGTCAAAGAACTGGTCAGCAAACTCACCTGCCGTTTCTGCTGTAACCCACTCGACCACTGCGGCGCGTTCTTTGAGTGCTTTACCCTCGAGGCGGCGAACATCGTATCTCAAACTCTTGCTCAGGCTCGCTACATATTCGTTGTAACTGCTTGGAAGATCAAGAATCAAGCACCTTGCCTGCTCAATCAACTGATTGTTGGCAAAACCAGTTACGAAAGGATGGTCGCTTGGAATTTGATGCAGATCGACAAAATATCGCTTTGACAAATCGCCAATAGCACCATGAATTGAATCAACCACAGATTTCGAGTCATCAGCCACGAGTGGAGCTAAGTAGTCGCTGGGACCGACTCCTGCTGGCCTCAATGCCTTCCAAGGCGATATGCATTGGATGAGAGGAAATATTCCAACAACGTCTGATCCTTCTCGGACTACGATCGTTCTCAAATTATCGCTTTTTGCAAATGTGCTCGCCCAATGATTCAGCCAATAACGTGATTGAAACGGCGACGCAAATGTGGATTCTCGATAAAGGCGATCCCATTCATCGGCGATTGATTCAAATACTTTGCCACCTTCGACAATTTCGATTGCTGGCATCTAAGGATAGTATATCGAACGAAAGTGTGACATTCGCTGAAGTTGCAAGTCACAAAGCATGATGCCCGACCCATAAAACGGCCGGGCGCAAGGTAAATTGTCCGTTAGACTGGACTTGGGATTGTCAAAGCCACACCTGAGGTTATTGCCTGAGGATTCTCAATCTTTGAGATGAGCAAATCAACCGCAGCCTTAGACATTTCATTCAGAGGAAGGGCAAAGTGTTTTCCAGGAACGCTTGACCGAGCCAACTCCATATCGGTGACAATTGCGGAAACACTTACTTTTCGCGCTCCTTTTGCATTGGCATTGACTAATTCCGCAACACACATTGGATCCGACAATTCCCAAACTATTGCAGCATCAATTGTTGATTTCTGGATAAGACCAGGGATATCTAGCAATGCCTTGTATGGGAAAAACTCGATTGCCAGCCGTTTACAAAGATCCTTAAGCTTTGATTCATTTAACAAACCGTTCGCTCCATCTGATTTTGCAAACAAACCTATTTTGGAAATATCGTTCACTCGGAGATGACCCACATAATTGATCACCGCTTGAACTTCGTCAGCCTTTACATTCAAGATTGTCTCGGGAACGTCAGCGTCGACCAAGTGAATGCCAACTTGAGGCATTCCAGCTATTCGAGCTGCTTCTTCTTCGACAAGATCTTTTGGTGCTCCAAGCCAAATCACGCCATCAAATTTTCCTTTTGAATCTTCGAACTTGATGGATTCTGACATGGATCCCTTATACATGCAAACGGTGTATCCCTTGTCCCCGGCGTGTGAAATGATGCCTTCGATCAGTGAGGCGAAATAGGTACTTGAAGTCAAAGAGACCTCGAACGGAGCCGCGATCGTCAGGGATCTTGTTCGTCCACTGCGAAGTGTCTGAGAACCGCGATTCGGCTTATATTGTAGATCTAGGGCAGCTTGTCGAATGATTTCGGCAGTTGGCTCTGAAACCCGGATCGTCGACGCCCGACCGTGGAGAACTCTTGAAACAGCGCCAATGCTGACTCCTGCTTTCAGCGCAACATCCTTAATTGTAACTCGCTTGTGAAGCCTTGGTTTTCTTAACATAAATTTCCCTTTATGTATAAATTGTATCGTTGGGTATTGGGTCGATCCACTATGCTGATTGAATTCAGGATGTTTTGTCCCCTAAAAGTCCAGCATTTATGCGGTGTTTGGTAATCCATTCCAAGCGATTCAGGTCAACATACCGCCGAAGCAGGTCGTCGCCTTTGCCGATCGCAATGCCAATTCTCGGCGACATTCCTACTTTCGTGACATGACAAACGGGTTCAATCGAGATCGAGCCATTGCCTGACAAGAGGTCCGTTTCGTTGTCGTTATTATCAATACCAAAGGCCTTTGTTAATCGTCCGGGACCAGCCAAAAGGTCCCGATCCTTAACAATTCCGGGCCGATTTGATCGGAATTCTTCTAGGCCCACTAAGGGCATTGCAGCTCTGATTAATACGGCTCCTGCCCTCCCTTCGATGTCGGCTACGACATTCACCATCCAATGATTGCCATAGGTGAAGTAGACATAGGCAGTGCCTGGCTCGCCGTACATTGCCATGTTCTTCATCCGGTCTTTTTTGTAAGCGTGGCAACCTGGATCATCCCACGTATAGGCTTCCGTTTCAACAATCTGGGCTTTCATGGTTCCTTTGATCAGCACGCATCCGAGCAAGGCTCTAGCCCCTGCTTCAACGTCAGATCTGAGCACTTCTCGCAGATTTACCACCTGAATAATCTTACTAGCTAGCACCATTGCCATTTTGTAATTTGCCTGGTATTGATGCAAGGCGACAATGTTTGAGCCAAGGGAAAAAGCCACCCAAGAGAGTTACTATGGGAATCAAGAAAGTAGGAATGATAGCAGCGATTGGGCTAATAGTTGCATCGAGCTTCGCCGGGTACCATGCCCGTGCAGCCATTCATCCGGCAGTCACTGAGCACTTGGACAATGCCCGCATTCAAGCGCAGCTTGGTAAGGCAGACGAAGCCGCCAGCTATGCACAGGCAATGTTGATGGGTGGTCAAATTACCGTTTCGGTTGACTATGGCAATACGCCAACCAAACAAATAGAGTCTTGCAATAGCGCAGTCAAAGGAGCCTTTGAAATGTGGGAGACCGCACTGAACAATGAAGTCTCTTTCAAGAGAGTCGAGTTCGGTGATAAGGCAGACGTTAAAATCAAATTTGACCAAAACGTCAAGCTGAATAACCAGATAGTAAGCGGCTACATTAACTGGAGCCGATCGGTGGAGAGCACCATTGATGGACCGGTACCACGATTCAAAGCAGACGTTTTCTTAAGAACTACAGACCCAAATGGCAATACCCTTCAATCGAAAGCGATGAAGCACACTTGCGGTCATGAGTTTGGACATATGTTTGGTCTTGATGATGTCAAGGAAGTCGGAGTGTTGATGGGACCTATCAACATTAAGAGCCCCGTTGCCGGCCCAAACGAATCCGAAATTGAAACCGTTAAAGCTATCCGAGCCGAGTGCCAAAGCCTGGTGTTAGCGGGCAACCGCAGCGGGACTCATGGTCAACGTTTCGATGGTCACTGTACCGGTGGTCACTGTTCTCACGATCACTAGCCATAAAGATTTATATCGACCCTATAACCCTCAGCCCAAACGAGCCCCCTCCTCCGGGGGGCTTCGTTGTTTTAGTGATTCTGGATCTAGATCACGGAATAATTTCCGGGAGAGAATCCGTTAATTCTCCCGAGAAATATCGGAATAAATCGTCGTAGCTCATCAATTCGGTTATTCTTTGCATCAAAAATGACGACGGCAATGTCAACACCGGAAAGGTTTGTTTGGTGACGCATATTTTTGTCAACCGTTATCAGAATGTCGAATCTTTCGCTTGCCGCGCGAACAAGGCGCCATTGGCAAGCTGTTGCCAGCCAAGGTCTCGACAATGTTCAACAATATGCCCGGGAAACTCTTTGGTGAGATCAATATGTAGATTATTGTCGAGCAAAATCCTCAATGAAATGTTCCCAATACAAATTGACCCGTGACAAGCTCCTTCGATGCTTCAAGTACGGCATGCACCTGCTCTTTAGTGACGTCCGGATATCCTTCGAAGAATTCGTCAAGCTCTCCATGCTCAAGATAGTCGAATAGGATTGCCACCGGGATACGAGTGCCTCGAAAACAGACTGCCCCGCTCATCCGGTTTGGGTCTTGCCAAAGGGATTCAGTGATATTCATTGCTTCTCCAAAGTCATTCAGATATTGCCACTCTTAGTATACGGCGCAAAAAACTTATCTACCTCGTGGCTTATCGGTGATGTTACTTTTCCTAATGGTTCTGGAATTGCTCGGTGTAGAGGTGATAATACGCCCCTTTTTGATCTAACAGATCCTGGTGCTTGCCAGATTCGACTACCTTTCCATCACCCACCACAAGAATTTGGTCAGCATTCAGAATCGTGCTCAATCGGTGAGCAATTGCAAAGGTTGTTCTTCCCTTCATCAGATTGTTGAGAGATGTCTGTATGAGACGCTCCGAATGGGTATCGAGTGCAGATGTAGCTTCATCAAGAATCAAGATCTTTGGATTCTTGAGGATTGCCCTCGCAATTGCAATTCGTTGCTTCTCACCTCCGCTCAACTTATAGCCTCGCTCGCCAACAATTGTGTCGTACATTTCGGGAAGTCCAGCGATGTGATCATGAATTGCTGCGGCTTTGCACGCCTCAATAAGTTCGTCGTCAGAAGCGTCCGGTTTGGCAATTCGAAGATTTTCTTTGATTGACGAATGAACGAGATACGTTTCCTGTGTGACAGCACCAACGATTTCTCCCAAGTTGGCCAACTTGATCTCCTTAACATCGGTGCCATCTATGGAGACTGATCCTTCGTCAACGTCGTAGAGGCGAGGAATCATGTAGGTTAGGGTCGTTTTCCCGGCTCCGCTAGCTCCAACAAGAGCCACCAACTCTCCGGGCTTTGCTACAAATGAAACACCCTTTAGAGCCCACTCTTCACCTTCTTGATCATATTTAAAACCAACATCGGTGAACTTCACTTCTCCCATCATGGCTGACTTGTCGAGAGCAATGGCACCCGGGCTTTCTTTGATATCATGCTCAACGTCCATGTATTCAAAAACTCGGTCAAACAAAGCAAATGAGCTCATTATCTCAACCTGGGTCGCAAAGAGACCGGTCAACGGGAAGAACATTCTGGTCTGAAGAAAAGTGAATGCGATGAGGGTGCCCACCGTTAGGTGGGTATCTCCTCCGTGAATGAGGTACCCGGCAAGCCAATAGATCAGGGCAGGAATGACTTGGGTGATGAGCCTGAAGAGGCCGAAGAAAATGTATTGCAGGACAGAAGATTTGATTTGCCATTTGGCGAGGCTTTCGTTCTCAACATCAAAATTGAGTGCAATTTGGTCGGCTCGACCGATTGTCTTTGCGAGCAAAGCACCGGAAACCGACAGGTTTTCTTGCATCAAGGAGTTAATTTCCGATGTCTGCTCCTGGACTCCCTTTCGTATTTCCTTTGCGTAATCTCCAACTTTTTGGCCAACAATCGTGAAGAACGGAATAAGCGTAATCGCGAGGAGCGTCAATCGCCAATCGATGATGAACATCGTGATGAGCGCGGAAATGACGATTGCGATGTTCGATAGTGCATCGACAAATGTGTTGCTAACGACGTTTTGGACTCCGCCAATGTCGGATATCAATCGCGTCTGAATGTCACCTGTCTTAGTCTGGGTGAAAAATCTAAGGGACATTCCTTGAAGGTGCGTAAAGAGAGTTCGCCTCATTTCACACATGATTCTTTGCCCAATCACCACGCTTTGATAGCCATAAAGCAGGGTCGCACCAGCGGCTGCTAAGGTAATCAAAATTGTCGCAGTTGAGTAGATGCTCGTGACCCGAAAGTTATTCTTAAATAGACCATCATCAATAATGATCCGCAGGAGCAATGGCGGTATCAGTCCAAGGATGACTGCCACTAAAACAGTGCCTGTCATGCTGATAACAGCAGCCTTGTGCGGTCCAAAGAGTCCGATAACCCTCTTTACGATGGCGCGATTGATTGACTTTTTTTCTGGTGCTGTCATGGGACGGTGTCTCTACGCCAATTTTTCGATCAGAGGTCAACAAATTGCGGAAGGTCACTTTAGTTTGGCATCATTCGGTCGGATTCGGGTAGCTCTGTTTGTTTAGCCTCGGGAAAGTCGGATCAGGTTTCGAGAACTTAGAAGTGGTCTCAATTTGATCCTTGGATTCCCGAGGCAGCGAGTTATTGGGCTTACCTTGCCTACCGATTCTTCTGAGGCTCCAGGATCTTTGACACCAAGTAACTCGCCGGCCATATCCTTTTCAACGAAGCTCCGATTCACTTCGTTCATTTCCCTGCTGCGGAGTCTGCGACAGGCTTCGAAGTCCAAAAGCTATCGCAGGCGATAGCACTCCCAAAGGGCTTAGCCTCTCCAAAAATAACGCCAATTACTGACCTAAAACGCCTATGCGGTCTTGACCAGAGGGTCGAGGAATCTGAGCTATTTGTCGTAGAATCGCCAGGTTGCCTTGAAATCTGGGCTTAGTTTGGCGCCGCTGAGGTTTGCTCGTAGGATTTCGATCGGCATTTCATTCTCCAAAAGGAACCGGTCATGGAATTCCTTTTCGGTCATCTTGCCTCCCTCAACAAGTTCCTTTCTGAGGGCTCGAACTTGAAGTGCGCCCAACATATAGGCAGCTTGGTACAGCGGAGGATAGCTACCGCCAAAAGAGCGGCGGACTTCACCCTCGGCAGTTGATCGCTCATGACCAACTCGGTCAACCAAGTAATCGATACATTGTTGAGGAGTCATTTGACCCATGTGGAATTTGAGCGAGAATACGATTCGTGCACATCGGTGCATTCTCCAAAAGAGGGCTCCAACGCGGTCTTCGGGAGTTGCGGTAAAGCCTCGGTCCCACAGTATCATTTCCCAATAAAGTGCCCACCCTTCAACCCAGAAAGGAGTTCCAAAAAGCTGTCGATATGGGCGATTACGCGAGTTCATAAACTGCTGCATGTGGTGGCCAGGAATGAGCTCATGGAATACCGTTGCCCGGGCAAAATGCTTATTGTTGCCTCGCATGCTCATCATCTTGGTCTCGTGGTCCATTTCGTTGGTTGGGAAGCTAACCATGATGGTTTCGCCACCAAGGAAGAACGGACTGACTTTTTGTCGCTCGGGTGACATCATGATCATTCGCCAGGTTTCTTCCGCGAGCGGCGGAACGGTCATGAGATCGTTCTTCTTCATGTAGTCAATTGCTTCGAGGGCGAGTTCGCGAATAAATTCAGGCTGCTTTCCGGGCTCGACATGATCGTTCTTGACTTTCTCAAGCGCTTTCTTCCAATCGTCACCAAAGCCCATTTCCTGGGAAGCCTTCTTCATTTCGGCGTCGCACCAGGCGAATTCTTTTTCGGCGATAGTCAACAGCTCTTGAGGCGTATAGTTGATGAGTTCGGCTTCAAGTTCATCTTTCAGCCCCTGAACACCGATCGGAGAACCAACAATTGTGTCTTTATCGCCTTCCTTTATTCCGACGAGTTTCTCTCGGACAAAAGCGATGTAGCTCTCGAGAACCTTATGGGTTTCTTCGTATGGCTTTTGGACCCACCACGAGAACATGGGATCATATCCGTTATAGAATTTGAACCATTCTTCGAGTTTTCGTTTCTCGTCATCGAGGATATTTGCTCCGCGAAAAGCGACGGTTTTGTCTAACTTTAGGCCCTTTTCTATCTCAGATCGAATCTTCTTGATTTCATCGGATAAAGTCTTCATCGAGATTGCGCATTGCTCTGCGTTGATCGTTTTCATCTGCTGACGGGCTTCGCAAAGGGCGATAACCTGTGGACTAAATGGTCGTATCTTTGCGGACTCAGCATCGACTCTGGCATCGATCATGAGTCGCCTTTGGGAGCTTTCGAGGTGGTGCTTGAGCAGAATGTAGTCAACTTGACCAGCATGATCGAGAGAATCAAACTTGACCTTCTTGAGGTCGCCAAGTTGCTCCGTAAAGTACCGATTGAACCGGTCAACTCGGTTTGGCGAACTCTTGATATTGTAGAAGCGCTCGAGGGCACTTTCGTCTTGAGTGACGGTGTGGATTCGTTGTTGCATAGCTGGTTCCTGGGCCCACAATCCTGATGTTAGTAGACTCAGTACGATTGGAGCAAGACACTTCATGAACGAGATTATACGCTTGTCGCTATGACACCAAGTTGCTTAACCAATTTGAAAGATCATTGCGGCGATAATCGCCGGGTCGCTTAGCTCCTCGGACTTTTCTGGGAACGAATCTTTTACCCAGCCCTGCGCGCCTGTTGCCGCTGAGACGACAAAAGCCGTTTAGGCTGGGCTGACATACTGCCGCCACGTTGTGGCTGGTCATTCCGGATGCGAAGGATTTCCGCTGAATTGTAAATTTTCTCTTAGCCAGACTTCTTGCGAATAATAGAGAATTCATAGTATTCATGGTCTACCAACTTGGGCTTTTCGGTAGATATTTCAACCTCTTTGGTCATGATTGACTTTTACCCAACCTGAACATTCCATCGAACTTTGGTCTTGAAATCCCCGGTGGGAAAGTTGCGCTTGTACTCCCAACCAAAGTGATGCGTTAACTTTGCGTCGGCAAATACAAGACCAGTCCCGCAGTCCCGTTTCATAGAAATGGGTTGCTACTCATAGCCGTCATAAATTTCAAAATTTGCTACTAAGGCTCCCTGCATGGTCGGAAACTTGATGATTGAACCCGAATACGGCCAATCCCACTGCCATCATTCAATTATATGATGCGTTTACGTCAATTGAGAGAATTGAACCGCCTTCGGATATGAGCCGATTCTGACATTGGACGTTGCGAATATAACGCTGGGGGCTGAAGACCGAAAGGTGAATGCTAACCCCCGGGTACCCTTATGGGGTGAGTTTGAGAGAGTCGTTGGCACTTGGAGTTTTGCTCGGAGATGGTGCGAACGGAACCCTGCTCGCCGAGCGAGGATTTAAGAAACAGCCATACGATTTGGCAAACCTCGAATCTCCCGATTTAGTCAGTGCCGCCCACAAAGAGTATTTCGATGCGGGCAGCGACTTTGTCGAAACCAACACCTTTTGCTCAAACCACTTTAAGCTTGATGGGCTTGGCGTTGACGCCTACGAAATCAACAAACGTGGTGCGGAGATTGCCCGTAGCGTCTGTCCAGCCGGGAAGTACGTCTTAGGCGCGGTCGGACCTTGTGGAAAGCCACTAGCGCCTTTTGGCCAGATCGAACAGGATGACGCTTCAGCCTCATTTATCCAGTGCGCCATAGGGTTGGTTGACGGCGGGGTGGATGGATTCTTCTTAGAATCATTCGTCGATATCCATGAGATTCGGATTGCCGTCGAAGCGATTCGAACCGTTAGTGACCTTCCTATCTTGCTCAGTAAGGCGTTCATCGAAGATGGCGAAATGATTGCAGAAGGGCTCCCGATGCGACGAGCAAAAGAGATGTCTGATCTCGCCGTCGAGGCCATTGGGGCGAACTGTATCGTAGGTCCGCAGCGAATGCTTGACCTGGTCCGTATGATGGCAGAAGAGACACAACTACCAATCATTGCCTTCCCTACTCCTGGTCTTCCCCAGCTCGTTAAGGGCGAAATTACTTACGACACATCACCCGAGTACTTCGCCAAAGCGTCGATGAGACTCATTGAGGAAGGGGCAAAAGTGATTGGAGGATGTTGCGGAACGACGCCAGACCATATCCGTGAGATGCGGAAGATGATTGACTTAGGGGTCAAGCCAAAGCCTCGAACCATTATCACGCGAAGTGCGAAAGAAAAGGAAGATCTTCCTCAGGCAACTGCCAGCATCCTTTCCGAAAAGATCAAGACCAAGTTCGTGGTTGCGGTTGAAATGGACGTCCCGCGGGGACTGCGAATCCAGAAACTTTTAGATGGGGCAAAGAACCTGAAAGAAGCCGGTTGCGATGTGATCAACATTTCGGATGGGGCGCGGGCTAGACTTCGAATGAACCCAACCGCTGTTGGCAACCTCATTCAGACCCAAAGCGGCATCGAAGTCACGATGCACTTTAGCTGTCGAGATCGAAATCTTTTAGCTGTCCAAAGTGATCTATTGGGAGCCCACGCCCTTGGTATCCGAAATATTTTGTCGGTAACCGGCGACCCGGCTAACATTGGTGATTATCCTAGTGCGACAAGTGTGTTTGATATTGACGCCATTGGCTTGTGCCGGATTATGGACCGATTCAATCAAGGCTTGGACTTGGCTGGATACTCGGTGGGAATGCGGTGCGCGTTCACGATCTGTTGCGCCTACAATCCCGGAGCGCTTGACCAAGAATTAGAAGACGACCGGTTGCGGCGTAAGGTAGAAGCTGGGTCGCAGATTGTTTACACTCAGCCGGTTTTTGACTTGGAGTCGGCCGTTCGGACTGCGAATATCTGCAAGAAGTTGAATGTTGCCCTCATGCTTGGCGTATTACCTTTACGGTCGGCTCGCCATACCGAGTTTATGCACAACGAAGTTCCTGGGGTTTCGATTCCTGAAAACCTGAGAACCATGATGCAAAACGCGCCGGACGACGAAACCGCTCTAAAGATCGGGATCGAACAAGCCCAAAAATTAAGTGCAGAGATCAAAACTCTCGCCCAAGGAATCTATCTGATGCCTCCATTTGGCAATGCGGCGATCGCCGCAAGTGTCATGGAAGCCGTGAAATAATGCGAAACAAAGACCTCTTAGCCGTTGGTGCGTTTGGACTCTCTGCCCTTGGTGGAGCAATGCTGGTTTACGGTGCATTGGTAGAATCTAAACGCCTCGTTCTTGACAAGTTTGATATTGCGATTTCAGATTTGCCGGAGCACCTGGATGGATTCAAAATAGTCGTCTTGGGCGATTTCCATTTGTGCGACAAATACTCGGTCGAACTCGCGGAAAAAGCCATTGACATGGCCCTCGACCAAGACCCCGACATGGTTTGTCTGGTCGGAGATTTCGTCAACTATTGGAAGCCAGATTCGCCAAAGCTGATCGGTGATGTGCTTGAGCCACTTCTGATCATGAATGGAAGCGTTGTCGCCATTCCTGGCAACCACGACTATAAGGCCGGATCGCCCGAGATTCTGCGAATGATCCTCGACGAGCTCAATATCAAACTTCTCCGCAATGAGAGTTGGGTTCATAAGGGCATCTGTTGGACCGGTGTTGACAGTTACAACGAAGATGCTGCAGATGTACAGAAGGCGTTTTCGTCGGCAACAAACAATCCGATTATCGCCTTGTGGCATGAGCCCGATTTAGTTGGACTATTGCCTCCAGGCAAAGCAATGCTTCAGCTCAGTGGACACTCCCACGGTGGGCAGTTCAAATTTCCGTTTAACTTGACGCCGATGACCTCGACGAATGGCGACAAATATCGTGACGGATTCTATCCCGAAGCTCCGACGCCTCTGTTTGTAACGAGGGGAGTGGGAACGACGGGTCCGCCGTCTAGGTTTTTGTGTCCGCCGCAAGTGGCGGTATTGACTCTGAGCGCAGGCTAGGCGATCGGAATTTGCATCACACTTCGCTCAACCACCGCGACCGCAGCAGCGTGGGTTTTTTCGTGCGTAATTGAAATGAAGATCTTCAATCGCTTGCCATCGTAGTTCGGGTCAAGGATGGTGACATGTGGTTGACCGAGTTGGTCGTTCCAAATCTCGATATTCTTCATCAAGAGAGGAACTCCCACGGCCTTGATAACCGCTTCTTTGGCAGCCCATCGACCAGCAACTTTCATCGGTGTTGTGCAGTAAACCTCTTCGCGTTCGGTCAGGATTCGGCGGATAAATCGGTCGTTCTTGAGGGCATTTTCAATTCTTCCAACCTCAACGATATCAATTCCAACACCGACGACCATGGAGAGATTATGCTCTACCCAAGTAACATAGAGGGTAGTGCGCTACTATATCCACGCGGTTGATGGTCAAGTTTATGGTCCGGTCGAGCTCCACGGAATCAATCAATGGATCGCGGAAGGGCGGGTTGTACCGACGACTCTATTGCAGCCCGAAGACTCGCAGATGCGAGTTGCGGCATCCACTATTCCGAGTTTGATATGGCTCGACAACCAAACGTTTAAGACCTATACTCCGCAGATTTTGAGCACGGCAAAATATGAGCTCAGTGGGGCCTGGGCTTGTATTGCGGCATCCGTTATCTTGTGCTGCTTGCCGTCGTTTGGGGCTCACATCACGCTTGGTCTGGGCGGGCTCATTTTGTCGGTAATGGCTTATCGAAAAGGCAGAGTGTGGGCACTCATTCCACTGATTTTGAATCTATTCTTGATTGTCTTTTGGATTTGGACTCGCCGCATGACGGGCAACAGTATGGACGTTCAGGAAATGATGAACCGATTTAAGGAAGCGGTTCCAGGTCAATAGAGGGTCGGGCGTCTTGTGGGTGGGTCATTGTATTGAATCCCTCGACTTTTTGGGTTTCTTTAACCTCAACAGCGACAGTTTTCAGTCATTTTCAGGTTCAAACCATCCGTTGCTGCTGAGGTAGCGAACTACGAATAGTCCATTCCTAGAACACAATGACCCGGCCACATCTTGGCCGGACTCCGAACTAGCCCTTTTTCTTATCGTCTTCCGCCTTATCGTGGCTGCTTCGGGCAAAGAGTCTGATAGGGGTTCCTTGGAGCGGGAAGAGACCACGAATCTTGTTCAACAGGTACCGCTGGTAGCTGAAGTGCATCAAATCAGGGTTGTTACAGAACAAAACGAATGTTGGCGGCGCAGTTGAAACCTGGGTCGCGTAATACACCTTAAATTGGCGACCATGCGTAACGTGAGGCTTATCGAAGATCGCATCTTGGATGAGACGATTCAATTGACCAGTGGAGATTCGGAAGTTGTAGCTCTCGAGGGCGCTAAGGACCATATCCAGGGCTGGCTCAAGTCCTGCGCTTTCGATGGCGGACGTAAAGACCACGGGTGCATAGGCCAGTTCAGGAATCTCATTTCGAATAATCTTGACAAAATCCTTCTTTATCTGAGTGTTCTTTCGTGGGTGACCGTCTGGTGGCTCCTTGGTGTCCCATTTGTTGACCGCAATGACGCATGCTTTACCGGCATCATGAGCAAGTTTCATGACTCGTTTGTCGCCGTCAGTCAATCCTTCAGAGCCGTCAACGACAACCATTGCACATACGGACCGACCGATTGCCTTTTCGGCTCGGTTCACCATGTAGTACTCAACTGAACCCTGAATCTTTCCACGCCGCCGGATACCCGCAGTATCGATCAACCGAAAGGTTTCGCCTTCGTGAACTAACTCGGTGTCAATTGCATCTCGGGTTGTTCCCGCGATGTTCGAAACGATCATTCGTTGCTCACCAGTAAACGCATTTACCAAAGAGCTCTTGCCAACGTTAGGTCGCCCGACAATCGCAAGTCGAACCTCCTCTTTTTCTTCAAAATCATCAGGAAGAATTGGGATGTGAGTAATGACTTCGTCTAAGACTTCAGCAACGCCACTTCCATGCAAGCTTGAAACCGGAAAAACATGCCCTAGACCGAGCGCGTAAAATTCGTTTGCATAGTCTTCGCGGTTATAGTTATCGGCCTTATTGACGACGACTAATACTGGTTTCGTAATTCCCCGAAGGTGGTTTGCGAGGTCTCGATCATCAGGGTGAATACCAACCATGACGTCGGCAAGGAAAATAACAACGTCGGCTTCTGCCAACGCGACTTCGGCTTGAACCCTAATCTGCTCTTCCATTGGGTCAGAATCTTGGAAGACAATTCCACCGGTATCAACAACTTGAAAACGATTTCGATTCCAAGTTACTTCGGCGTACAACCGGTCTCGTGTGATGCCAGGCGTGTCTTCAACAACAGCGATTCGCTTACCGACTAGGCGGTTAAAAAATGTGGATTTACCAACGTTGGGACGACCAACGATGACGACAGTAGGAAGCGATTTTTTCATCGGGGTTGCCTCGGGTTAAAAACATGCGGCTCTTAAAGGGTACCTTAAGTAAGATGCGTAGGCAATTTTGGGGGGTCGGGCTATGCCTGTCAGCAACACCAGCTTTCGGCCAACTGATCGACGGCGATTTTCACTATTACACATACGCAAATGTGTCCCACTCTCTCCTTATTTTAGGTAGCTCGGACGTTCGGAGTGGCGGTGGATTCTCGCTTGCCGTAGGTAGGCGCGACCCAAAACTGCGACTGCTCCGCAAAATTGAAGGCGAGCTGATTTGGGAGGCCTATTTTGTGGAAACCAATACCAGTCATCCGACAGAAGAATTTCCAGCTACTAATTCAAGAGGTTTTGGAGTCCTGGCAACTGCACGATATCGATGGCAGTTCAGATCAGATATGAATTTCTTTGCCGACATTGGATTTGGAGTTCAATTTACCGACCATGACTCAAAAGATTTGCGGCTGACGAACAATACGACTCCGACTGTGGGATTCGGCATGGAGTTCCGCACATCACATCGGAACTCTTTTCTTATCGGATCCCGCGTTTTACATGCCAGCAATGGAGGCAGGACCAATCCAAATCCTGGCCAGAATCTCCTTCAATGGTTTGTGGGAATACGCTACAAGCATTAGCCAATTGTTTTGGGCACCAGGTAACTTATTTAACGTGCGTGGGTTAGTATTTTTGGGTGCAGTTTTCAGCATATCAACGTCGTGTTTTGGGCAACTGGTGAAAGGCGAAATCAACTACTATACATATGCGGGTTTGTCCCACACTGCCATCTTTTTGGGCAGTGCGGAAAATCGGACGGGAAGTGGATTTAGCTTTGCTGCGGGCAAGATCGAACCGAAACTTCTACTCTTCAAGAGAATCCCCGGCGAACTCATCTGGGAAGCCTTTTACAACGAAAGTCACACCAACAAACCTTCTGCCCGGTACCCATCGAGAACGAACCAAACCTTTGCCGTCAATGTGACAGCCCGTTACCGCTGGCTGCAGAAAGCGGGGCTCAATTTCTATGGAGATGCGGGCCTTGGTTTTGCCCTCCTACGCCACAGCAGCAAGGACCTCCCATTGGCGAATGACTTTATGATCGGCGGAGGTTTCGGGGCGGAGTTTTTATCGAGTGACAAAACCTCGTTTCTGGTCGGAACTCGATACATCCACACGAGCAACGGCGGTCGAAAGAAACCGAACTACGGCGAAAACCTCTTTCAATATTACATTGGCTACTGCTGGAAGAAGTAGCGAAACGCTACGGCAAGTTCTCGATTATTTTTGAGATTTGCTTCTTGCCCGCATCTGCGTCCAATGCTCGGTCAACTTGGTAAAGCCCCATCTGGCAAACAACGGCTTGGTGCATGGATGCTCCTAGTGGGTGGTCTTCAAACCAAAAACCTTGAAAATTCGCATCAGATCCGCTTGCAAAAAGTGCCGACTTTCCGTCGATAACGACTTGGATGGTTGGGACTTCAAACATGTCCTCAGGAATCGCGATGAACTGTTCGCAATTCGTTTCAACTGATGACATAACCCAGCAGTCCTTTAATTCGGAACGCAACTCCTTGGCGAAATCCTCCGACCCAATGAATAACGCTGAATCCTTTGTTGAACCAAGCAGGGCGCGAGCTTGCGCTAAGGCTTGATCTCGACTCGAAAGGGTAAACATCTTGCCCGAAGAACCCGGCTTCCCAAGGGCAGACAGCATTTTGACGGCGGAAGTCTTGTTGCCGAGAAACTCCTTCTCGAGTCGGCTAAAAAGGCGATCAGGTGCAACGGGCCGATACTCTTTGCTGTTGGTCCCTTCGACCAGCACTGCGGCTTTCCTTTCTAAGGCTTCGAGGCCCTTGTAGACATTTGCGGCAGGCTTACCGATTGCTTGGGCAACCCGGTATCCGGTTGCCGGGTGCTCTTGGAGGAGGAAAGCGTAGATTTCCGATTCAAGTGCAGTAAATCCAAACCCAACAAGTGCTTCCGATGCTCGCAAAGATGCCATGCATCTATGATACGCGATCCTAGTGGCAATTGCTACTAGTCAAACTTCTGCAGTTGATCGACTCGGATGACAATCACGGTTGTATTGTCGCTTCCGCCGCCAAGCAATGCCGCACCAACCATTTTCCAGGTCGCTGCTGCCGGACCATTTGAAGCCAAAATAGACTGGATTTGGTCGTCTTCAACGTGGTTCAAGACTCCATCCGAGCACAAGAAGTACGTATCGCCTTCATTGATCTCGAACTCATAAACATCACAAATTACATGCTCTTCGATACCAATCGCTCGAGTAATAACATGCTTCTGGGGGTGGACCGCCGCTTGTTCTGGAGTCAAAACACCCATCCGAATCATTTCGTGCATGTACGTATGGTCTTCAGTAATTTGGGTCAGTTCCTCGTTGCGAAGTCGATAGGCTCGTGAGTCGCCGACTTGAACGACGTACGCCATGTGCTGGAGTAGCACCATCGCAGTTAACGTCGTACCCATGCCCTTTCGTGCGGCAACAGAACGGGAAACTAGAAATACATATCGGTTTGCGGCTTGAAGGGCCTCGGTTAATGCCGTTCGAATATCGGCAGACGGATGATTGAGATACACGTCAATGAACGTCTTGCATGCTAGCTCGGATGCAATTTGCCCGGCTGCGTGACCACCCATACCGTCGCACACAACAAATACCTGTCCCCGTGACGCCAAGGTGACTTCATCATCGGGAATATAAAACTCGAACTTATCCTCGTTGTTCTCGCGAATCCGACCAAGGTCAGTTTTCGCCGCAACTGTACATTTTGCAAGCGCTTTTAACTCAGCTTGAGGCAATAGGTCTGAAACCGCATACTCGGCTGTGATGTCCTCCATTTCCGTCATGCTACCACTGCCCGCTTGACGGTAAGACTGATCGCTCCAATCTGAATCACGTCGCCTTCTGCCATAAGGGTTCTCATGTTAGGGGAGAGCCTCGATTCATTCAAGCTCATGCCGTTTGTCGAACCAATATCGGTGACGTAAATGCCGTCTTCAAGAATTTCAATCGTGCCGTGCTTTCCGCTGATGTACGGATCAACGATGGCTACATCATTATCTGTCTTCCGACCAAAAGTATTCAGACCAAGCTTAAGGGGAAACTCTTTTCCATTCCAAGTAAGGGTGGCTGGAGAGACGTGTTTTTGTGGTGCAGCCGAAATGGCCGCAGTCTTGTTGCCTCCAAATGCCTGGGTCGTGTTTCCACCGCCAGCGCCCGGCATCGAAACCGCGACTTCGAGCCCGGCAAAGGAAATCTTTTCACCGCCAGCCAAGGCAACCTTTTCACCCGCCGCCATCGAACGCCCATTCACGCTCGTACCATTAGAAGATCCAAGGTCTTCAAGAGTAAGCGCTCCATCAGTGTTGGTGATTTGCGCATGTCGACGACTGATTCGAGAATCCATCAATGAGATATCGCCTTCTCGACCGATTACGGTTGGACCAGGGCGAAGAGGATGCTCCCTCCCACTTTGCTCAACCAGCATGGGTAATTGAACTGCTGGAGCACCAAACGCGTCGCCAGGCAAAGCTCTATCAAAAATGAGACCGCAGTCAACGCAAAACATGACGCCAACCGGATTAAAGGTCTTGCAGACCGGGCACTGAACTGGCTTAATGGTCACAGTAGCATTGATGGTTGCGACTGAACCCATCATCGTTTTATTCGGATCAAAATTTGGCGAAGGTGCCATCATTGTTCGATTAGGATCGGATCCGATCATCTGTGTTCGATTTGCATCACTCATTGCGACTTCTCTCATTTCGAGACGTTATTTAAACGCTCAACTATTTCTTTTTCGGTAATTCCTTCAATTCGAAGAGTCTTTT
>JANPAV010000020.1:0-6998 GCA_031430115.1 Armatimonadota bacterium | reverse complement strand
TAAAGCCAATAACTTGCGGAATCAACATCGTGACCGGCTGACCGAGCATCGCGGCTTCCGCCTCGATTCCGCCCACGCCCCAACCAAGGACACCCAGTCCGTTGATCATCGTCGTGTGGCTGTCGGTGCCAACCAAGGTGTCGGGGTAAGCGACTCCGTCTTTGTTCACAAAGGTCACTCGAGCAAGGTTCTCAAGGTTAACCTGGTGGACGATTCCGGTGTTTGGTGGAACCGCGCGGAAGTTATCAAGCGCCTTCTGTCCCCATTTCAAAAATTCGTATCGCTCGTTGTTTCGCTCAAACTCGAGGTCCCGATTGATGAGTAGTGCCGCTTCCGATCCGTAAGCATCAACTTGTACCGAGTGGTCGATAACCAGCTCAACTGGTTGCAAAGGATTGATCTTTTTGGGATCTCCTCCCAAAGCCGCCATCGCGTCTCGCATCGCCGCAAGATCAACTACGCAAGGAACACCGGTGAAGTCTTGGAGAATAACGCGGGCAGGAGTAAAGGAAATCTCTTTGGTTGGCTCAGCCTTGGCATTCCACGAAGCCAGCGCTTCGATATCGGCTCGAAAAACCGACTTGTTGTCCTCCGTTCTTAGCAGGATTTCAAGAAGGATCCGCAACGAATACGGAAGCCGTTTGATGTTGTAGCCCTTGTCTTCCAGTGCCTTTAGAGAGAAGTAGGTGTAATTTTTGCCACCGGATTGAAGAGTCTTCTTACTATCAAAACTGTTAATCATTGTTCCTTCGACCGGAGCCCCTCAGATCGTCAATTTGAGCGAAAAAATAGATCAGCAGGAGTCCGTGTGCTGACCTCAGCATACCTATGGAGCGCAGGCATCTTGCCTGCAAGTAACTCGAAACTGCAAAAGTCCATCTCTTGCGAATGTAGCAATTGCTTTGCTCCTTCGGTAACGAATCGAATCCGAATTCCAAATTTTCTCACTTTTGTAGCATCGCATTTTGCCTGGCGGCGGTCGAACATTATTGAAAGTCTAGAAATCTGGTGAGCAACTTGGGCGGCTTGATTTTCATCCCCTGCATGCACCAAAAGGTGGCTATACAATTAATCCAAAGCTCCTTGGTAAGACGAGACTTCACATCCATGCAAGAATGAAAGGCGGAATCCAAAGAGAGTGGCCATATCATAGACCCAAAAAATAGACCATGAAAAACAAAATTGTTCTGTATTTGAGTGAGATTAGAGAAATATTGCAGGGTACACACCCGTCTAGGTCATACGACAGCTTTCTCGGAGAAGATAAGGAATTTAAGGAGTTAACAAAGAAAAATACAACGTTAAGAAAAACATTTGATTGGATAGAAGAATTGGCAGACCAAGCAGTACATGGTCTTGATGATGCTAATGGAATTCCAATTGAGGTGGCAAGGAAATTGTTTCCGAACAAATGTCTGGAGATGCTTGTGGCAGGTGGCATGACATATGAAGATGCCCAGCTAATGATCCCCGAGTTTGTTCTTTAATAGCTTTCGATGTTCGTTTTGTTGTACGAAAAGGTTTCAACTCTAAGGACCACTTCAAGCACTCGTCAAACAAGGCAGGATCAAACTCTACCGGGTACTTAAATAACATGGCTAACACCGATGATATAGAGTATTGGAAGAAGTTAGCATCAGAGATAGATCAGATTCGACCTGATTTGCAACGCCTAGGTTTCAAACGAGACAACATCCTGAATTTGCACACAGAATATCCAGACTATTCAGCAGCAATCGATATGATTTTTTCTCACCTCCAGAAACCATATTTGGACAAAATTCTTGAAACTCTTGGGAGACTCTTGGCGCACCCATCCGCGTTTAGATTGTGGAGAGATTTGTTGCAAATGTATGTGCAGGCAGATAAAGATGCATCCCCAGGTTTAATGACTGGGCTTGCTGTAGCATTAAGCGAACAAGAAATAACGTCAAAATCTTCTGAATTGAGACAAGAAATTATCAAACTACTGCGAGATCGGTCGCGTGGCAAAACCAGGTTATTCTTTCTTTATTGCTTTCGCCGAAAACGAGATGAGGTATCGATCAGACTGATTGACGAATTATCTACGGATCCAGACTTAAAAATAGAAATTGCTAGTTGGAAACGAAAGTCGCGGTAGTTTTTTGGTCTCACCCCAGCAAACTTGAAGGCGGGTCTTTAGCCAAACAAACGGAAGGAAATCCTACAGTTTAAGTTGGTTAGGAAAATTGGGGCCAGTCCGCCGAAGTGAAAAACTAGCGACCGTGGAAGCGGCCAAGATCGATTACGTGTGATGTTCCGAGGATTCGCACGAGAACTTTAGCGATAAAGCGACCCCTGCTGATCCTTCGTCCTATCCTCGTCTTTCCTTTCCTGCCCCCGCTGGGTTATGCTGGCACCATGAAGAAACAATTGTGTTGGCTATTCCTCCTGACCCCGCTTCTCGTCAGCGCGCAAGGAACAAGGACCGACTACGATCGCGCCAACGGTTTTCGCGAGAAATTTCGCGGCCTCGTGCTCAACGAGCGAGTCGCGCCCAACTGGATCGGCAACTCCGAGAAGTTTTGGTACCTGAGGCAAGAGCCAGACGGCAAAAGCATGTTCATGCTGGTCGATCCGCTTGGCTCCACCAAAAAGAAGCCAGCCTTCGACCATCAAAAGCTCGCCGCATTTCTAACGACCTTTACCGGAAAGCCGGTTGACCCAACCAAGCTTCCGTTCTCTCGAATTGACTTCACCTCCGACCTCAAAAAACTTCGCCTGAAGCTCGACCAAAAAACGATCGAAGTCGATCTCACTACCTATGAGGGCAAAGAAACTCAAGTCGACGTTGCGGTTAACCGATTGAATGCCCTTTCGCCCGAAGAACCTCCCCGTGGTAACCGAAGTGCCGAGGAATCCTCAATCAAATTTGTGAACCAATCCACCGAAGTACTCGCCGTGAATTGGCTCAACGACGGCAAACCCGTCGAATATCGACGCATCAAAGTCGGCGAGGAGTGGGAGACCAATACGTTTAGCGGACACAGTTGGCTCATCAACCGGCTCAATGGAGACGACTTGGCTATCTATGTCACCGATAAGAAACCCGGCGTCGCTTTTCTCGATGGAAAGCGAGTACCCGCAAGTCCTCGGAGGTCTCGCGGGACTGAATCGCCGGACGGAAAGTGGCGAATCGCCTATAAAAATGACAATCTCGTCCTGGTCAATGCCGACTCGAAAGAAGAAAAGTCGGTAACCACCAACGGCACAAAAGCGAACAGTTATAACGGCCGCGTTTGGTGGTCGCCTGACTCGAAACATGTGGCAGTTTACCAAAGTGAACCAGGCGACGACCATCCGCTAAACATTGTCGTGACCACGCCAAAAGATCAATTCCAACCGCGCTTAATGACCCAGCAGTACCTGAAGCCAGGCGACAAGTTGCCCAAACCAAGGATTCGAATCGTTGATGTCGAGACCGAGAAGGTGACCGAAGTTGATGATGCGCTTTACATGAACCCGTTCGACCTGAGCGGAGAGCGTTGGCTGAATAACGACCAATTCATCTTCCGATATAACCAACGCGGACACCAGGTCATGCGGTTGATCGGAGTGAACGCTAAGTCGGGCGAGGCGAAAGCAATCATTAACGAAGAAGCCAAAACGTTTATTGACTGGAACTACAAATCGGTCTACGAAATCCTGCCGAGCGGAAAGCAATCCGTGTGGATGAGCGAGCGGTCTGGTTGGTGCCACCTCTATCTACAAAATCTCGAAACTGGTACCGCAACCCCGATCACCAAAGGCGATTGGGTTGTTCGAGGCGTTACGCAGGTTGACGAATTCAAAAAGCAAATTTGGTTCACTGCCAGCGGGCTCACCGCGGGTGAAGATCCGTACCACGTCCATGCATGTCGAATCAATTTTGACGGCACGGGCTTTACGCGGCTGACTGGGGCAGACGGCAATCACACCGTTGAATTCTCGCCCAACAAAAAAGTCATTTTCGACACCTATTCGCGAGCTGATTTAGCTCCAGCGTTTGAAGTGCGAAGCGCAGATTCGGGCAAGAAACTCGTTGAAGTCGAGCATGCTGACATTTCTGGGTTGCTGAAAGCCGGGTTCAAGGTTCCGCAGCGATTTGTTGCCAAGGCTCGCGATGGCGTCACCGACATATACGGTTTGGTTTACTTGCCAACCACCTTCGACCCAACCAAGAAATATCCGGTCGTTGAGGATATTTACGCGGGTCCTCATGGCTCTTTTGTTCCCAAGACGTTTCACACGTTTGCGGGGGGTATGTCGTTGGCGGAGCTTGGATTCATCGTTGTTCGCATCGATGGTATGGGAACAAGCAACCGGTCAAAAGCGTTTCATGATGTCTGTTACAAGAACATTGTCGATGCCGGTTTCCCGGACCGAATTCTGTGGATGAAAGCAGCCGCCCAAAAATGGACTCAAATGGACCTCAATCGAGTGGGTATTTATGGCACCTCGGCAGGCGGACAGAATGCCCTCCATGCGGTTCTTACCCAAGGAAGCTTCTACAAGGCTGCAGTCGCCGACTGCGGCTGTTATGACAACCGCATGGACAAAATGTGGTGGAACGAGCAGTGGATGGGCTGGCCGATCGGTCCGCATTATGAAGCTCAATCGGGTCCTGTGCTGGCGAAAAACCTGACTGGCAAGCTGTTGCTGATGGTTGGCGAACTGGATACCAACGTCGATCCAGCCAGCACGTATCAGGTTGTCGATGCTTTGCAAAAAGCGGACAAAGACTTTGAGTTTGTGGTGGTCATGAATAACGGTCACGGTGCGATCGGGAACCCGTATGCGCGGAGACGGTTCCAAGACTTCTTCGTGAGGAGCTTGTTGGGGGTTGAACCGAGGGGGAATTGAGGAGGGCAGAGAACAGAGATCAGGGATCAGGGATCAGAGAAAATATTGATCTCTGAGCCTTGAGCCTTGAGCCTTGAGCCTTGAGCCCTGAAATCTACTTCCAGCCCAAATCTTTCCGCAATGCGTCGCCCAAGACTTTGGCCATCTTGCCTTGCGTAACCGCATTTGGGTGCCACGAGCTTCCAATGCCGTCCTTCTCGTTTTGGGCGGCAAAGTCAATTCGATGGACTTTCTTATCAAAGCGAGACGACAAAACCGAATCCAAATAGCCTTTAAGGGTTGTCAGATGATTCTCCTTCGGAGGCCAATTGTCCGACATCATGCTGCCAGTCGCTAAATAAATATGCGCCTCAGGAAACCGTTCCCGAAGCTTGCCCAAGAAACCGCGGTAGGCGCCGGTCCACTTTGCTTTGTCTGGAATCCCTTTGCCAAAGTCGTTGGTCGCCAAGTTCACGATGATGGCGTCCGTGCTGCTTCGATCTAAAAAGACCGATTGTCCTCTCGCTGTACTTGGCAATGCAAAGTCAAAAATCTCAGGAATCGTATTGTCGGGCCACATCTTTCTGCCCGACCAAGCGACAATCGTGCAGTCTGCTTTGACTTGACGGGCAGCAACCCAGCCATAAGTCAAATAAGCGTTGGCGGTGTCAAAACTGTACACCTCTTCTTTCGTTTTCCCGTCTACTCCAAATCCTGCGCTGATGGAGTCACCGACGACCAAAATCTTTCTCGCTGCACTCGGTGGCGCTTCAATCCCTTTGTTCTCGACTCCCTTCCAAGTTGTCGCTCCAGAGAAACACTCAGTTCGGCGAACCAAGGTGACCAAATGCCTCTTGCTGTCTGGCAACGAGATCTTATAATCAAGTTGCTCGGGATTCAGTTTCAAAACGCTAGTTGCGGTTCCATCCACATCAACTTGCCAGCGATCATTGGCGGTACTGGCATTAAAGTGAACCACCACCGAAGAGCTTTCGGCATAAAATTGAACGGCAGAACCGGGCCATTCGCACGCGTATCCGCCGAGTCCATCCGACAAGAATCGACCAATCAACCTCGCGTTAGAAACCTGTGGCTGAAGAGCAATAGCTACAAGGAGGTTAATCATGGCTAGTCTCTCAACTCAACGTTCATCTTCTCAACATCTCGCTTCATGCTTTCCCGATAGGCGTCCAATTTGGCGGCAATTGCCTTGTCGGTCACCCCGAGGATCTGGATGGCAAGCAGTCCCGCGTTTTTCGCGTTGCCAATCGCAACCGTCGCGACGGGAATCCCGCCCGGCATTTGGACGATGGAATACAGCGAATCGACTCCGCTCAACGTCTTTGTTTGAACCGGTACGCCAATGACTGGCAGTGTCGTTAGGCTCGCCACCATTCCGGGCAAATGAGCCGCGCCACCGGCGCCAGCAATGATGACCGAAAAGCCATTTTCTCGGGCAAGACGGGCATAGTTGAACATTCGCTCAGGCGTTCGATGCGCCGAAACCACTTCGACTTCATTGGCGATTCCAAATTCGTCCAAGACCTCAACTGCGGCAAACATTGTTGCCCAGTCGCTTTTGCTGCCCATGATCACGCCAACTTTCATCAGTTGTTCACCGCGGCTAAGGAGTCCATGTCATAAACCGCTTTGCTCAAAACTGACTTATCAATTCGCTTGAGTAGACCGCAAAGGACTTCGCCAACCCCGCACTCAATAAACTTTGTCACTCCATCTCCAATCATGTTTTGGATGCTCTCATTCCATCGCACCGAGTCTCGGAGTTGCTGTTCAAGTAGCTCGTTCCAATAAACCGGGTTCTCTACTGCATCAGCGGTTACGTTGCTATAAACCGGCTTTCCAAAAGCAAAGTCTACGGTCGCCAACGTCTTCGCCATTAACTTGGATGGCTCCAGCATGAGTGGGCTGTGGAAAGCGCCACTTACGTTAAGCGGTAAAACTCTTTTTGCTCCAGCTTCCGACAGAACTGGTCCCGCGGCTTCGACTGCTGCGACCTCTCCCGAGATCACTACTTGTCCCGGGCAATTGTCATTGGCAACAACGACGACTCCCGGAACCTTGGTCAAGGCTTCCTTGATTGCATCAGAATCCAAGCCTAATACGGCTGCCATCGTTCCCGGCGCAATCGTTCCCGC
>JANPAV010000019.1:0-2322 GCA_031430115.1 Armatimonadota bacterium | reverse complement strand
TGTCATAATGAAAGTAGACAGAAATGTCAACATTCCCGCGTTTCGATACGTAGGAAACAAAGTTCCCCTATGCTGACCATTACCAATTTGCACGCCTCCGTTGAGGAGAAAGAGATTCTGAGAGGAGTAAACCTGACTGTAAAAGCAGGCGAAGTCCACGCGATCATGGGGCCAAACGGTTCCGGGAAATCCACCCTTGCCAGCATATTGGCAGGCAAGTCGGACTACGAAGTAACCAGCGGCAGCATTGACTTTGACGGTAAAGACCTGTTGGAATTGGACCCTGAAGAGCGGGCTGCCGAAGGATTATTCCTTGCCTTCCAATATCCGGTCGAGATTCCGGGCGTTACCAACACTTACTTCCTAAGGTCAGCGGTTAACTCGATTCGAAAGTACAAAGGCGAACCCGATGTTTCTGCGAAGGACTTTATGGCGTTGGTGAAAGAGAAGGCGGCGATGATGGAGCTTGACCCTTCGATGCTTAGCCGATCGGTCAATGAAGGCTTCTCGGGCGGAGAGAAGAAGCGGAACGAAATTTTCCAGATGGCGGTACTTGAGCCCAAACTTTGCGTCCTTGATGAAACGGACTCAGGACTGGATATTGATGCCCTGAAGATCGTATCGAATGGCGTGAATGCCTTGCGGTCACCAGATCGAGCAACAGTTGTCATCACCCACTACCAAAGGCTCCTTGACTATATTGTTCCCGATTTCGTGCACGTGCTGGTAGACGGCAGAATTGTTCGGTCGGGCGGTAAAGAATTGGCGCTTGAATTGGAAGCAAAGGGCTATGACTTTATTAAAGAGGAAATCGCGGCAAAAGCGTGAACAGCTTGTTAAATTCTCCGACTGATCCTTTTGTCGACGGCTACGCCACGATTAAGCCACTTCTTGACATTGAGGGCTTGCCATTTTTTAGTTCGCTCAGAGAACAAGGAATGCGAAGCTATCAAGAGTTTGGAATTCCGACGCGGCGGGATGAGGAATTCAAATACACATCGCTAAGGTCGCTGCAAGAAAAGAAGTTCAAGTTTGGCTTTGGTGCCAACGTTGATCGCGAAGATCTGGTCAACTTTACGCTTGGAGAGATTGAGGCATTTACGGTTACATTCGTTAACGGTCAGTACGCGCCAGAACTATCCTCGCACACCCATTTACCAAAGGGCACTTTTGTTGGCATCGCATCAGAGGCTCCAGAAGAATTTCAAGCAAAAATTGAATCTCATTTTGGCAAGATTGCTTCGTTGAAAGGCCGGTTGGGTAGCACCAATGACGAACGGTTTGTAGCCCTTAACACTGCTTATCTTGGCGAAGTTGCGATTGTTTACATTCCAAAAGGCTCAACTTTTGACCAGCCGATCCACCTTCAATTCATTACATCGGATGGTACTGGTGGGACCTATTCCACTCCGAGAAGCTTAATCTTGCTTGAAGAAAACGCTGAAGCAAAGGTTATTGAATCGTATGTGACGTTGAATGGTTTTGGCTTCACCTGCGCGGTGACCGAGGTTAGGCTCGAAGCTTCCGCTCGGCTTGAGCACACGAGATATCAAGATGAATCATTGGAATCGACGCATATTTCGAATACCTATATTCATCAAGAAGCGAAATCGGTTTACACCTCGAACAACATCAACTTTGGTGGAGAGGTCGCTCGGAATGACATTAATGCCTTTGTTAATGGCGAGTACTGCGAGACTTGGCTCAACAGCGCCAATGTCGGCCTCGGTAACCAAGTGATTGACAACCACACAAGAATTGATCATGCGATGCCAAACTGCCAATCATTTGAAGTCTATAAAACGATTTTGAAAGATAAAGCCGAAGGCGTTTTCAATGGCAAGATCTTCGTTTACGAAGACGCTCAAAAGACAGACGCCAAACAAACCAACCAAGCTATTTTGTTGTCGCCAACTGCGACGATGAATACGAAGCCTCAGTTGGAGATTTTTGCCGACGATGTTAAGTGTACGCACGGCGCGACAATTGGTCAGCTAAGTGAGGATGCGCTGTTTTATCTGCGAGCGAGGGGAGTGGAGAAGTCAAAAGCGGAATCGCTCTTGGTTTACGCTTTTGCGGCCGAAGTTTTGGAGAAGGTCCAGATCGACGCGGTTCGAGAGAAGCTTGAAGCCAGGCTGTTTGAAAAGTTGGCGTAGAGGGTCGTTTTACTTCCTTGTGTGATCCATCATCCCTTCCGTCTCGCCTTTCATAGGCATCAGAAGTAGTCGGAATGAAAGGCGAGCCACCTTCCCTATCTAGGGAAGGACTTTGTTCTTAGGTAACCCGAGGAAACAATTTTTCAAGTCCGGTTTTCTATTCAAT
>JANPAV010000018.1:0-9761 GCA_031430115.1 Armatimonadota bacterium | reverse complement strand
CCGCGAACTCTTAGGAGATGCCATCAAAGAAGAGTGTGGAGTTGTCGGAGTTTTCACCCCAGGTGAAGAAGTCGCAAGCACCGCATTCTTTGGTCTTTTTGCCCTTCAACATCGTGGCCAAGAGTCCGCTGGCATTGCGGTTAGCGACGGCGAAAAAGTTCGAATGCACAAGGACATGGGGCTGGTTAACCAGATTTTTACTCCCGAAATCCTTGCCAGTCTGAAGGGCGATATGGCAGTCGGACATAACCGATATAGCACTACCGGCTCCAGCGTTTTGAGAAATGCTCAGCCAATATATTGTCAAAGCTTAGTCGGAGAAATCGCGGTCGCCCATAACGGAAATCTCATTAATGCGGTTGAACTTCGTGAGCAGATGCAAGCGGAAGGGGAACACTTTGATTCGACTTCCGATTCCGAAGTCCTTGCTCGAATCATCGTCAATAACTTAAAAAGTGGTCCAGCAGAGGCCGTGAGAGAAGTCATGCGCCGGTGCAAAGGAGCTTTTTCGGTTGTTGTTCTTACGCCAAACATGTTAATTGGATTTCGAGATCCTTATGGCATCCGCCCCCTTTCGGTTGGAAAGCTGGGCGAAAGCGGCTACATGCTTGCTTCGGAATCATGCGCGTTTGGACCGGTCGGAGCGACTTGTGACACTGATTTGAAACCCGGGGAAATTGCCCTTATCACTCGGGAAGGAATGACCATTGAGCAGGGAATCGAGTCGCCACGCGAAGCGATGTGCCTATTTGAGTTCATTTATTTTGCAAGACCAGATTCTCGTATGTTCGGAACGGGCTTGTACGGTGCCCGACTAAGAATGGGGGAGCGATTGGCTCAAGAACATCCAGTAGAGGCAGATATCGTGGTTCCGGTTCCAGATAGTGGCATACCGGCGGCACTTGGATACGCTAAGCAAAGCGGGATTCCCTTTCGAGAGGGAATGACCAAAAGTCGTTACATTCATCGTACATTCATTCAGCCAGACCAACGGATGAGAGAAATTGGCGTTCGAATGAAGCTAACACCGCTCGATGACCACATTCGCGGTAAAAGGATCATTCTTGTCGATGATTCAATTGTTCGTGGCACCACTACCAAGCAACTTGTCAAGATGATGTTTGAATCGGGTGCCTTAGAAGTTCATGTGCGAATTACGGCCCCACCGATCGTCTATCCTTGCTTCTATGGAATCGATATGGCGTCGAAGGGCGAACTTGCCGCAGCTCGAATGACGATTCCTGAACTCGCGATATACATCGGTTGTACTTCCCTTGGCTATTTGAGCGTTGAAGGGGCGCAAATGGCAGTTGATGGCGCGACCGAAGGGTTTTGTACCGCTTGCTTCACCGGAAAGTATCCCCTTGAGATACCAGAAGGGCTTAAAAAGCACGCATTTGATGATCCTCCTGCCGTCGGAGAAATGGCAACCGTAACCTCCGGACAAGGGCAACTTTTTGACCAGTAATGCCAATCATAATCTTTCGCGGGCTTCTTGGCGAAAATGAAGGTCATTCAGTCATTGGCAACGATCCCGTTTTTCGACAATTGGGAGTAGAGTCAAAGTTATTCAAGTTTCAATTAGGTCCCGATGAGACATTTGAAGCCGCCGTCTTGGGACTGAGCGATTTAGTTCTCGATCAAGGTCCTTTGACGGTGGCGGCAATGGGTTATAACCCTCCCGAGCGATCAGTCCAGTTTCACCTTTCGCTCTTAAGTGCTACCGGTGACCAGATTCGAACCCAAGTTCCTCCACCAAGTTCAGAAGAATCCAAGGTTATCCAAGCGCAGCTAATGCGGCTCAATACGAAGTCATTGACTGTTTTGATCGGCGAAGGGCTCGACCATGCACTGGTTTGTGAAAAGCGTCTAGACATCCGAACGACTTCACCTTCAATCGCATGCCTCAACGGAAAGCAAAAATCCCTTCCGGAGGGAGACTCTGAAAATGACTTTAGAAGGTTCATTGACGACTCCGAGAACTTGCTAGCCGAACAAGAATTTAATCATCGTCGGATCGATCATGGTATCCCTCCAGTCAACCTGTGTTGGCCATGGGGGGAGGGCCAACTTCCGAGAGTGCCGAATCGGGCATTAGAATTGGGGTATCCATGGAAGGTGCAAGCTAGGTCGATTGCACTCAGAGGCTTGGCCAAGCTGTCTGGCTTTCGACCTTTTAAGCTGCCACTATTTGAGTTTCTTGATTTTTCGAAACTTGCCAGAGACATTCAGGCAGATCCAAGGTCACTGGTAATCATTGATGTTCCGCCCCTTCCAGAAGAGGAAGAGGAACAGGAAGTCTTTCTTAGCCAGATCAAGTCATTGGGTGTCAAGTTGATTGACCCTTTGTTAGAATGGCGTCGGGAAACAAAAGGTGAGCTTGTCTTCGGGGCCATGAATCGTGCGAATGAGGGATTGATTGGGTTCTGTATGAAAGCGAATGAGCGAGACAATTATCCATTTGATGAACGGTCTTTAACCGAGAAGCGCATTCAGAACATTGAATTGACTGCTCTTTTGGAAACCGACTACTAGTCCAATGTAAGAAAAGACCTTTGGAAACTGTTTAGTTTCCAAAGGTCGTTCATTCCCGAAATGGAAGTGCTTTAGATTCGCTTGGTTACGATGGTTTGGTTCATGGTCATCCCTTGTCCCATGCCACCCATTTTCATCGCCATTTTTGTATCTGAGCCAATCGGGATTCCGGTGTTTCGCTCCATTGTTGAAGTTCCTCCGCCAGTCATTGTCATCGACATCTTCATTCCTTGACCGCCACTGGCTCCTTTACCACCACCCATATCCATGTTGACGGTTCCGTTTATTGTCATACCGATTGTGACCTTCGTAGCGTCGATCTTCAGAAGCTTATATGTCATCGTCATTTTGCCAGTTGACTTCAGACCAGCAGCATTTGGTTGACTTTTTGCCGCTGCGCCCATCATTTGACCCATGTCAATTGTATTTGTCCACGTTTCCCCAATTTTGACTGGCTTGGTCGGGAAAGTGATACCGGACATCATGTTGTTCATTCCACCCATCATTTGCTGCATCCCAACCGATGAATTTGCCGCCATCTTTGGCTTGAAATGCTTGTCCATTAACATAATGCTTGGCTTTTCCATTGACTTCTTGACTTGGTCATTACTACCCATTCCGCCTGTCATCTTTACGTTAGATGGCGTGCTTTGAAGCTTAAAAAAACCGCTCTCAATGCCCAATACCTTGGTTGTGGTTGTCATTGACGTCGATGTATTGCCCATGGGCCCGGTCTGCGATATTGACGTTGATTGCTTATAGGTGGTTCCAACTTTTGGTTGGAATAGCAAAGTGACGGATGACTGATTGGCAAGAAGACCTGCAATTGCGAGAACTGACATGATTCAATTATGTAATACGATCATTGCGCCGTATTCGCTTCATTAGACTTAAAGAATCAGCTTCCCAGCCTTATAGACCCGAGTTTTCACGAATCCATGCTTTCCGTAGAATTCTTCAAGGGTTGTCCAATCGATGAGGCATTGCTTGATGCCTCGAGATTTCAGTTCCAACAACCCCGCGGATAGCATTGCGCCACCCCAACCGTGACCTCGAACCTTTTGCGAGACCCCGATTGGACCAAGGGTTCCCCAATTTTCGCCAAGGGCATTTCTCCAAACCGCACCTGAAATCGGATACTTGTTTGATGAATCCTGAATTGAGGCGAAACCGTGAATGGCATTGTCATGAAAGAGTCCTACGACTCCCCGATGCGAACCTTCATTTTCTAGTTTGGTCAGTATGTCATATCGCCATCGGCCCGGGAATTCTCGTTCAAAGAATTTGACTAGTAGTCCATGATCTTCGTCGGTCAAGACGCGAAACTCGACTCCGTCGGTCGGTAATTCTCGAGGTGGAACGTAGTCTGTCAGGTCTCTTTCGAGGTCGAAATACTCGCCACCAAGAGTAAAACCTTCAATCATCAGAAAGTCGTTTAGTCTCGGCTTGTCGGTCGGGACGCCGGGCCAAAAGTGTCGCGAATCCATTCCGAAAAGGACGCAAGAGGCTCCTCTTTCACGCATGACCCGCTTCGAATCGCTGAAAACATCAACCATGTGAAGCGGATCAGTGAATGCCATCCCACTTAAATGCATTGCGTCTGAATCGGCAACTTTATAGTGCTTTGCAGGTGCACGCTTGATAATCACGAATGCTCGGAGCATGTCTTCGAAATCGAGGTCTAGCAGGGAAGCTCCCCAGTCGAATGTTGGACTGTCGATCGTGTTCAACCGAAGGATGTCCATGTCGATTTGATACTTTGGGGGATAGAAAGTATTCCAAAGATCAAGGACCTTTTTAAGGTCAACGTCACGCCAGTCGGTAATCATACTCTTGTCTCAAGTAAACAATGCAGGTGTTCAGTATAGTCCTTGATTGCTTCATTGGCGCGTGCAACGCGATCTCGAAGGAATACATCATCCGATTCGACGAAGGATTTGAGGCTGTCGGCAACCCATGATGCCTCAAATGCGTCGGTCCCGATACCAAGGGTCCGAAGACCTATCCGCTCATCTTCAAGATCGAATCGAAGATAGGCAAGGAGAAACGGTCTGAGCTCCCGATAGCTGGAAATAAGTTGCTGCTTTAGGGACACATATTGTGCCTCAGTTCCGTTGGTTGTTCCGAATCGCTGAGAATTCAGCAATAACTCGGAAAACTCACTAAATCGTAAGGTGAAAGAAATGAGCTTTGTTTGAGTTTTGCGAGCTTGGTGGATATCATTGGCCCCTTGAAAATCGCCACCCTCTGAATTGAACCATTGTGTAAGGAGTTCGCGAAGCGCATGATCCATGCGAAAGGTCAAACCTAATTGCCCCCTTGTTTCTGGACGTAATTGATTTTCAGGTCGCGAACCAGAGAATGAAGGTGCTTTTTGTCGTCATCATCAAGCTGCGACTCGAGTTGTGAGGCAATGTAGCCGACAACATCAATTGCGACCCTTGCCTGAGTAAGATCGGGTTCAATTTTGCCAGTTATCATGTCTGGCTGAAGCCCAAGTTTTTGCCAAGCAACGCCACTAAGCTGGTCCAAAAGGATTGCTAGGTGGTCATAAATAGTAGGTGCGGTTTTTTCCTGGATATCTTCGGACATCTTATGCATTTATAGACGTAGAAGGGATGTCGAATGAACCAAGATAATGGTGATTTCGAAGGTACCATCTGAGGCTATATGATTCAAGACGTTATCATCATCGGTTCCGGTCCTGCCGGATATACAGCGGCGCTCTATGCTGCTCGGGCTGACTTGAAGCCCATGGTCTTTGCTGGGTACCAACCGGGCGGACAACTGACCATTACTACCGATGTTGAAAACTATCCTGGCTTCCCCGACGGAATAATGGGGCCGGACATGATGGAGCTCTTCCGAAAGCAAGCCGAGCGATTTGGAACCGAGGTTGTCTACGAAAATATTTCGAAAGTTGACTTCACGTCGCATCCCTTTAAGGTTTGGGCTGACGACAAAGAGTATCAAGCAAAAGCGATTGTGATTTCGACCGGCGCAAGCGCAAAGTGGCTTGGATTAGAGTCAGAAGTGACATTTGGAGGACACGGAGTATCCGCTTGTGCAACATGTGATGGCTTTTTCTTCCGAGGTAAAGTTGTGGCGGTATTTGGCGGAGGAGACACCGCCATGGAAGAGGCTCACTACTTGACCAAGCACGCGGCGAAGGTCTATTTGGTCCACCGACGAGACGAGTTCCGCGCTTCGAAGATCATGCAAGACCGAGTCTTGGCGAACGAGAAGATTGAAGTTCTTTACAATAGAGTCTTAGAGGAAATTGTCGGTGATACCGAGCCTTTCAAGAAGGTAACGGGCGTCCGTTTGAAAAATGTTGGAACAGGTGAAGTTTCTTTGCTTCCATTGGATGGAGTCTTTATCGCGATCGGACATAAGCCGAACTCCGAGATGTTTAAGGGAATTTTGGATATGGATGATGTTGGCTATCTCAAGGTTCAACCTGGATCAACCGCTACGAATGTTCCTGGAGTATTTGCATCGGGCGATGTTGCGGACAGTATTTATCGCCAGGCAGTTACGGCGGCGGGAACGGGCTGTATGGCAGCGATTGACGCTGAGCGATGGATTAGCGAACACGGGCATTAGTTCACGCTTTCATAGCGTAAGATGAACTATGGCAGAATCATCCATGGTCAACTGGAGAGGACCATGGTTTTGCCCTTATTGCGGCACACTAGGCAATCTCATTGCTTGCAACGGTTGCCTTGCTCCGAAACCATTCGAAATGCCACTTCATAACCCGGCAACATCGATTCTAAGCTTATGGCACGGACCAATCGGACTCTGGGGAATCCCACGCTACTTAGCCATTTTCTTGCTTCTGATGGATGTGACAGCAATTAGTAGTGAGCTGATTTTGAGTGTAGAGTTATCCCGACTTTCTCTGAATCATTCTAAAAAATGATTTCCAACATTGAGTTAGTAAAGCAGTGCGTGTTACTGTGACTTTCGATAAGATATTGTTTATGCAACAAAAATGTTGCATATGTTTGAATCTTGTTGTATAATGCATCTAATTGGTTGCATATTATGGCTACAGTAACAGACAACGAAATTCGAAGTGAAATGATGCTACGAGCATCGATCGACAAAGTTTGGGATGCACTGACGACCCATGAGGGTTGGACCGGCTGGTTTAGCTACGGTGTAGTAGGGAAGTTTGAGGAAGGGGAGACCCTGACTCTGGACTTTGGTCCTTATGGTGAGTGCTTTGCAATGGTTTCCACCGTTAACCCAAAGACCGAGTTTGCCTATAAGTGGCATCCGGGTGAAGATTGCCCGATCGAGAAGTATCCAGAATCTGAGTTGACCACGGTTCGGTTTACCCTGGAAGCTTTGGGTGATGGAACCAAACTAACCATGGTAGAGAGCGGATTTGCAAACCTTCCCGAAGCGCGAAGAGCAAGCGCCTTTGAAGCGAATATAGGTGGATGGAACTCAGAACTTCCGAAGATTGTCGGGCTCGTTGAGAATGACGAACGACAGCCAGCACCCGCCTTTGACATCTATCGCGAGCGTTATATTCAAGCACCAATCCAAAAGGTTTGGAATGCAATTGCGACAGTTGAAGGATTAAAGAGTTGGTTTCTTCAAGGCGTCGAAGGGGATTTGAGCATCGGCTCGATGACAATGTTTCACTTTAAGAAAGGCTGTAGTGGCCCAATTAAGGTTATCGAACGAGATAAGCCCAATTCCCTGTCTTGGAAATGGCATCCGGGTGAAACCGAAGGCTGTACTTGGGACAAGTACCCAGAGGATCAGCTAACTACCGTGAAGTTTACGCTGAAAGAGACGGACGCAGGAGTTCAACTGGTGGTTAAGGAAAGTGGGTTTGCCAACATTCCCGAGGGGCGTCGATTGACAGCGCTCGGACTCAATAAAGGCGGTTGGACTTGGTGCATGGATACAATTAAGGCAACGGTTTTGGCAGGTCTATGAGCGCGCAAAAGCATGAGATCTACCAGGCATTGGGCGACCCCGCTCGGCTAACCATGATTGAACGGCTTGGCGAACAAGGCCCGATGGCTACGATGCATTTGGTTGAGGGGCTTGGCATGACACGCCAAGCCGCAACCAAGCACTTGGTGGTTTTGGAGAATGTTGGGCTGGTTTCAAGTACCGCTCGCGGCCGTGAGATCATTCGTGAACTTCGCCTCGAAGTTCTCGAAGATGCGGCGGGATGGCTGAAATCACGAGCAAACGCTTGGGATCGGAAGTTGGACGCACTGAAGAAGTTTGTCGAGGATTAGTCGATCGAAATGAAACAGTAGTCCGTTGGATAAAACTTCCCGTCTAGCTCAAATGGAAGTTCTTCGATGAACTGAGCTCCGACTCGCCGATAGAACTCCTTGGCTGATTCGTTTTTAGAGAAAACGCCAAAAACGAGGCGAGTAAACCCGCGCTGCTTGCCTCGTTCTTTCGCGTTGCTAATCAGTGCCTTTCCAATTCCCATCCCTTGAAACTCGGGAAGGACATGAAGGGAATGGAGGAACCAGTCACCGGGAAATGGCTCGCCTTCGGACAAAATTTCGTTTGAGACGGCATAGCCGACAACTTGACCTTCAATGGTTGCTACGATTCGGTAAGCATTGTCCGTTGCTATTCGCTCATGTTGTTTCGCGGCTGCGCCGTCAACCTGAAAATTATCGAGAAAGCCTTGGTCAATGATGCCCTTGTATGTTTCATGCCAAGTGGTTACTTGAACAATCGCTAATCCAACGGCGTCGTCAATCGTTGCGGGGCGAAGCAGTAACTGCATTGTGCTGAGAACGAGTTTACTGTTTGGGCGGGTTCGTTTCCTTCCAAGTATAGTTCGACGAAGAATCGATGGTAACGATGTCCTGCCGGAACTTGGTTCCAGCGCTAACTTGCCCTGGCTCGATTCGAGCGAGGTTAAGTGTGTGAGTATGCTTCTTAAATCGCTCTTCTAGCCCCGAGAGGCCCTTAAGGGTTGGCGAAAGCCGGTCGAGAGCTTCTTGTGACTTCCTTAGAAGTTCGGCCTGACTGGCGTTGATCGCTTCAAGTTTTGCGATGCGTTTATGGTCGGCGTCGGACTGTTTCTTAAGTTCGTCAAACTCGGCGGTTAGCTCTGATAGAGTCGGCATCTTGTATCGAACTCCGGATTTCGGGCGGAATTCCTGATCCTGAATCAGGAGATTGGATGGTCGAGTGCCGAGCTGAGCTCCGGCGATGGCGAACAAGGCAATTGCCCCACAAAAAATAAAGGGTCGTTTCATAGTCGTAAATCCCAGCTATTAGGACGACTCAATTATCCAATTTGAGGCAAGTAATGGAAGTTCGATATTTAAGAATCATTGGTTTCTCTTGGCTGGTAGGCTCCAACTTAGTAATGACGCACGATGAATTGATCGCCCAATGGATGAACAAGCAGGAGTACCTCGAAGGGAGTGATCCTGAAGTCGAGCTAACTCAAGCCCGAGAAGAGGGAAGAGACGTATCAGGAATCGAGGCTGACTTCCTCGACCACATTAAGCTAAAGAAGCAGGGCAGTCCTGACGTTGCTTGGCATTGGCGAGCTGCTGAACTCTGCGACGAAGTTCAAGATTTACCCATGGCTGAAGGCTATTCTTACGTCGAACCAAGCGAGCTTAAAGCAATTCGAAATGGTTCGAAAAATAGTTCGGTTCCCGAATTTAATGGAAGCCAATCTGAACTCCTGAAGAGGCTGCATGGCGGGCTCCTCGGACGAATCTGTGGTTGCATGTTGGGCAAGCCATTTGAGCTTTGGCATCGGGCAGAAATCCAAGTTTGGTGCGAGGAAACTGGCAACTGGCCGATCACTGATTATGTTCGAGAACCGAACGATCATGAGCGATCAGAGATTGCAAAGAAATCTAAGAGAAGCACTCTTGAATGGGCAGGAAACTGGACCCGAGAAAAATTAGTTTGTGCTGTCGAAGACGACGACATCAACTACACCATCGCCGGATTCGACTTCATCAAATGCTACGGTGTCGATTTTCAACCGGTCGATGTTGCGGAGTATTGGTGCAAGAACCTCCCCATCTTTAATCTTTTCACCGCAGAAAGAGTTGCGTATCGCAACTTCGTGATGAGCATCATGCCACCGGACAGTGCCACCCACCGGAACCCGTATCGAGAGTGGATCGGTGCGCAGATCCGGGCCGACGCGTACGGCTACTTAAACCCAGGTAATCCAACGAGGGCATCGGAGTGGGCATGGC
>JANPAV010000017.1:0-5845 GCA_031430115.1 Armatimonadota bacterium | reverse complement strand
ACCGCAATGCCAGCGGACTCTTGGCCACGATGTTGAAGGGCAAAAAGACCAAAGAATGCGGTGCTTGCGACTTCTTCACCTGGGGTGAAAACTCCGACAACTCCACACTCTTCTTTGATGGCATCTCCTAAGAGTTCGCGGTGATCCATGGACGGAATAAGGATACCGACAAAGTGCCTGCCATACTGCCAGGTTACGCATGTTCTGTCAATTACTTGCATCCATACTTGGGTAAATTGCCTCATGGCGAGGAAAAGTTCAAACATGGTCATTTGTGCCACAATAACGCAAGCGACGTCTCCACCAGTGTCGGGTACGCCACCGGTATCAGGAACGCCGCCAGCACCAATGCCACCGCCTCCTGCAACAACGTCAAGTGACTCAGGTCTCGACATCACAGCATAATCAGCCGATTGGCGAGTAGAAGCAATTCGACCGTGAGCTAAGCTCAAAATAAGAAAGGCGGTAGCAATTAAGCTACCGCCTATTTTTGTATCTAAAATTTGTTGATTAAACGTTGTAGGAAGCTTTCTTCAACCAAGCCTTTGGAATTGGCTTAAGACCACAAATAACTCGAGCAAACTCTGGACTCTTGAGTACGTTAGTCGCAATAACCAACTTAACCGAGTTGCCACCCGGAACTTTTACACGCACAGTTTGAAGGTTTGCGTGCTGGATTCGGTTCTTGTGTGGAGCCTTGAACTTCCAACCTTGCGAGTGGCGGTTCCTGATGAACTTCGCCGTTGTATTACCTTTCTTTCCACTCACTTGACAGATCTTAGCCATGACTTCCTCCGCCGAACTGGATCGGCGCGAATGAATAAGATACCACAGGATGTTTCAGCTTTGCAACGCTTCGTCATCGATTGGTGGCGGATTGTACCAGGGAGTGACTTTCAGATTCGACCGTGAAAGGATCGCCCAGAAGATAGTGGCAGGTATTCCGGTCGCCGCCCGAAATGTCCATCCGGCACCATGAGACCGATCTTCTTCCAAACCGCGAACAAATCAATTTGACGTTGTATGAAACAGCGACAGCCTTGGTTTGAATCCTAAGATTCCGAACTTTGAGGCTCAATGACATTTTCCGCCGACCAGCGAAACTTATGACCAGAATGTTGAAAATAATTGACTAAATGGATCAGAGCGGCTCCACCAAACAGCCCAATTGCGGCCTCCAGTGATGACTCATAGAAGCCGGTGTAGCGAAAAACTAGATAAGTAGTCAGGAATACCGCGATTGCTTGGACAGAACTTCGACCTCGTTGCATTAGGCCAAGAATGACCGCGAAAAAGCCGATTGAAAGAGTAATGTCAAAAACGGGACTGATGAGCTTTGCTGCGATTTCGTGAGGAACACCTTGGAATTTAGAGTAACTCCAAGCATATTCAACGAATCGAAAGATGATTTCAAATCCAAAGAATAGACACATGAACTTAACTCGAGTTGAATATCGTGCTGCATTTGTAATAAGCAAAACGCCTAATGATCCACTTAAGCCACCCATTAGGCTCAAGACTAGAATCTGTGGCCGAAATTGACCTTTCTCGAAAAGCAAACTCGGCAAGTGCAAGGAATATGGTCGCTCGGGAGACTTGACTAGTAAAAGTAACGCGGACACCCATAGAATGATTGGTAGCACCGCAAGGGCAATCGACAATCCGTCTGGTCGCCTAAAAACCCTCCTCATCACTTCCTTGTAACTTAGCCCTCCCTTCCAAAAAAAAGGCAAAGCAATGACATACAAGGAAATGACTCCCATTGGTCCAATGATCCACCACATCTTTGAAACTACCGTTTCATTGGTCGGAACCATAAACATGAAGGAAACAAATGCCAACACACTTGGCACCTGCATCAAAAGGAAGAGTTCTAACAACCTCGACTTTTCGCTCTGCTCGTTCTCATTCATTTTGAGACCCAATCGCTTTAAACAGTGTACGTCAATCATAGTGGTCAGGATTCATGATTTACATAGCCTGAACAAGCCATCGCGATTGCCTTCGCCCTCACCTTAAACGGGGTACCATTTTCTCAATGTCTGACTCCCTTCTCCGAACGCCGCTGTTCGATGCTCACCTCGTTCTCAACGCACGAATGGTTCCCTTTGCTGGCTACGAAATGCCGGTTCAGTACTCCAGCATCTTAGTAGAATCCAAAGCCGTTCGAGAAGGTGCCGGTATGTTCGATGTTTCTCATATGGCGAGACTTCGGTTCAAAGGAGACAGAGTTATTGAGTTCCTCGAATGGATTACGAGCAACGACGTAGCCAAGCTACAAGATGGACAGGGACAATATTCACTCCTTCCAAATGCGACCGGTGGTTGCGTTGATGACATTATTGTTTACCGAATCACTCCAACCGAATTTGCAATGGTTGTAAACGCCAGCAATCACGCGAAGGATGTTGCTTGGATCAAGAGCCAGAATACATTCGACGTCGAAATCACCGACGAAACCGACGACACAGCAATGATCGCAGTTCAGGGCCCAACCGCTCGTTCAATTGTAGAAAGGCTATCCGATAATCCGAACGAAATATCGACCGTTGGCTTGTTTGGAGTCGTGAATTGCAAAGTCGCCGGAATCGATTGCTTTGCTCCTTGTTCCGGCTATACCGGCGAAGATGGATTTGAACTCATCTGCGCTGCGGACAATGCTGAAGCGTTGTGGGACGCCCTTCTTGACGCCGGAGTTGCCGCCTGTGGACTTGGATCTCGCGATACTCTTCGAGTAGAGGCCGGACTCCCACTTTACGGACACGAACTTGAAGATCACTTGTCGCCAATTGCCGCCGGACTTGGTTGGGTCGTTAGTAAGACCAAGCAATTTGTAGGGTCAGAGATCATCAATGCCGCGCGAGCCAATGGCACCGCGACCAAACTCCACGGAATTCAACTCAAAACCAAGCGGCTCATAGCTCCAGGAATGAAAGTCTATGTTAACGAAGAGGAAGTCGGCGAAGTCTCAAGCGGAGTTGTTTCGCCTTTCTTAGACACAGGTTTAGCTTTCGGTTTTCTAAGGTCAGACGTCAAAATGGGAACAGATTGTGAAATTGACGTTCGAGGCAAACGCGAACCTGGAACAGTAGTCAGCAAACGGTTCTTCAAACGCGCCTAATCGGGGGTGTCAACCGCATCTATAAAGCGCTGGCGCTTTTCTTCGTCTTTCTTTTTTAACCGAGAAAAGTAGATGAAGCCCACGCCCATAACTGACAGAAAAGCTATCCCAGACAGGGTAACAATCAGATACAGGTTATTGAAGTCGACACTCTCGTTTAACATTGGATGACTTCTCTATTTTGGCAGAGTTCAGGTGATGAACCGATCGAAAAAACTTGATGTCCATACAATCTATACAAGACATTTAGATTATTTGCGGTTGGATGTTGGCTATTTTGGTGATACCACGAAAGGTTTCACCGGTGATCTCAAGGTGGCATAGCGACTTCAGTGGACTTCCACTTTCTAACCGACGAGCATACGGCAGAATAGTTGAAGTTCCATTCAAATGTACTGATGCTTTCATCAAGCGCCTCAAACCGATTCTTTCGGTGGACGCAAACGGCATTCCATTTGGTCAATCGGATAGCTACGCCCTGACTTTGACCGGCGAATCAGGCGAAAGCGTCATTGTCTATTTCACCAGAAGACCCGGGCAAGGGCTTGAAGGAATCGACTACCGCCGTCGGCCCTCAGAAGTTTTGGCAATGAACAACATCCCAACTGGGATTACATCAGTTCAATATATGTCGATTGACCCAAAGACCGGAAAACAATCCTCTCGTGTTGACCGCGGCAGGTACTCTGCCAGGCTCTTTCTTGGTAGCCGAATCGATGATCGAATTGCTGGCAACATCATTATCGTTTTTCCCGATTCTCGACGGAGCTTCGTAACGGGTTCATTTAAGGCAAAATTGGACGGTTTAGTCTCACTGTGATGTATTATTAATGAGATTCCATGATGTCCTTGGCAGTGATTTTTGCGTTAAAAACCCTTCAAGGAGAACTCATTGAGGTTCGACAAAAAGCTAAGCCACTTGAGATTATCAAGCAATCACCCCTCAGGTTTCCACCCAACAAAAAGCCTTACGAATTCGAATGGTTAACCGAAGGATATGTGCGCGCACGGAAGGACACAAACGAACCTCAACTAAGATTTCGAGTCTTTTCACAGGATCGGAAAGTCCACTCTGAACAGGCCCAACAAACAGCCCAACTCTTGCTTCGACTCTGGACCTACAATTTTAACGATCTTAAAATAGATCATAAGCCAGATTACGCACATAGTTGTGTTGATGTATATCTCTGCTTTTCCGGAGATCCTGGTGGCGAGCAGTTGTTTGACGAAGATCCGCAAGCGAAAGGCATTTCCTCGAAGGTCAACACCATATACATATACGACTTACCGAGTTTCAAGCAGCCACTCGAAAAGGTTCGAGAGATTTGCCATGAATATGGTCACGCTTCTCTTCCCGCAATTGGAGGATACGACAAGCCAGAATATTGGGCAAATGGCTACCTCGGAGAAAAGCTCTTCATGAACTGGCTCGCTAGTCAACCCAACCTAACTTCCGACCAGCTTTTTGGTTGCGATCCAGCAGTCCTGAAGACCTGGGTTAGTAAGACAAGCACTCCGCTCATCACCAAAGGTGCGACTAACTATCCAGCTACAAAATACTTAGTGGGTAAATCTGCCGACTTCATGAATCATTACATTGGGCTCATGCTTTGGATGCAAATTGCTCTGCCACCAAAAATCCTTTCGCAATCCATGAAGCTGATGCGAACGTACAATCCAAAAGATGTTCCGGTGTCCCTGGTTGAAGCAGCCGAGGGTGCCGAGCCATTTTCTTTCACCGCTCCATCCTATCTCGTTGGAAAAACAGTTTGGCTTCCCTTCGGTCACTTAAAAGTCACCGGAGCGACCATAACGGCTAGGAACGGTGGTTGGATTTCAATCACCGCTCCCAAAACGCCCGTTTCGGTCTACTAAAGCAAGCTCATTGCTAACTTTTCAAATTCGGCAGGGCTGCTGCCTGGGTTAAAGCCAGTTCTTACTGCTTTGATCTTCCCATCTTTACCGACAAATATGAAGCAAGGAATGCCCGAAATTCCGAGAGCGGTAGCGAGCTTGTCATTCTTTGAGGTGAACGTATAAGTGTAACCATGCTCTTTCGGATACTTCTTAGCCTGAATAAGAGACTTTGGAGTTTCGCCCATATTTGCGCCAATGACCACTAATCCCTTTCCGGCAAGCTTTTTATGAATTGCTTGCATCGTTGGGGAAGCCGCCTTGCACGGGCCGCACCAGGTTGCCCAAAAATCAAGAATATGTGGCTTTCCTTTCAGGGAAGCATTTGAGACGGTTTTGCCGGCAAAGGAGGTAACGGAAAATGCGGGAACTGCTTTACCAGTGAATGACGACACATCGCCACTACCAGCGTAGGCAAATGCTCCGTAAACGAGACCGATAGGCAAAATCCATCTTAAGATTTTCATACTCATTATTATGCTCGAACAGCTTGAATGGTTCCAGAAGCCATAATGATTTGGTGAAAAACAGGACTGTCGGATTTCTTCTGGCTCTGCTGGCATGCGTGCCACTCCTGCTTCAACGCGCCACTGGCGGTGCACTTCTGCAGGACACCGACACTAGCGTTCTGGTTGGCAAACTCAACGAGTATAACAATCCCTGGCGTTGGTTCACTCACGATTGGCCGCTCGAAAATCATTTTTACCGTCCGATTTCCACCCTCTTTTTTGAGTTCGACAATCGAATCCATCCCGGGTCAAACGCCGGATTTGGACTCACTAACGCCATCATTTGCTGCTTTGCGACGCT
>JANPAV010000016.1:0-5058 GCA_031430115.1 Armatimonadota bacterium | reverse complement strand
GTGTGTCCCGAGAAATTCTGTCCATAGTCCACAACAAAGACGCCGGGCTTTGGTTCCTTAATCGAAACCGGCTTGATGGTTTGGGCAATTATAACCGGAGGACATGCCCGTGCCCTCATCACTCCTTTGGGAACCGGAGGTAGCCCTACCCGTGTCCATGCCAATTGGTTGAATCCCGGAGTATCCCAACCGGGAACCTCGAATCGAGCATCATAAACCTCGCCGGTATAGATTCCGTCCATAAGAATGGGACCCTTCGAGCATTGCCATGTCTCATCGCTGACAACGGTCTCACATCGTCCGTCATCGTAGTCAATAAACAGAGTAAGGCGAACTCGAGGACGACCGCGCCAAGGCGCCTTCTCGAACCGCCAAGTAGCTCGATCGTGAACATCATACCAACCGGTACCAAGAATGACTCCAATGGCGTTTGAGCCTGGCTTTATCGAAGTTGTGACATCGTGAGCTACATACAAGGTTCGCTTATCAAAGTTCGTATAACCAGGGTCACGTTCTGTCGCAGCACCGATTTTGCTTCCGTTGATGCTTAACTCCGCGTATCCTAGTCCACTCGCATAAAGCCTCGCCTTAACGAGTTTTCCTTGAGAAGTGAAATTCTTCCGAAGATACGGTGCTGGACTTCCTTCATCCGAACCTTGCATTCCAATCCACTTGCTTCGAACCCAGTCGGCAGGTTGTAGAAGTCCCATTTCCCACTCTTGGGGCTTGCTCCAATTCGAAGCGGATCCTGAACCGTCCCAAACTCGTACTTTCCAAAAGCAACGCTTCCGTGATTCTAACTCCCTGCCTTTGTATTCGATCTGAATGCTCGCATCGCTAAGAATCTTCCCGCTGTCCCACAGGTCCCCTTTGTCCTTTGCCAAATTTTCAGAATTTGACGCAACCAAGATTTGATAGGCTGACTGCTTCCAGTTCTTGCCCGCGAACTGGGTATTCCAACTCAATCGAGGCAATGCCGTTTCAATTGCTAATGGTCGTGTTGCGTATTCGCACTGAAGGTTAACCACCGTAGGATTTACATTGGGAGCCATGATTGAAAGAACCGCGATGAGAAGTGCGCTCATTATCCTCAATCTTGGCATAAGACCAAGCAGCTGAGAACTTCCTAGATGAAATTACGTCAATGTTCTTATGGGTTTCGTTTCACTAGCAATTTTAGGTCTTCAGGGCCGAACTGATCAGGGACCGATACTTGGCTCAATCGCTCCTCCCGTCGTTGCTCGAATTCTCAAATCACAAAACTCCTTTGATCTAAATGCAAATAAGTCGAAACAGATCACGGTTCTGATTTTCGGTAGCTGTACATGACCACCATTTAGGGCCAATGTGGCCGCGCTCAACAGTTGGTTCGAGCAAGACAAAGGCAAAGCAGACTTCCGCATGGTTTACGTGGCCGAAGCGCACCCTACTGACGGGTGGCAAGTTCAACAAAACGTAAGGCAGGGCGTACTAGTTGCAACCCACAAAGCCATGGAAGACCGAATCAAAGCCGCAGAAAAGCTACAACTAGACTTAGGGCTAACGCTTCCTATCATCGTTGACGGAATGGACGACAAGATCAGCAAATCCTACGACGGCTGGCCAGACCGAATCTTCATCGTCGATAAGGACATGAAAATTGTTTATCGTGGTGGTCCAGGGCCAAAAGGATTCAGCCCAGCGGCAGCACAGAAAGCGCTAAGTACGCTCCTCAAGAAATAACTACTTAACTGACCCAGTCGGATAGATAAGTTGAGTTGACTTAATTCCTCTATCTGTCCATGCGCCAATAAGTATCTTGAGGTCCGGCGAAGAAGCCAAGACCGGGTTCTCACCTTTTTCAGAAATCGTAGCCTGCTCAAATTTTGGATTCATGAACGAAATACCTTTCGGTCCTGACCAAAGTGAATAAAGCCCATCCGAACTATAAGCACCCCAAGGTTGGGCACCTTTACCCATGAATATTTCTTTACCCGTTGAGCCAGATGCAAAAACAGAGTCGTCTCGACGCCAAACCGCCATCAAATTCCCCTTAGTTCCCGATGCAACCATACCGCCGTCCATTGGGCAGGCATTGATCATCCAAGTTCCGTTGCCAAGCTTTTTAGCCTGAGAAAATGTGATGCCACTGTCATCAGAAGAAGTCAAATACATATCTCTAGCTCCATCCAGAGAATTCCTGAACATGACATTTAATCGTCCCGAACGCTCGAATACTAATGACGGATGGCAACATTCGCAAATGGATCCACTGGGCGAATCGTAAACTAATCGATTCTTCGACCAAGTTGCCCCACTATCTTTAGACATCGAAAGATAAAGCGTAGTGCCCTTAGAACGAAGGTCTAGCCACGTACAGGCAAGCGTTCCGTCAGGTCCCATTGCCATCGCGTGTAAGCCTTCCCGAGCCGACCCCTCGACATCATTGACCTTTGATCCGGTCTCCCAAGTTTCTCCATGATTATTTGATCGGAAAACCACGATGTCCCCGTCAGCACCTCTTCCCTTAGCTCCGTAAACCGCCGTAATCGCCACCTTGCCATTTCGCGCGGTAATCCGGGGTCCGCTTCGCCTTCCAAGCGACAATTTTCCGAGTTCGCCAACCAGGATCGGCGCGGAATAACTCTTTCCGAAATTCCGAGAGATCGAAACATAAATAGCGTCTCGAGCTCCATAAGCGATATACACATGCCCGTCGTTCTCAATCGCAATCTGGGGATCCTTAAAAACTGTAGTGCTGGCGGGCGTAACTGCAATTACTGGTGGTAATTGAAGTCCAAGGGTAAGCAGAAACGTAATCATATTCCTCATTATGGTACGAGACCCAAGTTGCCTAGTTAGGAGTAATCTAGCGAAATGTTCTCATTTGTCGTTGCTCTCGCAATCTCCGCCCAATCTCAATCCGTCGAAGAAACGATAAAGGCCATACAGAAGAAAGGTCTCGCTGAGCTTGGCGCATACTCATTGCTCAAGGACTTAACCGATAACGTTGGCGCCCGAATGAGCGGGTCTGCTGGGGCGGCAAAATCCGTTCTCTGGGTGAAAAGTAACCTCACCAAAATGGGAGCAACGAATGTTTCGGAAATCGCTTGCATGGTTCCCCATTGGACTCGAGGTACCGGTGAAAACGCAAAGATGAACGGTATAACGAAGCTGTCTATCTGCGCACTCGGCGGAAGTGTTGCCACTCCACATTCCGGCATCGAAGCTGAAGTCGTCGAAGTTCACTCTCTGAAGGAAGCAGAGGAGCTTGGCGACAAAGGCAAAGGCAAAATTGTTTTCTTTAACCGCCCATTCGATACAAATACCAACGCATCGAGCCAAGGCTATGGTGGTGCCGTCGATCAAAGAGTTGGTGGTGCAGCTGCGGCGGCAAAATCAGGAGCAGTTGCCGTCCTTGTCCGTTCAATGACTCTCTCCACCGATGACGCACCCCATACGGGAGCAATGCGCTATGGTGCAGGCAAGAAAATTCCCGCCGCCGCACTTGGAATCCAATCGGCAAACAAACTCACCGAAGCACTAAAGCACGGGAAAACCAAAGTTCGCCTCACGTTGAATTGCAAAACGTTTCCCAACGTCCCATCGGCAAGTGTAATTGGCGAAATCAAAGGATCAGAATTCCCGAAAGAAGTCATCGTCATTGGCGGTCACCTCGATAGCTGGGACCTCGGACGAGGTGCGCACGACGACGGAGCCGGTGTTGTTCACGCAATGGAAGCCCTGCGCCTAATCAAGTCACTAGGATTGAAGCCAAAGCGTACAATCCGCGTCGTTGCTTGGATGGATGAAGAGCAAGGGGGAACTGGAGCCAAGACTTACTTCGAGTACGCATCCAAAGCATCCGAAACCCACTTTGCCGCAATGGAATCTGATATGGGCGGATTTATGCCCCGAACCTTTGGCGTGTCCGAAGATAAGCTAGAAAAAGTTCGAGCATGGGAGCCAATCCTCAGGGATTTCGGAATCGATCGATTTGTACCAGGTGGGGCCAATGCTGACAATGGACCACTCAAACCATTGGGGACCATTCTCTTCTCTCTCAATCCCGATGGGCAGAGATATTTCGATGTTCACCATTCACGTAACGATGTCATCGAAAACGTCCATCCTCGCGAGCTTGAATTTGGCGCAATAGCCACGGCAGCCCTTGCCTGGCTTTTGTCCGAGCAAGGCGATATCCTTAAGTAATTGGCTTAATTTGGACGTTACGAAATTCAACCGGATGACTTTCGGATTGGAGCGAAATCGTACCGCCTAATATCTGGACTTTCTCGTCCTTGATCATCGGTTTGGCATATTTGTCCTTCGGGTCAAATTGAACTTGTTCGTAGGAAAATACTTCTTTGTCGTTAATGAAGTGTCTAACAATTCCGTTCCCGTTGACCTCGATTTCAAGATGAACCCACTGGTCACCACGAAAAGTATCCGAACGAGAATCGGTGCAATGCTGGGTAATAAGCTTTCCGTCCATTACAACGTTCGTCCCTGGTGTACACAGATTTCCGGTTGACCGGTTTCCTGTTTCTGGTCCACCAAGAAGTTGAACTTCGGCAGACACGGGAAAATCTTGATCCAATTCCATCGACTTCACCGTTTGACCGTGAATCATGACTCCACTGTTACGCCATGCCCAACCAGGACCACCAGGAGCCTGCTCTCCTACAAAGCGGTAGTCAAGGCGAAACCGATAGTGAGAATACGAATGTTGATAGAATAGGTGACCAAATCGCTCGTTAAATTTCCCATCATATTTGTCGTAGCTGACCTTCAACACGCCATCCTCGACCCTGAACGTATTGGCAAAATTTTCTCCGGCCTTGTGACCACGAATTTTTGGCGTCCATCCCGAGAGGTTTTTACCGTTGAACAGCGTCTTCCAGCCGACTTGATCTTGAAAATATGAATAGGCTGGGAGCGCTAGCCCCAATACCAAAGGACTAAGAAGGATTAGAAAGCGATTTTTCATGAGATCATTGTTAGAATACTACGCGAACTGAGAGTTAGTGGGAAAGTTGAGCTTCGTTTATGGAACTGAGTGACGAGATCGTGTTACCA
>JANPAV010000015.1:0-3422 GCA_031430115.1 Armatimonadota bacterium | reverse complement strand
GGTCGGACGCGGTTGATGTCAACGGTGAACGGCGAGATACCCATCAATTTGCAATCCTTAAGCACGAGTGGCAAGCCAATAATCCTCAATTTGGATAGATTCGTTGCGGTAGGCTTGCCGCATGATCGATCTTCTTGCCGCGGCGTTTCTGTCTGGGGTTGCAGTTTTGGCAACAACGACGGGTAACAGTCAGGCGAAAAGCGCCGTAAATTTTGAGGTCAAAGAAATTGGTGGTCGTCGCTGGGTAGATGTCCTTGGCAACGAGAAAATGTTCATTCATTCGCCGGATGAAGGATTATGGTCAGTAGCCACGGATTGGAAAAATGGATGGCCTTCAGACTGGTTTCACGCCTCTCCTGAAGCAATCTCGAAAGAAGGAGGGTGGACGGTCGTTTCCGGGAAACTCGATTTGCCAGGTGGGCAAATGCTGGTTCGCGACGCGTACAGAATTGAAAGTGGACTTGTCCGGGGAATTCGTCGATGGACTTGGAATGGCAAGGAGACCCTGAAGAAATGCACGCTGTCAATCCGGTGGACGGTTCCGGGTGCTCGAAACGCAAAACCAATGATGCCCGGGATAGTGTATTACGGCAATCCGGCTGGCGAGAAAACTGGGAACCATGCGGTTACCGTTCATGCAGGCAATCTGGGAGATCAATCGTTCTTCGAAGAACATCGATTCTCGGCTCCTTGGGAGAGCATTGAGTGGCAAGATGGAAATGGTTACCGTTCGGTGGCTATGCACACAACTCCATCTCAGGCGGCCGGAGGGAACCAAAATGACCAATGGTGGACGCTTGGTTTGACTTCGTTGGCGGATTCAACTGAGTTAGCCTCTTTGTCGGGACCGACAGCGGCGAATCACAAGAACAGCGTTACAAAGGCACTTCAAGATAGGTTTCTTGACTATCCAGACACATGGGTAAATCTTGCGCCGAAGTCGGTGGTTGAAAAGACATTCTTCCTGGAAGTCATGCCGGAAGTAACTCAGGGGAGTGGATTTCGGCAACCACTGAGAACGGCAATGCGACTTCATCCGGCAACTTCCACTGACGGCTTGCCAACCCTCAATGAGATCATTCACGCCAAGACTCGCTTTGCTCTTTCAAGGTTTCGAGATAGAAAACCAGACGCGGGATTCGAGATGTTTCCTGACTACGTAAAGGGCACTCAGTACGTTATGGGTTGGGCAGGGCAATCGGATGCGGGGGCATATTCGATGGTAGCGTTGGCTAAAAAACTTGGTAATCCGAAGCTCCTTGATTACGGTCAAAGGTCGTTAGATTGGCTAACCGAATCTCCATTCAATGCCAACGGATTTATGGTCAATTACGATGCTGACACCCAGAAGTGGCGAGACCAGGACCCGGTTAGTCAGGGGCAGGCGATGGAGGTCTTTGCTCGGGCAATTCTGACTGGGCGGCAAATGAAGAGTGTTTCAACGACCAAATGGGAGTCGTTCCTTAGGAAAGCTTGTTCCCTTCATGCGAAGCGAATCTTGAAAGCCGATTGGAAACCGGTCAATACTGCGGAAGCATTCTTTGTTTCACCGTTGTGTAAGGCCGCAACACTCTTTGGCGACAATGAATTCAAGTTGGCGGCGGTGAAAGCCGGTGACTATTATGCAAAGCGGCATCTTGATATGTCCGAGCCCTACTGGGGCGGAACATTGGATGCAAGTTGTGAAGATAAGGAAGGAGCCTGGGCAGGTTTTCAATGCTTTCTTGCGCTTTTTGAGTTGACGAAGCAACCTAAATATCTGAACTCGGCCGAACATGCGATGGACGTGACCCTTACTTACACGGTGCTTTGGGATATTGAATTACCACCGGGCCGGTTGCGAGATCATGGACTCAAAACTCGCGGTTGGACCATCGTTTCGGCTCAAAATCAGCATTTGGATGTTTTTGGGGTTATGTTCACCCCCGAAATTTGGAGGATGGGTGGCTACTTAAAGCGGGAGGATCTGAAGAAATTGGCAACGGTCATGTATCGTTCTTGTGGGCAGATGATTGACCCATATGGGAGTCAGGGGGAGCAGATCCAGCATACAAACTTTGCCCAGGCTGGAGATATGTCAAACGTCTTCCGATTACGTGGGGGATATAGCGAAAACTGGACTGTTTTCTGGATCACTGCACACTTTCTGAACGCGGCAGCCGAATTTGAACGAATGGGTGTGAACTTAGATCGGTAATTAGGAGCTAAGGTGGTTATAATCGGACATATGATTTCCTTAGCTTCTCTAGTTGTTGCAACCATTCTAGGATCGTCAATCCAGGCAAAGTCGCAACTCTCTCCGGTTGTTAATGCGGACAAATCTGTGACGTTCCGAATTAAGGCGCCGAACGCCAAGCGAGTTTCGGTTGGGATTGAAGGGACAGGGAATCTGGACCTCTCGATTAGGGATGATGGGGTTTGGGAGGGGACATCGAAGCCTCTCAAAGCGGACATTTACGGTTACGGGATCAACGTTGACGGGGTCACGATGTTCGACCCAATGAACCCAGAGATCAAGGTCAATATGATCTATGTGGGGAACATGGTTACAGTCCCGGGTGACCCACCAGAACTATGGGAAGTCCAGAATGTTGCCCACGGTGAACTCGCCGAGCATTTCTATAAGTCGGGTGTCATTGGTGACGAACGGAATTACTTCGTGTATACGCCACCAGGCTACCGAACCGGTAAAGGAAGTCTTCCGGTTCTGTATCTCTTTCACGGATATTCGGATATGGCAAACGGTTGGTCCGTAGTTGGAAAGGCGCACGTAATCATGGACAACTTGATCGCACAAAAGAAGGTGAAGCCGATGATGATTGTAATGACGCTCGGCTACGGAGTTCCGGATTTTGTGAGCCGCTCTGGTGGATTTCGGGACCCTAATCGAACCAAGAAGAACTTTACATTGTTTCGTCAGGCTTTGCTTGAGGAAGTGATTCCTCGGGTTGAAAGAGACTATCGAGCATCAAAAAAGCAGTCAGATCGGGCGGTTGCGGGTCTTTCGATGGGTGGCGCTGAGACGCTGTTTACTGGTATCAATTATCCAGACAAATTTGGATACGTTGGAGCGTTTAGCAGTGGTGGATTACCGGCAGACAAACCGGAGGAATTTTTTCCAAGCATTAGCGCGGAATCTACAAAGGCCATCAAGGTTTTGTGGATGTCCTGCGGAACTGGGGATGGACTTATCGGGTTTCAGCGGGGCTTTTCGGCTTGGCTACAAGGTAAGGGTGTGAAGGTCAAAACCAACGAGACTCCGGGTGGGCACGAGTGGCTACTGTGGCGGCGGAACCTTGCCGAGTTCGCACAGATGATTTTCAGGTAATGATTTCGATTCCCGATGCAATAGAAGTTTTTGTTTATGGCTTCTGCCACGCAAAGAGCCAGACCTATCCCTACGAGGCGAGCAGGATTGGTGA
>JANPAV010000014.1:0-5182 GCA_031430115.1 Armatimonadota bacterium | reverse complement strand
GAAGATGGTTGCGAGGACAATTGCTTCTCCTGCCACAAGAAAGCTTGGTTCTCTGACCAGTTGTAGCGCCGGGAAGTAGGCGAAGAAGGCAACCGGAAGAATAAAGGTTAAGAGATATCGCAAACCGGTTGGATAGATATCCATTGGGTAGCGCCCAAGCCCGGTGAGAGTTTCGCCAAGCACCCAGAGGTTGTCAATGCGGATGAAATAGATGCCGGTCGTCATCAGGATGAGCTGAAAGCCGTAGAGGTTGACTACCGCACAGATAATGCCTATGAAGTAGAGGGCAAACTGAGTGGCGGTTGGATGTAGCCCTTGGAGAGATATCAGGACAAGGACGACTCCGCCAAGAAAGGAACCAATCTCGGCAAAGTTGAACTTTCGCATGCTAATCCAGAATTGGGAGTCAACGGGTTTGGTGACGATAAAGTCAAGGGTGCCTTGGCGAACGTGGTTCGGTATTTCGAGGATGGAAGCGGCGAGAAGGTTGTTCAGTGAGCTGACGATGTATAGGGTGGCGCCCAGGATCTGGGCTTCGCGTCGATCCCATCCGGCGATGGTTTTGACGTTGGCGTAGACAACGAACAGGACGACGAGGAAGAAGCCAAACCAGACGGTGTTCTGGAGCATCTTGGCGATGAAGTTAACGCGGAACTGGAGCTCGCGGGCAAACGAGCTTTTGAAAAACGTTCGGTAAATCCTCCAGTAGTGCCGCACTGTTTTGAAGCATACTTTGAATCGTGGAGCTTCTGAAGTTCTTGGTTGCAATCTTAGCCGCTTTGTCGGCCGTCCTGATCGGAGGGGAAATTCTTCGTCGTCTTAATATTGCCGGTTGTCGAGCATTTAGAGTTGGTCTTTCTGGACTCATTGGAATGGGCTTCATGGGAACGATACTCGGGATCATTTACTTTTGCGTACCAGGTAAGGGTAGCGTTCAAGCAACTTTATTCCTTCCGCTCTTAGCTATTTTGTTGATGGCAATTGGGAAGAAATATGAATATTTTAAGGTTGAACGAGAAAAGCTCAACCCGATTTTTCTCGTCGTAGCCACATTCCTCTTTCTGATTCCATTGATAGGTGTGCTGACTCCTTCTACCTCCTTTGATTGGGACTCCATTGCCTACCATCTGGCTGTACCAAAGATTTGGATTCAACAAGGTCATGCAGGGTCAATAAGCTACATACACCACAGTAATTTCCCAGGGGCAGTTGACTCCTGGTTTACGTTTGGTGAGTTGCTCGGCGGTCAGACTGCAGCAAAGTCTTTCACTTGGTGGTTTACGATTTACGGCGCGATCGCCATTTTTGGCTTTATCAAGGATCGGTTCCACGCAACACCTGCTTGGCTTTGCACCATTGCTTTCGCAAGCATTCCAATGGTGATGTGGGAGTCAGGGACGGCCTACGTCGATGTTGCGAATGGGTTGTTTGCCGGGTTTGGATTTGTATTTGCGGCTCAGTATGTCGAGAAGCGAGAGAAGTCGGATTTGATCCTTGCCGCCGTTCTTTTATCGTTTGCGGCGGGATCTAAGTACACCGGTTTACAAGCGATCTTTATTGCTTCGCTCGTTGTCTTGCTGCTTATTAACAAGGCTGAGAAGCTGGGCGCGGTCAAGATGGGCGGACTTGCAGCGGGGCTAGCGAGTTTTTGGTACATCAAGAACTGGATACTGGTCGGCAACCCGGTCTATCCATTCTTCTACTCCGTTCTTGGTGGCAAGAATTGGGACACGTTCAATGGACAGATTTACTCTGAAGAGCAGAAGACATTTGGTTACTCGGGGGCACTCAATCTCGGACAAAGTGTCCTTGGATTAATTACATCGCCCGGCCGCTTCACCAATCCGACTCCAACGGCGGGAACTGGATTTGCCTTCGTTTCGCTTGGTTTTGCCGTGTTTGTTGGGGCAGTGATTGGGATCATTCGGGGCTTGGCTAGCAAGTTTGAACGTTCACTGGCATTGATGATCTTGCTCCAGCTTCTCGCTTGGTTCGCCCTCAGTCAGCAGAGCCGGTATATCCTGACGCTCGTAGTCCCAATGCTTTACTTCTTTGCGAAAGCTTTGGATTGGAAGCCACTAGGCAAGTTTGTGATGGGATGCTTAGGGCTTCAGGTTTTGGCGTCCTTTTGGATTGCGCTTGACAAGAATGGAATGGTAGCCGAACGGCTTCCAGTTCTGATTGGAGCGATCACACGAGACGAGTTTTTGGGAGGATATCAGCTCGAAGATGGATCATCGATGCCTGGGCATGTGGAGACGTATAATCTGTCTAAATTTATTGATGCGGATAGTTCAGTCACGAAGGTTGCCCTCTTTGATGAAGTCTTTGGCTACTATTTGAATAAGCCGTATTTCTGGGCAGGGCCCGGTCACACGACCGAAATGGACTATGCGAACATCAAGACAGCCGATGAGTTCGTGGCGAACCTTAAAAAGCTCGGAATCTCACATGCGTATCTTAAGGTTCGGCTTCCTAAGGGCTCTCCGGAACTTGCACTCTTTGAATCAAGTACTGGACTTACTGGGGAAGCTCCCGTGCCATATCCTGAGAGCATCCGCAAGGATCAAATGGTTGATCAACGCAACAAATGGCGAGTTCTTTTTGCGGAAGCAGTTGCATCCAAAAAACTGACGCTGACGAAAGCATTTTCGCGAACTCGATTCCTGTTCAAAATTGAATAGCTGGTATCCTTATTAGGCTCAAAGACGAGCAAAAAAGAACAAAAGGCATGACACAACAGTCCGGCTCACCTAGCTCGTTTTCACCAAGCCAAATCTCCGAAACCGATTTCGAAAAGCAACGTGGTATTAGCCGCGTCGAAGTTCGGACGGGATTAACTCAAGTTCATGTGCTTGATCTATCCGAACCAATTTCGAAAAGTCGGCTCCGCGTTTTGGATGCTGTGGCCAGCGCCGGCATTAGTCTCGACTTTTTGAAGCTCACACCGAATGGGATGTCGTTCATCGTCCCTTCTGAAAATACCGAGCAAATCAGCACTACTTTAGCCAAAGAGGGGGTTAGTAATCAACTTGCGACTGGTAGAGGGATTGTTCTTGTGCATGCTGTGAACATGCGAGACGAAGAAGGAATGATTGCGGGAATTCTTCGCCGGGTCATCGAAACTGGGATTTCAATTGATCACGCTTCGGATATGCACGACCGGATTTTGATTGTTACCGATGCGGCTCAAGCTGAACGATTCAAGACACTAATCGAAGCTGGTGAGGTCGAAGCAGGTGAAGCGAATGTCTAAGGTCAATATCATGAAGTTCGGCGGCACCAGCGTCGCCACCCCTGAAGCGCGGATGATTTCCGCGATGCGAGTCATTAGCGCTAAAGAGAAGGGGTTTCAGCCTGTGGTCGTTGTCAGTGCGATTGGACGGAAAGGAATGCCGTATGCGACGGATACATTCATCAACTTACTCAAGGAAATTGACCCAACGGTCGAGCCTGATCCTCGCGAACTAGACTTACTCATTGCCTGCGGAGAAATCATGAGCTCCGTCATTTTCGCTCATACACTGAAGACGCTTGGTCATACGGCGATGGCGTTTAGAGGTGGACAAGCAGGAATTCGAACTGATGGAGTGTTTGGAAATGCCAGAATCGTTTCCATCAACCCAAGTGCCCTCTTTCGGTGCCTTGAGCAAGGGGCGATTCCGGTTGTTTGCGGATTCCAAGGGGTTTACTCGGTTGACCGATCGCTTCCAGGTGGCGAATTAACGACATTGGGTCGCGGTGGCTCCGATACTACAGCTTCGGCTCTTGGCGCGGCAATGAAAGCGAATGCAGTTGAGATTTACACCGATGTTGACGGCGTCAAGACGGCTGACCCAGACGCGGTGAAGGAAGCGCCAACACTCCGCCAGGTCACCTATGACGAAGTTGCGGAAATTGCTCACTTGGGAGCAAAAGTTGTTCATCCCCGGGCGGCAGAGATCGCGATGAACTACAACATTCCGCTCTGGGTGAAGAATACGTTTAGCGACGATATTGGAACCGAGATTGTTAGTCGAGATAAGTTTCCTGGTCGCCGGGTCACTGGCGTAACCCACACCGGAAAGCTGGTGTATCTTCAATTCAACCTTAGTGATTCGGAGAAAGCACATCGAAGCAAGCTTGAGTCGAGTATCTACGGAACGATGGAGCGATATGGCGTTCAACTCTTCATGCTCAATGTCAGCCCAGAATCCACGGGATTTGCGGTTCCCCGAGACCAGTATGCGATTGTTCAGGATGTGCTCGACGGTCTGGTTATTCCGGTCGGCGATCCTTCGTCGCGAGTCGTTTATGTGTTCCAATTGGGTTCCGCGACTCCTGAAGTCGAGACGCAGGTCAAGTTGCTTGAGAGCCTGGGCGAAGTACGGCGGGTTACCGCAACATTGACCGAAGGCTGTTCGATGGTTTCTTTGGTTGGTCATGAGTATATGCAGCAACCGGGTGTGTTTTTGCGGGCGCTTGAGGTGTTAGAAGAAGGCGAGATCAGCGTTTTGCAAACTTCTGACTCTGACTTTTCGCTCAGCGTGTTGGTGCCCGAGGCGGATACGATGCGTACGGTTAAAATGCTTCATCAGCGGTTTGGACTTGCGGAAGTCGTTTAGCCAACCTCAAGTTTGCCATGACCTACGACGAGTTTGTCAAAATTGCCTTGGAAATGCCGGACACTAAAGAATCTATTAGCCGAGATAACTTGGGAGTTAACCGGGAAGGTAAAGGGATGTTTTGGCTCAAAAAGGGAAAGCTTTTGTGCATCAAACTTGACTGGGAAAACCATGACCGACTGCTCGAAGAGCATCCCGGTGTGATTTACAAGACTCCGCACTTTGATTCCTATCCGGCAGTTCACGCGAATTTGGACTTGTTGACCGAAGAGTTGTCTAAGGAACTCATTGGGATTTGTTGGGACGATGCAACAAACAAGGTGAAGTTTCGTCGCCAACCGACGGCGGAAATTTAGTCATCCGTTTGCCGTTGGCCGTTGGCAGCAGAGGTGCCGGATTGAGCCTCAATTGCGAAATCCAGGACAGTTGATCATCGAGGACACGATAGCCAACTTTGGCTCGTATGCTGCTCAGGCAGCACTGCTATTCTAAATCCGGATATTGCCCGACCGGATGTCTTCGGCGACGGACATGCTACGCATTTTGAGAGCGAACGAGCGGAAGACTGCCCAGTAATC
>JANPAV010000013.1:0-6335 GCA_031430115.1 Armatimonadota bacterium | reverse complement strand
ATTGATGAAGTATATTTCGCCTGAGCCTTTGAGTTCTCGGCATGGTTTCTGCTATATTTGAACCAATGTCCAACGAAAAGCCAGTCAGAATCACCGTCGGTGATGTTAAAGAAGTAGTCGAAGCCACGACCATTCAGGCCGACACTGTCATTTCTAAACCAGTGTCGTCCATTTCTTATACAGCTTCAGTGCCAGACACCTCTGGCTTTGGCATGGTCTATTTAGGCGGAATTGTCGGGTTTGTCTTGTTGTTGGTTGCAGGTTACTTTGGCGTCATGAAAGCGCCAGCTGCTTCGTCTGCTTTGAACGTTCCAGCGGTTTCAGTTCCGAGTACGCCCAGTTCTAACATTGCTCCAGTTTCCTCGACAAATACCGAGGCGCCAGTCAACGCCGGGGACAGTACCAAGAACGCCCCTGCGGACACTAACATGGCTTCAAATAACGCGCCAGCAAAATAGCAATCGTTCAGGAAGCTTCTCGGGTTCATTGTCCCGAGGAGCGATCGCGTCAAAGGTTAGTTGAGCTCGCTGAGTACGTTCTCAATGTCAAGGACATCGGATATCATCTGCAGGTTTCCGGCGGAATCCCGCGGCCATTCTTCCTGTGGCTTGTCCCAATAGATTTCTATGCCATTTTCATCAGGGTCCCGAAGGTAAATTGCTTCGCTGACGCCATGGTCTGCCGATCCATCAACTTCAATACCTTTTTCGACTAAGTTCCGAATCGCCGCGGCAAAATCCTTGCGCGTTGGGACAAGAATTGCTAAGTGGAATAGTCCTGGTGCTCGGTGTGAAGCAGGTGATGCACCTCTTGTGTGCCAAGTATTCAAGCCAATGTGATGATGGTAACCACCGGCAGAAACAAATGCGGCTTGATCCCCATAACGTTGAGTTAACTCAAATCCAAGGACCTTCGTATAGAAATCGAGAGCCCTTTCTAAGTCAGAAACTTTGAGATGAACATGTCCGATCGTCGTTGCACCAGGGATTTTATATTCTGTCATTCCTTTTAGTACGTTTCATTGATCTGAAAAAAGTGTTTAAACTGCTTTCTTTCACTGAACTAATCGTGCGAAAATATCGTCAATGAGTTTCGTGAAGAAGACATTTGTTCCTTTTGTATCTGTCGCTGTCGCAACCACTATTGGATTGATTCCTTTGGTGACTTCAGCTCAGACTCCTGACCCTGCAAAGCCAAAAATCAGCTTTGAAAAGGAAATCGTTCCAATCGTAAAAGCAAGTTGCTTGGGATGTCACAACAAGGACAATGCAAAGCACAATGTTATGTTCCCCGACAAAATGACCCTCGAAGATGCGATGAAAAATCCAAAGCTATGGAGAAAGTCGGGCAGGGAAGTTAAGAATAAGATTATGCCGCCAAAGGACAACTCAACTTTGTCTGATAAGGATCGAGCGAAGTTTGTCGCTTGGGTCGAGGCAACATTTCCACGGCAAACCCCTCCAACGCCACCTGTACCACCCACAACTGGCGGTGGCGGACACTAAACTTAGTCAAAAAAGTAAAAAGCCCGGAAGATTCTTCCGGGCTTTTTACTTTTTTGACTAAGCGATGACTAGAAGTTATCGCTCCATCGGTAGGCATCAATAACGGCCCGCTCACCCTCTTTGCCTTTTTTGCTATTTCCATGCTCCATTCCCAAAATGCCCTTAAAGCCTTTCTTGTAAATGTGTTCAAAGATCTTGCGATAGTTGACTTCGCCTGAAGTAGGCTCGTTTCGGCCGGGATTATCGCCAATCTGGAAATATCCGACCTCTGAATAACCTTGATTGATGTTCGGAATTATGTTTCCTTCTTGGATTTGCTGATGATACATATCAAACAAGATCTTGCACGATGGACTGTTTACCGCTCGGCATACCAGATACCCCTGAGCAATCTTGGTTAAGAAGAGATTTGGATGGTCTCGGTAGTTGAGCGGCTCCAACACCATGACCAACTTGTGAGGCTCAAAAATATCGCACGCCATCCGCAACGATTCTACGACGTGAGCCGTCTGATAGCCTGGTTCCAATCGTGGTTCTACTGTGCCAGGTACAACCGTCATCCAAGTTGCATTCATTCGCTTTGCCACTTCAACACTTGACTTACATTCATCAAGGAACTTGTTTCGGGTGTCTTCTTTGCCAGTGGACAAATTTGGTCCCCATGCAGTATCCGGGTTGACCACAAAGATTCCCATGGAAATGCCGAGGTCATGCATTGCTTTGGCAATTTTGTCCTGGTCGGCTGGTGAATATCCTTTCATGCCATTTTCTTCCCATGCATGGAAGCCCTCATCGGCAGCAAACTTTAACTGATCGATTGGGTCATTTCCTGCATGGTTGGCGAACATTCCAAAGTGGGGGGCATACTTAAGGCGAAACTTTTCGCCTTTTTTCTTCTTACCAAATTCACTGATTTCTGACATAGCATTACTGTTTACGGCGAGTCCGGCTGCGATGGCAGTGGACGAAGCGATGAGATTTCTCCTTGTTAATTCCATTAATTAATAAACACCTTTAGTTGTGCCAGGAATGGCGACAGGTGGAACAGGAATGCTGGAATTCATCGTCAAATTGGCTGGCATCAGCGAAACCTGCGAATTAAGGGCCTTCTCCCATGTGACTTCTTCGCCTGAATAGGCACTCATTCGGCCCATGATAGCAGTGAGCGTACTCTCCGCGACTTGAACTCCTTCGTTATAGCCTTCGCTTCCCTTGATGCTCTTATAAAGCCGACGATGTTCAAGCATATATGGGTTCGGTCGGTCGCCTTCCCATCGCCAGCTCTTTTCGCCTTTGATACTCGTGTTGGCATTGGTTCGTCCTTTACTGCCAACGATCAATTCGGAAACGTTTTGAGCACAGCCATCAATCTGTCGACAGTAGCTCATGAGTTTAACTCCACCCTCATACTCATATTCCGTCGCAAAGTGGTCGTAAATGTGACCGTAGGCTGGATCAACCCTCGATTGTCGTCCGCCCATTGAGATAGCTTTTACCGGGTGACCTCGCATTGCCCAGTTGCAGACGTCAAGATTGTGGACGTGCTGCTCGACAATGTGGTCGCCAGAGAGATAAGTGTAGTAAAGCCAGTTTCGAACGTGATGCTCAAGGTCTGTCATGCCGTCCTTGTGAGGGACCATCCAGAGCCCTCCTTGGTTCCAGTAGCAGTTCATCGAAAGAATGTCTCCGATTTCGCCATCGTGGACTCGCTTCATGCACTCCATATAGGCGAGATCAGCTCGGCGCTGGGTACCCGCGACGATTGTTAGGTTCTTTTCCTTCGCTAGCTTTGCCGATTCGATGACGTCTCGAATTCCTGGACCGTCGACCGCGACCGGCTTTTCGGTGAAGAGATGTTTGCCGGCGTCGATGACCGCTCGGATATGTCCTGGCCTAAATCCCGGGGGAGTGGCAAGAATAACAACATCCACTCCGCTGGCAAGGAGCTTTTCATAAGCATCGAGTCCAAAGAAGGCTCGGTCTCCTACATCGACCCGCTTTGGAAGGTCCTTTATCAAACCGTCTAGGCAACCTTTAACGCGATCTTCGAAGAGGTCAGCCATGGCGTGTACAACAGCTCCTTCTTCGGCGGCGAGGTTATCGCGAATGGCTCCGCTGCCGCGACCACCACAGCCAATAAGGCCAACTTTGATAGTGGGTTTATCTTGGAAGACTCCTGCAAATGATGAAGTTGGTACTGCGAGGGCGGCTGCACCGGTCAATAAAGTTCGGCGTGAAATGTCCATCTTTCCGTACCCCGGAGCATATCAGAGTGCCGGTCTAAATTCCAAGCAAAAAGCCTATTGAATGCAAACGATTCTCAATCCAACGTGCTGACCATTGGCTAACCACCATTTGCTTTTCGGGATTTGGGGGTCTGCTTCGTTCCATTTTGGGGAGAAAGGGTCAAATTTTGCACTCGAAATGAGGGCGGTTTTGTCTTTGAAAGATCCGCCACAAACCACTGGCTTTCCTTCAGAATCTTTAGCCCATTCGGCGACATTACCGAGCATGTCGTATATTCCAAATCCGTTGGCCGGTTTGGTACCAATTTTGTGCGAAACATCGTCAGCATTCTCCCAGGTCCAGGCAGTCTCATCTTTTGCCATAAGATCCGAATTGAGGCCGGCTCGACAGGCATATTGCCACTCCGCAACGGTAGGGACACGGAATTTTTTGCCTGTACGCTTGCTGAGCCAATCACAGAACAGTTCTGCATTGAGGCTAGACATGCACATAGCCGGATATCCGTGGTGTCCAAAACCGGTGAACATCACTCCATATGGTCTGCTTGGTCGAGATACGGCGTCAACACCTTTACTTTGTGGGTCTTTCTTTTGATCCTCAATTGATGTATCTAGCCGAAGGGCCCAAATGTCAAAGACGTCCCAAGTGACTTCGGTTTCGCTAAACGACATCCCTTTAATCTTGGTAGCTTTTCCGTTAACAACAATCGTGCCGTCGGGAATGGTTACCATTTTGATCTTCGCCATGTACTCCGGAAACGCAACTTCAAATGAGGCTGGTGTCTGGACTGAATAGAGGAGGGCACTGATGAGAATTGAGACCATGACTTTTTGTTTCTCGATAAAGTTTTGACGACGAAAAGTGATGTTGGTTTCCATCTCCAGACAACTAAAGTTGTTTGGAGATCGAGTTTTTGGTCCTAGCGGTTAAGCAACTGCTTGACCAAAGCAGGAACATCGGAAGTTCGCTCAGCAACCAAAGCGCCTACGGCCTCAAGTGCATCGACTTTCGACTGAGCAGTTCCGAGATTTCCGCTGACGATTGCACCAGCATGTCCCATTCGCTTTCCTGGAGGAGCTGTTCGACCCGAAATAAATCCTACGACAGGCTTATTCATATGTTTGCCAACATATTCAGCGGCTGCTTCTTCATCTGAGCCACCAATCTCACCAATAAGAACAACTGCCTTGGTTTTGGGATCATTTTGGAACATTTCCATCACCTCGATAAATCGAGTACCAGGAAGTGGATCGCCACCAATTCCAACGCAAGTTGTTTGCCCTAGGCCATTTCGAGTGAGTTCCCATACGATTTCGTACGTAAGGGTTCCTGATCGAGAAACGACGCCGATATCTCCGGCAGAGAAAATATGACCTGGCATGATTCCCATTTTGCATTCGCCAGGAGTAATGATTCCGGCGCAGTTACCGCCAAGTAATCGAGTTGTGCCATTAGCTCGAAGTCTATTGACAACTTTTGTCATATCGGAAATTGGGATTCCTTCAGTGATCAACGTGACAAAGGGAACTCCAGCATCTTCACATTCCAGTACGGAATCTGCCGCAAATGGCGGTGGAACGAAGATCAATGAGGCGTTGGCACCGGTTGCCGCTACTGCATCATGGACCGTATTGAAGACTGGTTTACCAAGAAATTCTTGACCACCTTTTCCGGGAGTTACGCCACCAACGACGTTTGTACCGTACTCAATCATTTGCTCTGTGTGGAAGGCACCTTCGCGTCCGGTCATTCCACAAACGATAACCTTGGTACTTTTGTCGACGAGGACTGACATGTAGCCTCAAATTTTACCGGGAATTTTGACTCATTTGGAACCAAGATCAGAAAACCTGTGTTATGATATTTAATGGTTGCAAAGCCAAACGCCGAGTGATGAGCAGATAATGTGAGTCATCGGGGGACCCAAACTATTGGGGTGAATGAGCCGGAAACGGCTCTAGGGAAGCTCTTGGCCCGAACCCGTCAGCTAACCCCGTAGGCGTGAGAGAGAGGAAATATGTGACGAGTCGACGTGGCTCCGACGCAGAAGCTTCGCCTTTGCGGCTCGAACCTTGGATGGATCTGACTTTCCGAGCATTCATGCTCAGATGATTCGAAAAGGGTTCTTGCACCTCCTGTGGGGTCGTGGCTTCATTGTCGTGACCCCATCTTCTTTTTTCATTGTTAAGGGGTTAGGAAGATTTTATGAGTAAAGCCGCACCTGGAGTAAGATTCGCCGAAGTAGATCGCGAGACAAAAGAGACCCGAGTCCATATTGTTCTCGATATTGACGGTGGAACTAAACAGGACATCACGACGGGTATCGGTTTTTTTGACCACATGTTAAACCTGATGGCTTTTCATGGTCAGTTTGATGTTGGTATTGAAGCCGAAGGCGATTTGCATATTGACGACCACCACACAATTGAAGACGTTGGGATTGTTCTTGGTCGAGCCTTTAGGGATGCCTTAGAATCATCAGGTCCAATTGAGCGATATGGTTCGTGTCATATGGTGATGGAAGAGGCACTGATTCTTGTCGCCCTCGACATCTCTGGGCGTTCAGGCTTGTTTTTTGAAGTC
>JANPAV010000012.1:0-3687 GCA_031430115.1 Armatimonadota bacterium | reverse complement strand
GCTGATTACGTGGTCAAAGGAATGGTCATCTAAATCTTCTAAATTGCAGGCATCGCCTTCTTGGAACCTACAGTTGAATAGTCCTTCTGCTTTTGCTTTCAGATTGCCCGCCATTACAAGATTGCTTGCAATGTCCACTCCCAGCACGTCGGCGCCGAGGCGAGCCGCTGGTATCGCGGTGGTTCCATCTCCGCATCCAAGGTCCAAGACCTTGAGGCCCCGACCCAATCCCAGCCTATCTACGAGCTTCTCCCCACTCTCTCGCATGCCTGCGGCTATGCGTGTAAAGTCACCCTTTTCCCAAAGCATTTTGTTTGGATTCACGGGGTAATCATACCATTGTGAGTCAATTCATTCAACTTGATTGGGTCGAGGACCTCTGAGTCTGGAATCTCGTTTGTAAGTCGGTCTTAGTTCTGTCATAGAGTATTGCAACACGCACCCAAGTAACTCCTGACGTGAAATTATTGACTGAATCTAGGACCTCTCGATCTCATTTTTGAATAAATGTGGGGTTCTTTGGCTACAAATTGTCGTGTTTCGAATGAAAGCCCTATGATCTATATCATGGTCACGATTTTGGCCTCAACCAACTTTAACAAAAGCACAAATATCTGGGCACAAAAAAGCGATCCCGTTGGATCGCTTTTTCAATTCGATTAAGAAGTCTTTAGTTTCGAGGTTCCCCTCATATTTGCTCTGTTCTTTGCCTTCACTTTGCGAGAAGACGCTTTCATTTTGACTTTCTTGAACAGCTTTGGACGGACTTTACTAGGCATTTGGAGTAATTGTACCCGAGTTTGAATCTCGGGTACTTTTCCACTTAGACCGTTTACATGGATGGTGGTTGATGGAGGCCAAAAACGGCTCCACAACAGTCGGCGGCAATGGCAATGTGACCAAACTGACCGATGTCCATTGGAGGATTGATGATCTGGCCCCCAGCGGCAGTAACTTTTTCACAGGTTGTAGCGAGGTCACTGGCGTGAAGATAAACCATCCAGTTTGGCGGACCCAGATCGGCAGAAACGTTCATGCAGCCAGCGACTGGCGTTTCACCAACCGTGAACATCGAATAAGTTCCAACTGCTTCGCCCATATCCATATCCATTGATCCCCAACCAAATAAGGACTTATAGTATGTTACGGCACATTCTCGAGTTGGCCCCATATGCTCCACCCAATTAACGGCACCACCGGAGATGTCGCTTGCGGTGCCGCCTGCAGGCTGATGAACGTTAAAGTGGGCACCACAACAATCGGTGATTCCAGCAACGATTCCGATGTCGGGAATCTCCATTGGACCATAAACGACGGTGCCACCTAGTTCGATCGCTTTAGCCATCGTTGCTTCACAATTATCAGTGTGGAAGTAGAGACCCCAATGCGGTGGCACGCCCTCCATTTCGGGGACGTTTAGATCCACAACCCCGCCGAAAACGGTATCGCCGCTTTTTAGCATCCAATAGGTCATATCGGGTCCCATTAGCATTGGCTCTTTGGTCCAGCCAAAAACGTTCATGTAGAAATTGACGGCTGAATCTACGTTTGGACTGTAGACTTCAAACCAGTTGGTAATTTGAGTACTCATTGTTATCCCCTCTTTTGCCAGCGGCGAAAGGTTTTACGGCATTGTACCAATTTAGGTTCCGGAATGGAATCAGCAAATCCTTTGACGCCAACATTCCTGATGAATCGCGTGCGATTTATCCCACGACAGGTGTTCGAATTCTTCCGTTATGGGTGGGCAAAGTGCTGCATTTATGCGACAGGCCACTCCAATTACGCGACTCTCGACAGTCACAAATAACATCAGCCCACCAAAGCATGGCTCTGATGGGCTGATCGCTAACTAAGACGACTAGTTCTTTCGGCGTCGTCGCAAGAGCACAGCAACTCCTAAGCCTAGAGCTGCGAAGGTTGCAGGCTCTGGAACCGCATCATACTGGATAGTCAGAACACTTCCTCGCTTCCATACGCTGTCAACCTGTCCCGTAACGTCATCGAAGGACTCGAAGTATTGTAGGTTCAGGTTACCAGTAGTTAAGAAAAAGTCTAAGCTTAAACCGACAAGGTCAACAACTCCTGCGCTCGAATAAGTCATTAGGCCAGAAATATCATCGCCAATGCCTGGAGTAAGATTCACAGCCCCTGTTGGACCATCACCAAAACCGATAACGGCTTCTGACAACCAGCTTGCGCCAACAGTCTCAAGAGTTAAATCCCATCCAATTCCTGTGATATGTGTACCAACACCCAAGTTTATTGTTTCGTTGACATTGATCGCTGCTCCAAATGCGTCAAATGAATTGACGTCAGTTGCAAAGTTGTGAACGTATAGACTTGCTGACGAAAATGCGGACAGTCCAAGAATCGCAAACCCTAATATGTATTTCATAATATTGTAAACCTAACAGTGAATGTAAGGTTTACAAACACTGGCAGAGGAATTATACATATTGATCACGTGTAAGTCACTTGAAAGATTGCTAGGTTTTATGCTTAAGATGTCCGTTTTCGTGCCCTAATCCTATTTCCATTGTTGAGGTTCATTGAAAGACGCTACCTGGAGTCATCAATTCTTAACCTTTACGCTTTGAGCTGGAATTTGTTCTGGTCGTATTTCTCTTAGATGATTTATTTCGTGCTCAACCAACCGTTTGGTTAAAGTTTGAAGAGTCCAAGTGCGTTTCGCAGTCTTAATTTCCTGTCGAGGATCGACAATAATTACCAGTGCAATCCAATCCTCCCGGCCCTTCGCATAACGACTTATGAGTTCATGCCATGAGGCAGTGCCAAAACCCTGATTCTCAAATAGTGTGTAGGGATGAATAGGAATCGAACCCTTAGGATCGCCGCTTTGAATCTGTTTCAGGAGGGGTAGCCAGGCAATCTGGCATGCGGTGAGGTGACCAAGGGTTCGGTGGGGTGACTCACGGCAAAACTTTGCTACTGGCATCGGATCATGGGCTTGCATCGAAGTCAAGACGACCTGATTCGCCCTAAGCTTGCCTAATAGGTTTTTCCACTTGACCTCGGTCATCTCATTCAGAGCCTACTTCAACTTCTCCTTGTACCAAGCGATCAGCTTTGGAAAACCTTCGGTAAGGGTTTTAGCATCGTGTCCACCTCCGGCAACGGTAATCATTGTGTGGTCAACACCGACCTTTCCGAGGGCGTCGTCCATGATGGTCGCCTGTTGGATTGGTACGAGCAAATCTTTGTCTCCGTGGATGATCATCGTCGGGGGAAATTTCGCGGATACGAAGTTTATCGGCGATAGTGCTTTTCCGAGTTCGGCTACTTTTTCTTTTGGGGCATCCTTTTTGATTCCAAATGCGGGCATGAATACCGCCATTTGGGGAGCATCAAACGGCATATAATCAGCTCGTCCCCAGTTAAGAAAATCAGTTGGTGGCATAAAAGCTCCTACCGCGTTCACGTAACTCGGGAATTGATCAACCGCGTCTTTGGCATCTGGATTTCCGTTGTCTCCGGTACCGCCAATGAGGAGTGACAGGTGTCCACCGGCGCTGGCACCAGAAATGCCTATTCGGTTTGGATTGATTCCAAATCGGGTTGCATTGGCGTGAACGTAACGGACTGCACGCTTAATTTGAGGGACGATTTCATTGAGCGTATATCGAGGTTGAGACCCATGGACGACCTGTACAACGGAGATACCTT
>JANPAV010000011.1:0-5318 GCA_031430115.1 Armatimonadota bacterium | reverse complement strand
TGAAGTTGCTCAATTTCCATCCCGTTTGCTTTTGCGTCCTCTGGGGTAACGGTCACCAATGCTCGATTTTTGGCATAGATCACTCCTTCGTCACCAGTCGTTACTTCATACATCTCGGGGACTCGATCAAAGAAAGAGTTGAGAGTCTTTTGCAGGCTGTTCGCTCGTTCGACTCCACCGGCAACGGCAAATAACTTTCGCTTGCCAAAATACAGAAAGTGGGCACCAGTATCTGATACTTTATGGCTCACTCTAAAGTCTGCGGAAACAAGACTCCGACGAATCGGGATAAGGTTCTTGTTCATGAAAGCTTCGATTTTTTCGGCTCGAGCTTTGCTTGGCGGGTGAGTGCGAAGAATACCAAGATCAACGGCACCATCAAGCGCACCATCTTTTGCTTGCAAACGCTCCATAAACGTGAGCATTCCGGTTGCATCATAGCCACCAGCAAGCATCAGTTGAACTCCACCATAGTCTGCAGAAGTTTCCGCTTTAACGCTCCATCCGTTTGTTACCGCAGTTCCCAAAAGTTGACTGCCTGCAATTCCCGATGCGTTGCCCGAAAAAATGGAAGCAAGAATGAGGGGAATCTGAATTGGAGCAAGCTTTTCTTGTTCCTTTCTAAGCCATGCTACATGTCTTTGTCCAGCGTGGTTTATTTCATGAGCCAAAACGCCTGCTAATTCGTCGTCACTCTGGCAAAAGTCGACGAGGCCCTGATAGACGTAAATGTAGCCACCGGGAAGTGAAAAAGCATTGATATCTTTGCTTTCGACGACCTTGAATTTGTATTCAAATTCGGCGTGCCGCTTGTCACCCCATGTCAGATCAAAACTGTTTGCGTTCGCAATGAGGGCCAGTTTCGCGCCGATCTCTTCTACTCGTTGCTGCGATGCAGTATCCTTGGTGGGTTTCAGGGTCCGATCATAGTAGTCTGAAGCCTCTTTCCCTTGCTTCTTGTCGTCCTCAATGTCTTTTTCCAGCTTCAATTGGTCTTTCGACTTCTGGCTGACCGTTTGGATTTCGACATGCAACTCAGCACAACTTGGAGGTACCCAAGCCATATGAGTGAGTGCGATGAGAGTTGAAATCATGTTGGTTATAAGTTAGACGTTCGTGTGTTCAAGTTGTTTTACGATTCGAGGGCAGAACTAGAATACGACCATTGGTTTTAGTATTTCCCCGCGCTTCATCGCAAGGTACATGGCGGGAAGTTCATCAAGTCTGATGAAATGTGATACGACTTGTTCGGCCTTGAGAATTCCTTTTCCAATCAATTCCCACGCGGCTTTTGTATCTTCGGGGCCACATGAGTACGAATTGAGAACAGCAATATCTCGGAAGTACAGTTCGTGGGGAATTGCTAATGAAGTGTCAGGTGGAAGTGGAGCAAACATGCAAATTCTTCCGCCGGGCTGAACTAGTTTTACTGCCGCGTCAAACGCTTCCTGGGTTCCGGGACAAACAAAAACGACATCATGTTGAGCGTCCTTTATTTCATCATTTGAGAATGCGTTTAGGCCGGTTCGCTTCGCCCATGCGACTCGCAAAGGATTGATATCATAGCCAACCGCTTTTTCGCCAAGGGCAATCATGTGCATTAGTCCCATTACACCGAGACCAATCACTGCCGGATTTTCTGCAAATCCGGCAGTCCGGATTGATTTCATCACGCAGGCCATCGGTTCAATCAAAGCGGCATCAATTGCGCGCAAAGGATTGACCAAAATTGTGTCGGTAAGATTTCCTAGCGGAACTGCAAAACGTTCGGCCATGCCACCAGGCAAAAGCTTCGTTTCTTTCCACTGCTTACAATGAACCGAGCGACCGGTCTTACAAAAATCGCATTTTCCACAAGGAGCGTGGTGGTGAGGGAAAATTCGGCTGCCAACAGGGAAGCGAGAATCCTTTGATTCCAGCACCACTCCCGTTACTTCGTGCCCAATAACATGAGGCACTTTCTTGTCCATGTACCATGACATCAACTCACCAGAGCAGAGTCCACATGCCTCGGTTTGAACAAGGAGCCCACCCTCCGGGCACGAGGGTTCTTTTTCCTCGACAATTTTGACCTCTCCGTCACCGAAATATCGTGCTATTTTCATGGGCGAAAAACGAACTTGATTCCTTTCCCGGCATCAAGATCTTGAAAAACTTTTGCTCCTTCTTCTAGTTTACGTTCTCCGGACAATAATAAGCTCAGATCACTCTTCGAATTGAGTATCCAAATTCTCGCCTGACGAACAGCTTGAGTTCCAAAATGAAACGGACTAACAATGGAAATTTGGTCATAGTGGACTCGTTTGGTATCAAACGACACTCTCGTTCCTGGTGCGCAGCCGCCGAACAGCATGAGAGTCCCGCCTCGGCGAACATAGTCAATACTTTTTTCCCAAACCTCAACTTGACCCGTACACTCGATCACAATATCGAATCCGCGACCTTCACTTTCAAAACTGTTGATATCAACCGTCTTGGCACCAAATGCTTGGGCGACTTTAAGGCGTTCTGGATTCCGTCCCGCGACCGTTATGTTGGTGACCCCGACTTCTTTGAGAGCGGCGACAAACAGGAGTCCAATTGCGCCAGGGCCGATTACAAGAACAGAGGCGTCCTCGCAAATGACATGGCTGAGCTCAAGGATGCCTTGTGCCACGCTTGAATAGGGCTCCAAAAGACTTGCAATTTCAAATGAGATCGAGTCTGGTTTTTCGTATACGTTCTTGTAAACGATTCTCTTTGGGACTAGCAAGTACTCCGAAAAGCTTCCGAGTACCTTCGATGACATCACGGTTTCGCAAAGGTTTTCTTGACCACGCTCGCACCAGTAACAGGTTCCGCACGGTGCGGAATGAACGCCCATCACAGCCTGCCCGGCTTTGAACCTTGCTCCAGTCCCAGCATCTACAACGACTCCCGAATATTCATGGCCAAAAGGGCCAGGCATCGGAATTTGTGAGTGGCCCCGCTTAAAGGCTTTCAGGTCGGTACCACAGGTTGTTGCAACAACCACTTTGACAAGAATTTCACCGCTTGCGACTTTTGGTACGGGAACCTGTTCTACGGTTATTTTCCCCGGCTCTTGCAGGATCAAGCTTTTCATCATTTGAGGCGTTTGTTCAGTCATATTGCCTCTTGGCGTCTTCACTAGGCTGCATACCGCCACTCAAAAGGGCGAAGGTAGACTGCTTTTGTCCTAATTAGTTTGACTCAAAAGCCATGCCTACCGTCGAAACAACCCTGTGGATCAATGCTCCTGTCGCAAAAGTTTATGCAATTGCAAAGGAATGTGAACAATATCCCGAATACATGAAGGCTGTTCAGAGCCTTACGATCATTGAGCGCGACGATAATCGAGTAGTTGCCGATTGGGTTGGATTGGTCACTCAATTCAACTTAAAGGTTCGTTGGACGCAAGAGGACACCTGGGATGATGCAACAACAAGTTCAAAATTCCGGCAAATTAAGGGCGACTATGACAAGATGGAAGGCACATGGACTTTTACTGAAGAGAATGGTGGAACCCGTTTCGACCAATTTTTAGATTACGAGTACAACATTCCAACACTGGGTCCGCTCGTCAAGAAACTTGTTCTTCACCTGTTCAAAAGCCAGTTAGAAGCCGCTGCTGAGGCCATCAAAAAGCGTGCCGAGGAATGAAAACATTGAAAACCTGGTAATTCTTGGTACTTAAGGTGCCCTGAATAGTGGCACATCCTCTCTGGGTTAAGGGAGGGAACATTGCACGCATTAGATCGGGTTACCAAAGAAGAAATCGACGCGCTGAATAGTCAGGCGTATCTTCTTCGTGGGTCCGATCCGAAGACTGCCAGGGAATTGACTAACCAAGTGCTGCTTCAAGCCGAAAGTATTGGCTATCAACGAGGCATCGGTCAAGCTATGCGAACCCTAGCCTCAATCGAGGCCAAAATCAATCCGGTTGAAGCACTCATGCTTGCCAATAAGGCAATTGCGATACTCGAAGCTGAAGGGGATACCAGCTCAGTCGCGAGCGCTCTCATGACGGTCTTCTGCTATTACCATCATGTCGGCTGGTACGAAGATAGCCTCTTGATCTTGAAGGATGCCTACGAAAAGGCGACTCAATCGAACAACCAGTATGTTGCTGTCATTGCACTCTATAACATGGGGGTTAACTCCGAGGAACGCAAAGACATCGATGCCGCAACTAACTACTATCAAATGGCGATCGAAGAAGCGAAGGATGGAGTCAACGAGAGCATTTACTGGATGTCCAAAAATGCTTGCGCAAAATTGAATGCGATTCGGGATCCAAGTTCTCACTGGATTGAAGAATTAAGAGTTGCCCGCGTGGCGTTGCTTCAAATGGACAATATTTCGGCGGCATGTGATAGCCATGCTAGTCTTGCTCTCATCTTTTCAGAAAGAGGGCTGTATAAGGAAGCGATTTTTGAGATTAGGCGGGCGCGTTCGTTGGCCGGGAAATACTCCCAAGCTCCGATGATTTCGTCCATGCTCCTCGACTTGGGTCAGATTTACTGTAAATACGGCAAGTACCACTCTGCCCTGCGAACGTTCAAACGGAGCCATAACTATGCCAAAGCAACCGGATATGCCATGTCCGAATGCCGATCGCTCGAGCGAATGGCATTTGTCGAGCAAGAACTTGGTCTTTATAAAAAGTCTTTGGCACATTTGTTTGAGCACATAAAGCTAAAAGAGAAGCTAATTGGTGAGCAATCTGAGAATCGAATGCGCGACCTTCAGGCATTTTACCGAATTGAAATGGTTCAAGCCGAAGCCACTTTGGCTCGTCGAAAAAATGACGAATTGGCATCCATCAACAACGAGTTGGAAAATGCCCTCGAGCAGCAATCTCGGCTACAGAAGGAATTGATGCGAATGGCATCAACTGATGACCTTACTGGTGCGGTTAATCGCCGACAACTGATTAATGATGGAACCCTCGAAATGGAGCGATTTCGGCATATTGGTGCACCGTTTGTCGTAACAATCCTCGATGTTGACTTCTTTAAGAGGATCAATGATGGATTTGGTCATGCCGCCGGAGACGAAATTCTGCGTCGTTTGACAAAGTGCTGTAAAGATCATCTTCGAAAGTTTGACGTTTTTGGACGCTTAGGCGGAGAAGAGTTCTGCATCATTCACCATGACTCGGATATTCAAGGTGCTGTTGCCGCGGCTGAACGCCTAATGGCTTCAATAGTTGATATTGAAACCAGTGATGTTATCGGTGACACTCCCCTTACTGTAAGCATGGGAATCAGTCAGGTTCGCCAAAGCAACGACTCTTTTTATGATGTGCTTCACGATGC
>JANPAV010000010.1:0-5985 GCA_031430115.1 Armatimonadota bacterium | reverse complement strand
GGAATCGTTGCGTTAGTGACGCCGTCGGTCACATAGGGGCCATAGAAGCCAGTCATGACTTTCACTGGACCGGCGCATCCTGCGATTTCTCCCATTTCTTTCAAAGCACCTTTTTTGCTAGCCGCCCCGGAGGTCTTTGGTTGAGCCAAGATGGCTTGAGCTTCTTCCAGGGTCATGACTCCGCCCTTTCGCCAATCTTCCACGGTTCTGCGCTCAGTGCCAGCTTCGACGTAGGGACCAAACTTGCCCATTTTGAAGTAAACCTCGTTGGCACCATCCTTGCCGATTAGCCTCGGATATCGACACAACGTATCGAGTTCTTCTTTGGTGAGATGTTGGGGAGCTATTGCTGGTGGCAAAGAAACCCATGTCGGTTTGACCTTCTTTTCAATCTCTTCTGGAGTTCGCTCGACTTCGATGTAATAACCCTGTCGATGTTTCAGCAAGAGGTTTCGCCCAGTATCGGGATGAACGCCAATGGATTCTGCTGCCGGAGCTTTTTGAGCAAATAGCTCATGGGCCTTCGCCAAAGTAAGATCGGCAGGGGCAAGGTCGTCGGGGATATTGGCATAGACCTTTTGCTCTCCGAGTTGAAGGAACGGACTACCGTCTTTGCCGGTTCGAACCTTAATTTCTTCGCCTGTGGCTTCATCCTTGCCAATTTGAAGGTTCGGGAATGGTATCTGAAGCTTTCGTTCTTCGACCATTGGTTTGAGCCCAGGCTTGTTTGCATCGCCAATAAAGAACTCTTTAAGATATGCCTTGGAATTTGACTTCCCTTCCGATATCTCGTCTAAGACATCGTCAAGTCTTGCCGTAAATCCAAAGTCCATGAGTTCGCTGAAGTGAACGTCGAGAACTTCCATCGCCATGAATGCTCTCCATGTCGGAACAAGGGATTTTCCGGCTTTGCGAACATAACCACGATCCACAATTACCGAAATGATTGACGCATACGTTGATGGTCGACCGATTCCTAGCTCTTCAAGCTTTCGAATGAGGGTCGCGTCGTTGTATCGTGCCGGTGGGGTTGTGTGGTGCTCGGATGGATCAAGCTCAACAAGACCGACTTCTTGTTTGGCGGACATCCGTGGCAAGATCCGATCGCCCTCGTCCTCTTCGTCTTTGCCTTCAAGATAGACGCTCAGGTAGCCAGGATCAAGAACTTGACTTCCGTTGGCTTGGAAGACTAACTTCCCTGCGGCCGATTGTGAGGAAATCTTTGCTTCGGTTCGAAGCATTCGAGCTGGCTTCATCTGACAAGCGACTGTCCTTTGCCAAATCAAGGAATAGATCTTGTATTGGTCATCGGTTAAGAAGCTTCGGACTTTGTCCGGGGATCTTGCTGCATCGGTTGGACGAATTGCTTCGTGAGCTTCTTGGGCATTTTTGACTTTGCTGGTGTACTTGATCGGCTTTTCCGTCTGAGCATCGGGATAGTGCTTCGCAATGTAGCCTCGAACTGACCTTAACGCATCGTCTGACAAAGTCAAAGAGTCGGTACGCATGTAAGAGATGAGACCAACGGTTTCTCCACCAAGTTCGACACCTTCATAAAGGGTTTGGGCAATTCGCATCGTTCGGTCGGAGCCATACGAAAACTTACGGTTGGCGTCCTGCTGAAGAGTCGTCGTCATGAACGGCGGCTGAGGCTTTTGTTGAGCTTCTTTTTCGGTGAGGGACTCAACAATATATGGTTTGGCGGCTTTTGCTGCGACAGCTAATTCGGCGGCCACTTTGCCATCAATCCACATAACATCTGATTTGCCGTGCAGTTTGCCTGTGTTTTCGTCGAAGTCTCTACCTAAAGCAACTCGCTTTCCTTCGACTTCGGTTAAATCGGCTTGAAACAATCCGGCAGCGACCTGAAATCTTGCTCGAAGATCCCAATACTCGGCAGAAACGAAGTCCCTTCTGGCTTTTTCGCGCTCAACTACGAGTTTAACAGCGGGGCTTTGAACCCGACCAGCCGACAGATTTTTGGTTACTTTCGTCCAAAGGACGGGTGAAAGGGTGTAGCCGTAGAGGCGATCCAACATTCGTCGAGTTTCTTGGGCTTCAACTAAGTCCAAGTCGATGTTTCGAGGCGAACTAATCGCCTTTTGTATTGCTTCCTTCGTAATTTCGTGAAAGGCAATTCGAGAAACTTTGACCTTCTTGTTTGGCTTGAGGATTTCGAGAAGGTGCCAGGAAATGGCTTCTCCTTCTCGGTCTTCGTCAGTTGCGAGTACAAGCTCGTCCTTGTCTTTCATCGCCGCCCGAAGTTTTGCTACTTGGGCAGCCTTCTCCTTGGGGACTTCGTAGTACGGTTCAAAATCGTTGTCAACATTGATACCGTAGTCTGCCCACCACAATTTTTTGACTTCAGCTGGTAAATTTTTTGCGTTATGAACGAGGTCACGGATGTGACCAATGCTAGCCAGAACTTCATAGTCCTTACCAAGATAGCTTCCAATGGTTTTTGCCTTGGCGGGTGATTCTACGATGACGAGTTTTGAAGCCATAAATAATTCCGAAAGACTAATACTTATCCTTTCCAGGTAAATAATGCCCGTTCGATTCGAGAACTATACTGCTTTTTTCCAAAACTTCTCAAAAAGAATTGAATTCCTAGGACTAAAAATACGTCTTACATATGGATGTTGACCGCACTTCTGCTCCCGATGGTTGTAAATCTCGCTCGCGAGGAGTCCTTTTTTACGATTTGGATGCAAGGTTCAAAGATCGGTTATTCTTCTTTTTCGACCTCGCCAAGTACCTTTAAGGGCAAACCGGCAGAGAAATCTTCGACCAAGACCGAACTGAAAGTTGGTCTCATTGGCTCCTCGGTCGAGATGTCCATTTCGTCAGAAACTATTTCTGTTAGTGGAAAGCCCGTGCAAATGAACTTCAAACAATCTAGCGCGGGAAGAACTCAGGTGATGGATGCCTGGTTTGAACCAGCGGGTATCCGAGTCGATGTCAATAATAACGGATCGAAATCAAAGCAGGTCCTTGCGCTCCCTAAGGACGGCCCAGTGGTTGATGATCCTGTTGCCGAATTTGCCTTGAAACCCCAAGCAATTGGAACATCGAAGGTTTTTTATATTCTCGACCCATCAACAGTTAGCCTAGTCAAGAATACGGCCAAGCTTATCGGCAAGCGAGAAATCGAGATCCAAGGAGTGAAAACCAACGCGAATGCGATTTTGATTGAAGACACAAGGATGAATACAACGGTCTATACCAGCGGGAAGGGTGATGTACTTAAAGTCACAACCACCATTGGAATGGACATGATTCCCGCGACTAAAGCCGAAGCACTTGGGAAATTGGGAACCGATATCCAACCAGATTTTGCTGCCTTGATGAGCATCAAGCCGAGCGTCGCCTTGAGGGACCCGCTTAAGCTCTCCAACCTCAAAATTAGGCTCAATGCGGACAATATGCCGCCGATTCCAAACGATAGTCAACAAGGAGCTCGTAAAGAGTCAGATCAATGGGTGGTGAATGTCAAACCAACTCAGTTATCGACGGCCAAGTCGGTTAGCATTGCTGCGGCCAAGAGTCAAAAGCCAGCTTGGACTAAGCCTAGCCACTTGATTCCTTCGAATACTCCCCGATTTATCAAATTAGCGAAAGAGATTGTTGGGAAACGTACTGATGTTCGATCTGCGTCTCTTGAGATTCGAAAATATGTTAATTCAAAGATGACTCCTAACGCTGGAATTGGCGTTTTGAGGGATGCATCGGAAGTCCTTAGCGCCAAAGAAGGAGTCTGCAGAGACTACGCAATTCTTACGACATCTTTATGTCGAGCAGCAGATATTCCGGCAAGATTGGCAAGCGGTCTGGTTAACTTTGATGGAAACTTTTATTACCATGCGTGGGTTGAAGTTTGGACCGGGTACGACTGGCTAGGATTGGATAGCGTTCCCGAGTCTGAATTTTTCACTGCCAGCCATGTGAAATTGAGTCAAGGCAATGTGAATCAAGCATTCACTTTCACGATTCTATCAAATGCCCGAATGGAAGTTTTAGAGCAAAGGAATTAAACCATGATGGAAAAACCAAAGCAGCAAATAAAGAGTAGCAAGACGAAGAGCGCCTTCCAGATCATGATCTGCGGAGTTTTTGCCGCCTTTGTTGCCACGATTCTTGGCTTGTTTGGACCGATCCTTGTCAATAACGTTGGAAAGCGAACCGTCCAAGATTTTGCTGAAGTTCCATACGGGTTTACGACTTCCCTACCCTTCATCATTTCTGGAATTGTTTGCGGTTGGTTTCTTGGTTCGATCGTCATTCGATTTACCGAGAAATTTGGAAAGCGATGGGACAAGACGGACGACTCGGAAAAGATCACCTGGTTTGTTGGAGGGATGCTTGGCTTTATTGTCGCCACATTCTTCATCACTTTCTTAAATCAGTTCCCCTTTGAGAAGTGGGTCGTTGCCCTTTTCGTCTTTGGCATTGCCATTCTCTTTTCGACCTTCACGATTTATGCATTGCACTCGATGCGGGAGTCACTACCTTGGTACCGAGGAAAGATTCGGGCACGCAGAACGGGCATGAAGATTCTGGATACCAACGTCATTATTGATGGCCGAGTTTACGATGTTGCCAGATCGGGATTTGTTGAAGGCAACGTGTACGTTCCCCAGTTTGTACTTGAAGAGCTTCAATACATCGCCGATAGCCACGATGGTCTACGACGTCAACGAGGAAGACGTGGATTAGACATTTTGAAGCTTATGCAGAGCGAGTTTGAAATTGAAGTCGGAATCCACGACCATTTGGCTCCGGAGCAAGGAGACGGCGTTGATTCGCGTCTGGTTCGGTTGGCAATCGCTTTAGGAGCCGACCTGGTGACTAACGATCATAATTTGAATCGCGTAGCTTCTTTGCAAGACGTTAAGGTCCTCAACATCAACGACTTAGCTCTTTCCCTTCGACCCAACGTCTTGCCTCAAGAGCATATGGAGATCAACATTGTTCGAGAAGGAAATCAGATTGGACAAGGTGTGGGTTACCTCGAAGATGGAACCATGGTCATTATTGAGAATGGGCGAGCTCATATCGGCGAAACTCTTGACGTAATGGTTACACAAGTAATTCAGACTGAACGTGGAAAGCTGATCTTTGCCGAAGTTGAAGATATCGACCCTAACAGACCTCGAACTACTCCGAGAAAGCACTAGCAATGAAACTAGGAGCGGTAATTCTTGCCGCAGGGTCTGGCACTCGATTCGGTAGCGACAAACTTGCCGCCACGATTGGAGGAATGCAAGTTTGGCGACGAAGTTTCCTTGCCTTTTTCAATCATCCATTAGTTGATGAGGTGATTATTGTTTGCTCAGAAACAAACTATTCAACCATTAGAGAGGTTGTTGGCGAAGACGCTGAAGTTATCTTAGGTGGCGAAACTCGAACTGCGAGCACGATAGCGGGACTTTGGAAGGCTTCCCAGATTGGTTGCGACGGCGTTCTCTTTCATGACGGGGCTCGACCATTTGTCTCGGAGTCCGTTATTACTCGAGTTGTGGAAGGCGTTAAGGCGGGCAAAGCAGTTGCTGCAGCAGTGCCTTGCGTTGACACAATCAAGCTTGTGTCGGGTGAGTCAATCGGGACTCATTTGGAACGATCCAGTACGGTTTCGATGCAGACTCCTCAGGGTGGTCCTTCGGCAATGTTCGCCGATGCCTTTTCAAAGATTCAAGAGTCTTGTACGGATGATATGGAGCTTTTGAGCAAAGCTGGATACACTACCGAGTGGGTAATGGGCGATCCAAACAACTTTAAGATTACGACCGGGGAAGATTTGCGCCGAGGTCGGTCCTTGTTCGGCACAGAAAATCGAACCGGTTTGGGTTACGACATTCACCGTTTTTCGACGAATCCATCGCGACCTTGCTGGTTGGGTGGAGTCTTGTTTGAGGGCGAAGTGGGCCTGGAAGGTCACTCTGATGCCGACGTTGTCTTGCACGCCGTTGTCGACGCTCTTTTGGG
>JANPAV010000009.1:0-6467 GCA_031430115.1 Armatimonadota bacterium | reverse complement strand
CTGCTTGCTCTTGAAGGTCGCGAACTCAACATCCTCGGATCCATGACGTTTGAAAATGGCGGAGGATTGGTTGGCTGGCTTAATACAGGTTCGCCTGAAGTCATCATTCCTGATGCCCGTACTAGCACGCTTCTTCCAAGCGACGCAATTGTCCGAAACCGCATTGGTAGCTATGTGATCATCCCTATCCCAGGCGAAAGCGGTCCAATTGGTTACCTAACCGCCGCAAGCGGAAGAATTGGTGGTATCGACACGTCGGAAGTCGCCACACTTCGTTCAGCTTCCGCTGAGTTATCTCGATTGTTCGCCAAGCCAGAAGACCACGATGCAATCGATGAAGGGATTCTGTCGCCACGAAGATTTGTGGAAGCCGTTGGCAAGGCAGAAGGCGTTATGGTTACCCTCATTCCATTGCAGTACAAAGAGTACGAACGCAAGTTTGGTAAGCCAGCAATTGCTCATGCAATGCGCACTTTAGGATTGAGAATTCGCCCTCACGTTCCAATGGGATCTCTCATGTGCAAACACCCTGATGGACTCATCATGGTCTACCTCTTGGGTGGAGAAAAAGAGGCGGCTGCGAATTGGGCTAATGACTTGGTTGCCAAGGGTATTGGGGCCGATTTGAGAACTCCAGACGGCAGCGCAAAGATGCCTCTCCAGTTGCGTGCGAAGGTTGCGAGCCTCAGCCCGCAATTTAACCAGCTTTTGGTTCCGACCGCAGCATAGGCGGCCGATACCATATATTTACCAGGTGTATTTCCCCGGCATGATTGCTATCCTAATGTGTAGGTTAGGGTTTTATGCAAAGGGGAACGAACCCAACATCACGGATAGAGACAGCAAAAAGACGTCGAAATGCTTTGCTTGTCACGAAGGCAGAACGCCATCTCTCGCGAAATGAGTTTGAACTTGCCGGTTCGCTCGTTCAAACGGTGCTATCTGAAACTTCGGATCACCTTGGCGCATTAGAGCTTTATGCTCGCCTACTGTGGAAGCAGCAAGACTTCAAGGCTTTGGTGAGAACGACTAACCGTCTGATCCTCCTCAACCCTTTTGAGCCAGGCTACCATAGCCTTCGAGGTATGTCACTTCGAGCCCTTGGCATGTACGGCGAAGCGGCCAAAGCGCTTGAACGAGACCCTAACGCATCGAAGCAACTTTTGGATTTAGAGTGTTTCCAGGCGTCACTCATCAAAGATACGATCAAGCACGATGCGATCTTTGCGGCAAAGTACGCAAAGGACCCGATCAAGGCACTGACCGAGAAGGGCTTTTACTTCAAGGAAAGGGAAGCGGCGCTTGCCTGGGTTAGCCAGCAAGTGAACGAAAGCAAATCCGATATGCCGCGAAAATCGGGCAACTAGGCCAATTTCTTAGTCACCGGAACAAAGCTGACTGTAACGCGAAAAGACTCGCTTGATGTAATTCTGGGTCTCTCGATAAGGGGGAATCCCGCCATACTTCCTTACTGCGCCAGGACCAGCGTTGTACGCCGCTAGGGCGAGAGCCAGTTTTGTTTTGTCATGGTCGGCGCCAGGATAGCGATTAAGATGCTCTCGGAGCTGTCTGACGGTTCCGTAAAGATTTTGGTTGGTATCGTAAGGATTGCTGATGCCGTACTCTTTGCAGTTCACATCCATCAATTGACCAAGGCCCATTGCACCAGCGGTTGAAAAGCATGTTGGATTGAAGTCGCTTTCGGTGATGAGGACAGCGACAACAAGTCGGGCGTCGATATCGTACGTTAAGCTCCATCGAATGACCGCCTCGGCAATTTCGTAGGCTCGGTCGTTGGACAGCTTCTTGTTGTGGTTCTTGATGAACGAAGCGTAGATTGAGATGACCCTTGGGTCACCGACAATTTTTCCCCTTGGTGAAGAAACTTTACTGCGCGAAGTTGTGGTGCTTCGCTTTGCTTGGGTTGTTGGCTTAACGCTGGGTTCGTTCACTACCGGAGCGTTCGCTTTTTCGTAACTGGTTACTTCCGAGTTCATGGCAACTGCGATGAACTCATATTGAACTTCAGACATGACATCGGCATGAGTTGCCTTGACGAGCATCCGGACTTCAACCGGACCACCATTTACCCAAGACGGCAAGGTTTTGGCGGTGACCGCGTGATCTCTGGCCGGATTGTTTGGGTAGCTGACCGAGAGGCTTATGAGGTCTTCCGATTGAATGTAGCCCACGATGGTGCATTTGAGCTCGACCACCTTGGTGCCGACGAAGTTATCGAGCGACCCCACGGGTGACGATTTGACTATCTTGTTTGCTTTGCGAAGCGCAAGATAGTCGTTCAGCGATTGCGCTGATGCCGTTCCAACGATGGTGCAAATCATCGCTCCTATTGTTAACCACTTTTTAATCACAATATATTTTCTGGCGGACAGATCGGGATTCGAACCCGAGAAGAGATCTCTCCCTTACCCACTTAGCAGGCGGGCGCTTTCGTCCACTCAGCCATCTGTCCACTTTGCGGCTCTCCCAGTATATCTTATCGGTAAAACGTCCCGCTTGTTGCAGAGTTCATCTTCAATTCAAAGAGGAAAGTTAAAGCTGGTAATTTTGGGACGTTTCCGGTTGGTTGGCTGTAAATGGCCGGCCGGATTGATTGTTGAGCAGTATGAAAAATCTTGGATTATTAAGGACCAGGTATTCGACAGCGACTTTGAGCGCGAAGTGAATCGGATCGAGCGGGGTTGATAGGCTATGCTAGCCAAATGGGTGATGAACCAGTCAGCGCATTCGCAAGATCCGGGCGAGTGGGCGTCGCTTTTATCTGAAGATCACCGATCTCTTTGAACAGGCCCGTTTCGACTACCAAGTGGTTTGCCTAATGAAGGCTCATATCCGGAGACCTTTAAGAATCCAAACAGGTAGCCTAACACCATATGCCAAGCTCGTTAACTGAAAAGCATTTGAGAGTGAACCGGGCGTATTTTTCAGCTTCGATCGGTGAGTTCTTAGGGAAAAGCGACAACGAGATAGTTGGTGAATTGACATTGGCCAGCGCATTTCCGGTCGAATCACCCCAAATCAATGCTTGGGTAGAACAAATACACATTCTAAAAAGGTCCCTGACTTTGTTCTGTGACAAAGGTTGGGTAGCGTTCGAATTTGCAGTACCGAGAGTAGGTAAACGAATAGATGTCCTTGTCATTATTAGAAACATAATTTTCGTGCTTGAATTCAAAAACTTCGAGACCCAATTCAAGGCCGGGGATCGCGACCAAGTATGGGACTATGCTCTTGATCTTAAGAATTTTCACAGTACGAGTCACAACGAAGTAGTTGCGCCAATTTTGATTGCTACCCTTGCAAAGGCCGGTGATCAACAACTTATTCTCGAACCTCACGAAGATTTAGTTCTTCAACCAATCAATTCGACTACAGATGAAATAACTGGCACCTTTGAGAAAGTTCTTCAACAGTTTCCTGGCAAATCAATTGATGTTCAATTTTGGATTGGTGGTCGATATCAACCCACTCCGACAATAATCGAGGCAGCCAAGGCACTTTATGGAGACCATTCAGTTGAAGAAATCTCAAGAAGCGATGCCGGTGCCAAGAATTTGCTAGTTACCTCGACAGCAATTGCGAACATCATTAAGACTTCTCGAGACAATAGCCAAAAGTCAATTTGTTTTGTAACCGGTGTACCGGGAGCGGGGAAAACGCTTGTTGGTCTAGATGTCGCCACTAGGTTTACCGAGGGCGGTGAGGGTCTCCATAGTGTTTTCTTGTCTGGGAATGGACCTCTAGTTATGATCTTGAAAGAGGCATTGGCGAGAGAGAAGGCTTTAAAGAGTGTTGAGTTGGGGAAGAAGGTAACACTCAAAGATTCTCGGCGAACAGTTCAGGCATTTATCCAAAATATTCACCACTTCCGTGATGAGTATCTGAGAGACCCTGGTGCTCCGACTGATCACGTCACGATATTCGATGAAGCACAGCGATCTTGGAACTTCGAGCAAACAACTGCCTTTATGGACCGAAAAAAAGGAATCAAAAATTTCAATCGGTCGGAATCCGAGTTTCTAATTTCCTGTATGGATCGACATAAGGATTGGGCGGTCATTGTTTGTCTAGTTGGTGGCGGCCAAGAGATCAATGTTGGTGAGGCCGGTATCGGTGAATGGATACGGTCAGTCGTAGGGCAATTTCCAGATTGGACAATTTACATTTCGCCTCATCTCAAAGACTCGGAATATGCAGCGGGAGAATCTCTTCAACTGCTTGCAGGGCACAAGCACTCGAAGCTTGACGAAGACCTTCATCTTGCCGTTTCGATGAGATCATTTCGAGCCGAGCGACTTTCTGGGCTCGTAAAGCAAATTCTTGACTTGGAGCTAAAGCAAGCTTTCGAGTTGCACGAATCTATAAAGGACAAATACCCAATCGTATTGACGAGAGATCTTGCTACGGCGAAGTCTTGGCTCAAGACAAAAGCACGTGGTAGTGAGAGGTATGGAATGATGGTTTCGTCTCAAGCTCAAAGACTCAAACCATTAGCAATTGATGTTCGCGTAAAGCCAAATCCTGTGCATTGGTTTTTAAGTTCGAAAGATGATGTCCGATCCTCTTATTACCTGGAAGATGTGGGAACTGAATTTGATGTACAAGGTCTCGAACTAGATTGGGGATGCATCGTGTGGGACGGAGATTTTAGAAGATCAAAGGCTGGATGGCAGCACTGGTCGTTCAAGGGCAATAAGTGGCAGCGGATCAATAAAGCAGAACGGCAGGCATATCTCAAGAACGCCTACCGAGTACTTTTGACAAGGGCGCGTCAAGGAATGGTGATTGTGGTGCCGGAGGGGGATGTCGAAGATCCGACGAGGGACCCAAGTTACTACTCCGAGACGTTTGAGTATTTGAAGTCAGTTGGGCTTCAGGTTATTTGAGATTGCGGCAAGAGTGATAGCATTGCCGAGATGGCAAGTGTTTTTGCTCCGAGGCCAGGGTAATCACTCGTACCAGGAGCACCCCCTCACCTGGAAGCTTCGCTTCTCTTGCAAGGCCCTCGCTCCCGAGGTGAGGAGCATTGGTTAATGGCTCCTACAAAGTTCTCGATAAAGAGAATAGAGCAGTAAAAAAATCGCCCCAAGCCGAAGCTTGAGGCATTGATAGTTTGGTATTTGGCGGTTTGGAAAGTCCACTCCCACCAGTTCATTCGTTCCTCATTCACTGACTCCCTCGACCAGCGAGGGAGATAAGTTAACCCTTACTTGGTGAGGTTGCCGATTGCAGCTACAAGGGAGTTTTGTCCCTTTTCGTCTGAACCGAGGTCAACGAACTTGTCGACTACTTGCCAGTTCTTGTAAACAAAAACGGTGTTCTTAGCTGAAGTGTTGATCTTATAGTTCTTGACTGCTGAGTTGTCTGGTGAGAGGTAGCTGATGGAAACGTTCTTCAATTCCTTGCTCATCATTGGCGCGGAAGCTTCGATCATCTTAGCTGAATCCTTTGGAGCTACGATAACGACCATAGCCTTGAATTCCTTGCTGCTGTACTTGCTCATTGCGGCGTCAAGTGTCTTGGCTAGTGCCATGATCGACTTTTGGTCACCATTGGTTACCCAAGCTTGGACCTGTGGTCGGTTCTGGTAGGTGCAAGGGAAGCAGGTGTCGGTACCCTTAAGGGCTCCGGCGACGTGCTTAGGGTGGAATGGGGAAACTCTTTCACCCTTCTCTAGTCCACTGTTGACGAATGCGCTTGCAATCACGGCCATGCCGACAAATGCTCCTGACATCAAAATTCCTTTATTCATGTTCGTATCCTGCAATGCGAAATTGCTTTAATTACTCTACGAATTATAAACGATTTTCGTTCCAGATGGTTCATTAAGGTTTTATTGAGGGAAGCGTGGGAAGCGTGGGAAGCGTGGGAAGCGTGGGAAGCGTGGGAAGCGTGGGAAGCGGAAGAAGCGTGGGAAGCGTGGGAAGCGGAAGAAGCGATGGAAGCTCGTGTAAGATGAGGTATCACCGAGGAACAGTGCAAAATGTCGCGTCAGGGAATGCTGTTTAAACAAATAAAGGAGACAGAGCTAACTGAACTCCCTATCCAAGTCTTCTTGGATTACGCTGACAATAAGCGTGGTATTGAGACGTTCGTAAAGATCATCGAACGAGAGAATCGAAGGCTTCCGTTCGACTTCGATGAAACTAGTGGTGCCTTGTGGAACGGAAAGTTTGACTACGACACGACGAGCCTAGAGTTGCTTATGATGGTGATTGGCAGGATGAAATCACCGCGCAGCTATGAAGTTCTCATCAATTTTGCTACTGGCGACTATCATCCTTATGTATGTTGTGAGGCTGTGTTCGGACTGACATTTACATCCGGGTATCAACGCGAATTTCGAAATGTTGCCATTCAGAAATTACGATCACCCCGACATGTACTCGATCTCTATAGCGGCATCATGATTTTCAGTCATTGCTTTTATAGGTTCAAGTCAGGAC
>JANPAV010000008.1:0-5199 GCA_031430115.1 Armatimonadota bacterium | reverse complement strand
CGGGTCAATCTGGTCCAGTATTCCAGGCATTCTCCATTCCTTTGACCAGCTTCGTTGGTCAGACGGTTCAGCTTCGATTCCGACTTACTTCGGATAGTTCGGTAATTGGAGATGGCGTCTACATTGACGACTTTACGTTGGAAAGCTTGGCTTCCACATTCCTTGATAATGTTGAAGGTGCGGTTAACTTCAATGCAACCGGATCAACCTGGGTTGTTAGCACGGAATCGGCTTCATCTCCGACACGGGCTTGGAACGACAGTCCTGGAGCAAACTATGTCAACAATACAAGTCAATGGCTTAAAGGCACGGTTAACCTCGATGCAGAAGCGGTTGGTAGTCCATTGGTGACATTTAAAGGACTCATCAACACGGAAGACGGTTTTGACTTCTTGAATGTTCATACTTCCAGCGATGGTGGGGTGAATTGGACTCCTCGGGGAGCGTTCTCGGGACTCTTTACTTCGTTCAATAGCTATTCGGTGCCAATGGGCGTTCTTGGCACGGTCAGAATCGGATTCCAACTTACCAGTGACGGATCAGTTGTTGGCAGTGGAGCCTCGATTGACGACATTAGCGTCGTTGGTGAGCCATGGGTTCAGCAGATCAACGGAACCGTCGGTTTGAATGGATTTGCGGGCACGAAGCCATTTAATATTAAGCTCAGATCAGGCGTGACCGTATTACAGACGACTGGCGTTTCGATGACGGGTCTGACGGGTACGTTCCAGATCAACTCAAACACATTCGGTCCACATGACGTGATGATTGAGGGCGCATCGTTCCTTCGACGGGTTGTGCCGGCGGTAAACGTCACTGCGTTTACGACTGTCAGCACGAATCTGATCAACGGAGATATCAATGGCGACAACGTTATTGGTACCGCGGACTTTAACCTGTTACGAACTGCCTTTGGTGCTAACTCGGCGAGCCCAAACTGGAATCCAAATGCGGATCTCAATGGTGATGGAGTTGTCGGTACCGCTGACTTCAACATCCTGAGAACAAACTTCGGTCAAGTCGGAGATAACTAAGAGGGAGAAGGGTAAGGGCGTCGAGGTCAGGAAACTGACTTCGGTGCCCTTTTCATTTATTCAAGGTATGCTCTACGTTCGTGCTTGACCAAATCATCTGCGCACTCGATACGAGTGATCTCGCCGTTGCTACCGAAACCGTTCAGAAGCTCGCTCCGAGCATAAAACACTTCAAAATTGGTCACTCTCTGACCCTTGCCCACTCACTAAGCGTGATTGCAGTTTTGCAAGATGCGGGTGCCGAGAAGATATTTCTCGACCTCAAATTCCACGACATTCCCAATACGGTTGCCAGCGCGATCAAAGAAGCGGCCAAATACGGGGTCTGGATGACCACTCTCCATACTGCGGGGGGACCGGACATGATGAAAGCCGCTGCAGAAGTTTCCGGTCGACCACTCTTGATGGGGGTCTCGGTTCTAACTTCTCTGGACGAGGTTTCTTTGGCTCAGATTGGGGTTTCGCGGACAATAGAAGACCAAATGTGCCGAATGTCCTCCATGGCGATTAAATGCGGGATTGATGGTTTGATCTCTTCCCCGCTTGAGATTTCACTCTTGAGGTCAGAAATAGGCGCTAAGCCCCTTATTGTTGCCCCTGGGATTCGGTTGCCTGGTGGTGAGTCTCACGACCAAAAGAGGATTGCAACTCCTCAGCAGGCAATTGCCGATGGAGCGAGCTACTTGGTGATTGGTCGTGCGTTGTCGGAAGCGGAAGATTTAGATTTTGTTATTAATCAATTGAAATAGTTGACTTTTAAAGTAGACGAATATATACTATTTTTCGTTATGACTATTAAAGAGTTCATCATCGCCGATACGGTGCAATCGTTCGACAATTTCATGGTAACCGCTCGAAAGGTTCCAGCTGAAAAGCTTGACTGGAAGCCGCTCGACAACGGTCGTTCAACCCTTGACCAAGCTCAAGAGGTCGCATTGTGTCCTAATTGGGTTCCAGGGTTGTTTGCCACCAGGGGGTTCGACCCATCGATGTTCGAAGGATTTGAAGAAGCCAAGGCTAAGATGACCACTCTCGACGAGTGCGAAGCGGCTGGACGTGCAAATCTTGAATTGATGAAAACAGCGATCAACGATCTTCCTGATGCAGATATGGATGTACGGATTGACTTGCCGTGGGGCAAGGGCAATTACTCGCTACGGGAAGTCATGGGATTTCCAGCTTGGAACTGCACGTATCATATGGGGCAGATATCCTACATTCAGACGCTTTACGGCGATTTCTCGATGTAGGGGGATCAGCTACTAGCTTCTAGCTTCTAGCTGGTGGCTGTTAGCTGTTAGCTGGATAAATGGGAGGGTTGCACGATGCCCTCCCTTCTCTATTTCTGCTTTCTCATAAGTGTCCAGGTTGAAAACACCAAACCCTGATACTAAGTTTCACATCCTTGCTCAAACACGTTCTTATTGGATTCCCTGTAGAACCAACGAAATACGGTTCTACGTTATATTGGTGTGTACTTCGAATTTGATTGGTATTCCAATTTTGGGTTAAGAAAATCTGTTGGCTCAAATTGTGACCAAAGCCGTTCTTTTGGTGAGTTGCTGCCCTTTTTGGATTCGCTTGGCAAAAATTGCCTACAGTCAACCAAATATAAATATTCATATTTAAGGTCACTTGAGTTCCAAAATCCCTTCTTCAGCCCCCGAAGGAGTGTCCTTAGGAGAGAGTAGCCCGGCATGCAAGAGGGTGTTGCACGGATGCGGCTGACGCTTAATTGCTGCACCGGGAATGCCGATTTTCGTTCAATGTTTAGGAATACGGAATAACTCCACAGTGAAAATCGTTTCCTGATGGTAAAAAGTCTCTTACCGTGTTTCATCCATGCCACACCCTCTGAAAGTCCGGGGTCGCGCTTCATTCAGCCTTGAAAATCTTGGCAAAATGCCTTGGTCAAATCTTTTCACTGCCTTCTATGTAGGTCGAAGTATTTCTGAACTTTGCTAATGCTCAGATAAAAACTGCGGTTTATCGCCGTTAGTACAACGAGGTTCGTCCTCAATCGTCCCTTAGTAGTCGAGCACTCTCGGTTGCCGCCAAGACTTGGCAGTCCGTTCCGGCTACGCCGTTGCACCCTTCCAAGTCTTGCATGTCACAACTTACAGATAACTACTCTTAAAGAAGTTTCACCGATGGGGACAGGTCTCCATGAAATTACTCAATATGGTAACAAACTAGAATTCTATTGTAAAACAATTTCAATGATTTTCATTTAATCGAAACTTAAGGATCAACCTAATCGTTGAGATCAAAATGAGTTGCAATTTCATCCCACTTGCGTCTTCTAATCCAATATTCGCTAACCATAGGTTTGTTGATTTGACTTCGCAATACCCGGCACCAGTTCCCATGGGATATGTGGTTGTCGGTCCTAACGAAACGGGAATCGTTAGGTTGCGGCTCGCCAATGGCGGTGGTGCTAGTACCCCAGTAAATATTCAGTTTCGCAGAGATATGGTCGACCAAAATCCGAACGAAGGGGGACCTGGCTAGTGTCGACAGTTGCAACCCTTTTATTGTTCTGTCTGGCTGGTCAGGTATCGCCCGAGCGCGACAAGAAGATTTACCCACACCCAGCTGATGCATTCGACGCGATGGCGCACGGTCGTTGGGATCGTGCTCGGTACCTACTGGATCAACTTACTGATGGAAAAAAGAAGAAAGTCAGCATTTTCAATGTCCAGCCACTTGTCGCATGGGCGCAGTCATCGCAATACAATGCAAACGTTCTAACTGGCATCCGCTGGTGCAAAGAATACGGAGCCAACTTTAAGGAGGATGACGGAAGTGTTCTCTATACAGCGATTGTTTGTGACAAATGGGGTGAAGTGTTCGAAAGGCTGCTTCAGTACGGATGCGACCCAAATAAACCCTGGGTCAATCGACAGAATATGAATTATTCTTTTACTCCGTTGGCTGCCGCCATAGGGTCCACACAAAAAGTGAAAATGCTTCTCAAGTTTGGTGCATCAACCGAGAAATACACGGAATTCATTCTTGACATAAAAGGCGCAAGAATACATATAACGCCTCTCATGTATGCGGCCAAGAACAAGATTAGCACCATTCTCAAGCTGCTAATCGACCACAAGGCGAAAGTCAACGCCCTGTGTCCCGAGGATGGACGGACGGCGCTCCACTTCGCGGCTCGATCGGACTGCGCTGAAAACATCTCTGAGCTACTAAAAGCCGGAGCGAAAAAATCATTGCGCAACAAGGCAGGCGAGACCGCCCTTGATTAAATACAAGGCAAAGAATGCAATCGCCGTATTGTCAAAATAGTAGCAAATGCGACTAGCCCTTCCGTGGGCGGGACATAACTTTGACTACGGGTGGCCTGTTTAACCGACCTTCTTCGACCTGTCAGCCGTCAGAGTCCGCCATCGCGCCCTGGCGAAGGCGGAAGCTGAGATTTGCCTGTGTAAAGGATTCTCCAGCAACGAATGGGCGTTTCAGTTAGCCCGGCAAGAGGCCTCAAAAATCCAAGCTTTGCAAAACAGTCCCTTAACAGCGCCAAAGGTGCGGCTTTAAGTTAGCCTAGGTCGTAGGAGGCTTTTTGCGCGTTTTCGCGGAAAAGGCTCCGAAGGCCTGGGGTGGATTGGAAAACAGTCCGGTCCACGGTCGCTCGATTGGGTAATTCATAGTTTGCCTCTGATTGGGTTCAGGTCACCCTATTCGCGAGCGACCCCGCCAAAGGCGACAAGTCCAACTTGCCACGAGTGTCAAATCAAGGTCGAGCCACGGCGTGGGCGGGACAAAACTTTGAATAGGGGTGGCCTGTTTAACCCACCTTCTGCGACCTGTCCGCCGTCAGAGTCCGCCATAGCGCCCTGGCGAAGGCGGAAGTGCTCCTTTCCGCTGGAGCCGCAGGCGAAAGAGAAAGCAGGAATCTTCGCCGGAGAAGATTGTATTGTCGAGGTGCAAATCGAGCGAAGCGATGCTTCTTGACCCTCTTCAAAACAAAGTTTCCCAAAATCATTGCAAAAGCCCATCGGACCCTTGACAATTATAGTAGACTAATGTACACTATATCTATCAAATGGTAACAATGGCTAATCACCTCACCACAACCGCGCAATCCTGTCTCCACGCAAAGCCCAATTTAGGAAGGTTTTTGAAATTCGCCGCTTATAGTTCGCCTCCCGAA
>JANPAV010000007.1:0-4976 GCA_031430115.1 Armatimonadota bacterium | reverse complement strand
TTCAATTTTCTCCTTTCCTAACTTCCCTTTCAAATATCCGATTACCATTGCGATGTCGGTAGGTCGCACCCCGGGAATGCGCGACGCTTGACCAATGGTTGTTGGTCGGATGCGACTGAGCTTTTCTTTGCTCTCGTAACTAAGTCCTGCCATTGATTCATAGTCCCAGTCGGCAGGAATTTTGAGATCGTCTAGCTTGGTTGCATTGTCCACCAGGCGCTGTTGTTGGACTATGTAGCCTGAGTACATTGCCTTGAGACCAATTTGTTCTCGGGCGTCCCCATTGTTGGGTAGGTCCAATTGCACACCAATCTTTGTGGCGACCTGCTCAATGATATCGAGCGTAACGTCTGGTCTTCGCATCATGTCAAAAAGCGAGGTGCGGTTCTTTGATGGTTGGATGCCAAATGTTTCTAAATCGGCGTCGTTGACTGGCGACACGAAGGAGTTCTCGAGCGAAGTTAATCCGCGATTGATGGCGTCTTGCTTTGCCTCATATCTCGCCCAACGATCGTCTTTCACGAGACCAACCGCTCGTCCCATCGGGGTTAACCTTTCGTCAGCGTTGTCGTGTCTCAACAGCAATCGATGCTCGGCTCGGGCGGTGAGCATTCGGTAGGGGTCTTCGACTCCCTTGGTGGTGAGGTCATCGACCATGACTCCAATGAACGAGTTGGTGCGCGGGAACGGCATTGGTTCATCTTCGCGCGCATATCGGGCGGCGTTGATGCCAGCGACGATTCCCTGTCCGGCGGCTTCTTCGTATCCGCTGGTGCCGTTGAGCTGACCCGCGAGGAACATGCCGGGCACGAATTTTGACATCAGTTCAGGGGTGAGCTGGAGTGGATCGGCCATGTCGTATTCGACGGCGTAGCCCGGCCTCAATAGTTCGACGTTCTCTAATCCCTCGACGGTCTTGAGTAGCTCAATTTGGACCCATGCAGGGAGCGACGTCGAAACACCTTGAACGTAGACTTCTTGCTGCGTCCAGGTTTCTTGCTCGAGGAAGATCGGATGAGAGTCTTTTTCGGAAAACTTGACGATCTTGTCTTCGATGCTTGGGCAGTACCTTGGACCAACGCCCTGAATTTGGCCGGAGTACATCGCAGATTCGTCCAGGTGAGCGTTGATGACATCGTGAGTTCGCTGGTTGGTGTGGGTTTGCCAGCAAGGAAGAAGGTCATGGAGCGGCCGGAAATTGTCGTGGAGGAAAGACATTGGTCCGGCTTCGAGTTCGCTTTCCATTTCGAGCGTCTTGGAGAAGTCGATGGATCGCAACGCGATTCGCGGTGTTGTACCGGTCTTGAATCGACGGAGGCGGATTCCGAACCCAGCGAGCGAACTCGATAGCCCAACGGACGATTCGTCGCCGTGGCGAGCGGCTACGGTTTGCTTCTTTCCTTCGTGGCAGAGTCCGTTAAGGAACGTGCCAGTTGTAAGGACAACCGAGCGAGCAAGGACTTCCGTTCCATCTGAAAGTTCGACTCCGGTCACTCCGTAGGAGTTAGAGAGAACGCGCTCGACACTGGCTTGGATGAGCGTGAGATTTTCTTGCTCACCCAAAGTCTTTTGCATGAGGACGGGATAGAGGTCTTTGCAGACATGAGCACGAAGGGTTTGGACGGCGGGTCCACGCCCGGTTCCGACTCTTCGGATGTGGGTCATGGCATAGTCGGTGGTGACCGCCATTTGTCCGCCGAGGGCGTCTACTTCCCTTGCCATGTGCCCCTTTGCTGGTCCGCCGATTGAGCAGTTGCACGGGAGATGACCGATGCGATCGAGTCGCATGGTGATGCACGCAGTTGTTAAACCCATTCGGGCGCACGCGAGGGCGGCTTCGATTCCGGCGTGACCGGCACCGACGACAATGACGTCAAACCTAGTCATTCCTTCCCCCTTTTTGTAAGAGGGGGCGGTGAGCCTGCGAACCGAGGGTGTAGCAACATATTAGGAACATTGCCTTCATAACCACCTCGCGGCAAGGGTCTTCGCCATCGCTTCAAGCATGGCTACATCGGTAGCATCGAACGCTCCGACGGTGTGTCCGTCGATATCAATTTGACCTAAGATTTCATGGTCAGGGCTGAAGATGAGTACGACGAGCTCGGCTCTAGTTTCGAGGGAGCAAGCCAGATAGTTGGCGAGCTCTCGCACGTCGGCGATGACTTGGTTCTTGCCTTCAGCGACTGCAGTTCCACACACACCGACTCCGACTGCGATTCGGGTGTGGTCGGTTGCGGCTCCAACGTATTCGTCGAGGACGAGGGTTTCGCCTTCGAGTCGATAAATACCCGACCAGTTATAGGTTTCGAGGGTGTCGAGCTGTTCCATCGCGAATTTGCGTAGAGCTGAGCCAGTCAACGAGGATGCATTGACGGCGTTAAGGATGCGAGATGAATCAGCTTGGGAAACCACTTAGTCTATTTTGGCATTTTATTGGCCCTAGGGAGTTAGGAGTTAGGAGTTTGGAGGGGGGCGTCAGGAGTTGGGAGTTGGGAGTTGGGAGTTGGGTAAAGAATTGAGTCTGCATTCTAATTATTTTCAAAAGTTTTCGGTTTCTTCTGGGCACTTCGGTGGATTTTCAAGAGGGGTCGCTCTCAGAGCAAGTGTAGATCTTAGTTTGGTATGAGCGACCGTGGACTTTGTCAAGAACTGAAACACCCAGGTCTTCGCTTCGCAACGCGAAGCTCCGACCTGGGCTGACATATTGACGCCCTTTCAGGGCTGTGCTTGGGATACTTTTGGTCATGGATTCTGTTTCAGATTTAGGATTTAGGTCACTTCTAGCAGTTGCTGAGATTCGAATCATCGACGAAAAAGAACCCCCATCCTCGGCGACTTCGTCGCTCTCTCCTGGGAACTTCGTGCCTCTCCCCTGCCAAAGAGCAAGGTGAAGCGAAAGTGAGTTTGGTAAAGAAATGAGCCTAAATTCGGAAAATTTCATTTTTTGTAGCACTTTTCTCAAGGATCAAAATGATGATCGGGAGAACACTTTTGTGCCATTATACTCTAATATACGCTTTATATCTACCTTTGTTCAGTTGTTTGACGACTTCTTGGAAAAAGCTGAAGGTTTGGCAGGGTTTAGGACCCCGCATTGGGGACAAAAGGCAATGTTTGCGAGACGGGTGGTTTGACGCGGGTGATTGCTCTGCTTGAGAAGAGGTGGACTTTGTCGAAGTTCTACAGATTCATTCCTGCTTATCCTCGCAGATCGAAGAATCCGGCGAAATTCGCGAGACGGAAAGGTCGGGTAAGCAGGTCACACGAAGATCCGGTTAACCCATCTCACGCAAGTGACTTGTCGTGATTCGTTGCATCCAAGGTAGTTTCAAAATTGATCCTACTTATCACACTTCCCGATTCGATTGAAGCTCCCGGAATCCACACAAGAGAAGATGCTAGTCGCATCGGGAACGAACATACTACTTATCAGAATCCAATTCTAAATTGGGAATGATGATTTTGAATGTTTTGTATTTAGGGAGAAGTTGCGAGTATATTTGCCGCCTATGACGATCGACTGGCCACGGCCAGTACGAGCGATAGAGTCTAACTGCGCAAGTCTTGTCAATTTCATCACACTGTACGCTGATGCGAATGCTAGGGGCCATTTTATCCCACCATTCAACGTAAATGCGATCACCTTCCCAGCGAGCGTCAGATACCTTCATTTCGAGCTCAACGCGCAAAGCTATAACCAAGACAAGCAAACCCAATAAAAGGGTTACAACAAACCTCGAAAGCTTGGATTTCACCTTTGGTGTCACTAGTTCCCCGCACCTAAGCTTGAAGGATTTGCTCGTCTTATGCCGACACCAATTCTTACAGGCTTTGAAAAAATTCCTTTGTCTAGCCAAGTTGTGGGCGGCGTTGAATATCCTTTATCCCCAAGGCTCCTTGAGCCCTGCATACCCGACATTTCCGCCCCGTGGGCCTCGTCGGAATCTTCGATCTGCGTAGCTGAGGAAATGCAGGTTCTCATAACTTCTTTTTATTACAACGGTCAGCTAAAGAAGATCGCTTTCCCAGTTTGCATTGCAATGATCGACTTTGCCACTCGTTACCGTTGCACGAATTACAACCCTCTTGAGTCCGAAAGGAACTAACCGCCATTTAGGCTCACCAACATAACAATCATATTCGCCGTCGCCAAACTCATTTTCACCAATACTTGTGTTTCTCCTGTTCAAACCATATCCGTAACGATGAAGTAAATGATCGGCTTCTACTATGTTTTGCCCCTCAATATTCAACTCTCTAATTAGCGCAGATATCTTTTGTTGCTCGTTCACCGTTCTCAAACTTTTGGCCCAAAGCCCACCAATAAGTCCTGATACAATCACGATCGCCATCACTTTCGCCTTGGACGCTGATTTCAAGGAACTAACCACCTGCTCTCAATGAATTTCGTTCGGTGAGCCACGGTGTGGGCGAGGTCGTTTTGGAAGGGTGAAGATCAACAAGTATCGCATGGTTTTCGACCTTTCCGTCTCGCATACCTCGTCGGAATCTTCGATCTGCGTGGCTGAATGGCAACCATGAAAAACTGTTTGGTGAGTTAGGCACTGTGGTCATTCTAACTCAAATTCAACGATGAATTGATGTCCTATGTTGACGGGCAGAATTTTAGAGTTCCTTCCTTAACTGGCTTCCAGGCTGACTGTCTTTCCCGACTCGCCGGGGGTCGGAACCGAGTGCCAAAAAGATAATCCTGCCCACACAAGTTGCTAGCCGAAGAAGACGTGGTTACTTGACTTTCTTAGGCAGACTCTTGAAACTCAACGGGTATTGAGTTACCTCGCCTTTCAAATTTGTGATTATTGCTACCATGCCTTTGTCGTCTTGAATTCTAATGGTCGCCCCTTCCCAGTTGGATTTCTTTATAAGCGTCCCTAAGTCCGGTAATTGAGTTTTTGCCCATTTGGAAAAAGAAGTGTTAGGCAAAGGCTGCCATATCCGTTCCCGGTTGGTTG
>JANPAV010000006.1:0-3545 GCA_031430115.1 Armatimonadota bacterium | reverse complement strand
GCTACCAGCGACACTCACTGCACCGTTCAATCCGACTGGGACATGATCGGCAACGGCAGCTTAATCGGTACCAAGCTTAGCGCGGACAAGAAGAAAAAGACCTTTCACTGGAAAATGACCCAGCCGCACGCAACCTACCTTCTTACTCTGGTTGGCGGACCGCTCGACATCAAAAAAGATACATGGCAGGGCGTTGATCTTTGGTACGTTGCCCCTCGCGGCTCGGGATATCTGATCGACAACTCATTCGCAAACACCAAGGATATGCTTACCTACTTTTCAAATGTCTTAGGCGTGAAGTATCCATGGTCAAAATATGCGCAAAACGCAATGTACGATTTTGGTGGTGGAATGGAAAACGTTTCCGCGACAACCCTAGGCGAAGGCAGCCTAACGGAAGCGAGAGACGGATACTTTTTCATGGATGGTCTGAACTCTCACGAGTTGGCGCACCAGTGGTTTGGCGACCTAGTGACTTGCAAAGACTGGAGCGATACTTGGCTGAACGAGAGCTTTGCTACGCTCTTTCAAGCCCTCTACTTCGAGCATAGTCGAGGCAAAGATGCCTACGACTGGGAGATTGACGGTAACTTCCGTGGCTACTTCCAAGAAGCCCGACAATACAAGCGACCGATATCAACCAAGATGTATATGAACGGCGATGTCATGTTCGACTCCCATTCTTATCCAAAAGGTAGCGCAGTCCTCCACACCTTGCGAAAGATGATTGGCGACGAAGCGTTCTTCGGTGGACTCAACTATTATCTGACCAAGTGGCGGCACACGCCAGTCGAAAGCGCACAGTTAAGACGAGCATTTACCGAATACAGCGGTATCAATGTTGAGCCGTTCTGGGCGCAATGGTTCGATAAGCCGGGGCACCCAGTTATTGACTATTCGTGGGTTCACGAAGGCGGCAAAGTAAAGCTAACCGTCAATCAAACTCAAGACACTAGCGATGGAACTCCGATTTACGACGTGAAGACTTCGGTAGACATGATCAGTCCGACCGGAAACCACGTGATCATGCCGATCCATTTGACGAAAGCCAACGAAACATTTGAGTTTGCCGCCGCAACTAAGCCCGGTGCCGTTGTCTTCGATCCCGAACATGTTTTCCTTCGTGAGATACCTAAGTTAAACTGGGATGCCTCTGAATTGCCAGTGATCATGAAGTACGGCAAGAACGCTCCGGACCGATCTGAGGCGATGCGAAGACTCATGGAGAAGGCATCAGATGAAGTTATTGAAATGGTCGCCGACTCAGTCGCTGCCGACAGTAAGCAATCCATCGTTTTCCGAAACATTAATGGGCTAGTCAATTCAGCCAGACCCCAGCTAAGAAGCTTCTGGACGAAGCAATTGGAGCATCCAAACTTTGAGCGACGAGCCAACGCCGTCACTGCCCTCAGCAAGCTAGAGCCAGATGCCGCAACAACCGCAAAACTACGATCGCTGATCAACGATAAGGCACCGATTCAAGTGGTCATCAACTGCATCTCTGCCCTCGTAGCTTGGGACAAAGCCGGTAACTCGGACGTCTTCAAGACCGCACAAAAGATTGTCGATCGTCGAGGAAGAATCAAAGCCGCTGCCGATCGCGCCCTTGGCTCTAACTAGGAAACGAAACTTGATTGAGAATGATTGACAACCAGGGAGCAAACTTCTCTGGTTGTCTCTCAATCTCAATCCGAAGATCGCTGAGGCTGACCCATCGGCTGGCTTGGATCTCGTCGGGATTGATGCTCGGTTCTTCGGTGAGGACTGCGACTAATATATGGTCGTGTTCTCGCTCGGTATGCCCCGACCTCGGGTCAGTGGCTTCATATCGGACAACGGCAAGCTCTTTGACATTCGAATATACACCCAACTCATGGAGCATCGCTCGTCGAGCCGCCTGCTCAATAGATTCATCGGTCGTTGGGTGACTGCAACAGCTATTCGCCCATAAACCAGCGAAGTGGTACTTCCCCCCCGCGCGTTGCTGGATAAGGAGGCGACCTTCTTCGTCAAAGAGGAATACGGAGAGTGCACGATGCCAAGTCCCCCCGTTTTCATGGGCTGCGATCTTTTCAATTTCTCCTATTGATTGACCGTCATCATTGACAGCTTGGATCATGATTGGATTCAAACTCTGACTCCACTATCGGCGACAAGTTTGGTCAAAATCGCTTTGTCCTTCAGCATGACCCGCATGGCACACCTAGCCTTGTGAAGCGAGTTTGTTCGTGCTCGCTGACGGAAGACATCGTAATCCTGAGCTTCAATCCGATCCAAGATTTGACTGTAAAGAAGGCGAGAAAGAAGGACCGCTTTTCGCATCTTCGGCGGAAGCTTGTAGATCCCATAATCTGAATCTAAGTAAAGTTTGCGAGCTCGCTCAATTTCGAACTTCATAAGATCCTTAAACTGCGGAGTCACTACTTTTGACCGTAAATCTGATTCGGTTACCCCAAACCTCTTCATATCTTCCAACGGAAGATAGATTCTTCCTCGATCCAGGTCTTCGCTGATATCGCGTAAGAAGTTGGTCAATTGCATTGCTTCCCCGAGGGCCTTTGCGCGGGAAATTGTATCGAAGTCCGTTCGAGCGCACATCGCGTAACACATCATGACTCCGATAGCGCTAGCGCTGCCCCGCATGTATCGTTCAAGTTCTTCGTAGGTTTGGTAGCGGCTCTTTGAGACGTCCATCTCCATCGCATCAAGGAATAGTAATGCTTCATTAAGGGGAATTCGGCTCTCTGCTGCAGCATCACAAAATGCTCGCATCGCAAAGTGCTCTGGGCACTTTCCCTCAATACCTCGAATGAGTTGGTCCCTCCAGTCCTTCAACAAGCTAAGTCGTTGAGAGCAATCCATTTCGCCAGGATTGTCGACCCACTCATCAGGGACCCGGACAAATGCATAGATTGCGTGGACCTTCCACTGGATTCTCTTTGGAAAACGGAGGGTTGAGTAATAGTATGTTGTGCCGAATTTCTTGTGAATTCGTCGACACTGCTCAATATCGGATGCCGATGCGTAATTTGTTTTCATTGCTTCCGAAACCTCTTCATACTCATACGTTCGTTAACGCTAGGAGTTCCTTTTGCAAGTACTTCAAAGCTAGCGTCGTTTCCTACGGATACAGCTAAAGATTCTAATTCCTGTCGCAATGTCTGTTCACAGTTATTCAGGGAAATGAACTTGTGTGCTTCACCAAAACTAAGCCAGGCTTCCGGTCGCTCATGCATCGAATGCTCGTAGTAAATTGCCACGGGGACCAAGGTGACATTCGGGACTTTCTTGGCGATCACTTCTATCGATCTTCCGAATGGGAGAAGATTTGGGGGTCGGTGAAGAATCCCTTCGGGGAATAAGATTAAGGAGCGATCCTCCGATCTCATCAGCTTAATCGTCGTTCTGACCGTATTTGCCCGACCAATGATGTCGTCCTTTGCGAACCGCATTCCGCCGACTTTGCTAAACAATGGAAACGCATCAAACTCCTCAATCCAGTCCAAAAAATGAATATCGAGCTTGGTTAAGGCTTCAAACATCAA
>JANPAV010000005.1:0-2094 GCA_031430115.1 Armatimonadota bacterium | reverse complement strand
TAAGGACTCGCTCGAGCCGTTTGGATGCAGCATCCGTTCCGTCGGCTACGACAACCATTCCTGCATGCTGGGAGTAACCAATTCCTACTCCGCCGCCGTTGTGGATGCTAACCCATGTTGCACCGGCCGCGGTGTTGACCAGCGCGTTCAGCAACGCCCAATCGGCGACAGCATCGCTGCTGTCCTTCATTGACTCAGTTTCGCGATTCGGTGATGCAACAGAGCCACAATCAAGATGGTCTCGACCGATGACGATTGGGGCCGTTACTTTGCCAGATCGTACAAGTTCGTTGATTGCGAGTCCCATTTTCGCCCGTTCTCCGTAACCGAGCCAGCAGATTCGTGCGGGCAAGCCCTGGAAGTGGATTCTCTCCGATGCGAGTTTCAGCCACCGTTGCAGGGAGGCATTTTCGGGAAAGAGTTCGGCGGCAAGAATGTCGGTTTGTCGAATATCTTCGGGGTCTCCAGATAGTGCTGCCCACCGGAACGGACCTTTGCCTTCACAGAATAGGGGACGGATGTACTCGGGGACAAAACCGGGGATATCGTAGGCGTTCGTGACTCCGGCTTCGACGGCGTATGCGCGAATATTGTTGCCATAGTCAAAGGTGATTGCTCCGAGCTTTTTCAGTTCAAGCATCGCGGCGACATGGACGCCCATTGTTTCGACGCTCTTGGATCTATACTGATCTGGATCCGTTGACCGTAAGGTGAGGGCTTCCGCCAAGGACATTCCATTGGGTACGTATCCGTTTATTGGGTCGTGGGCGCTGGTTTGGTCGGTTAGGATGTCGGGAATCACGCCGCGGGCGATCATTTCGGGCAGGATGTCGGCACAATTTCCGACAAGCCCAATACCAACGGCCTCTTTTGAGCCCATTGCGGTACCTATTCTAGCCAAGGCTTCATCTAGGCTGAATACCATTTCGTCTATGTAGCCCGAATCGAGTCGCTTCTGAATTCGCAAGGGATCAACATCGATACCGAGAAATACCGCTCCATTCATAGTCGCGGCAAGTGGTTGAGCACCGCCCATTCCTCCCATTCCGCCACTCACGACGAGTCGACCAATGAGCGATCCGCCAAAGTGCCGGTCTGCAGCGGCGGCAAATGTTTCAAAAGTACCTTGAACTATGCCTTGACTTCCGATGTAAATCCACGAGCCAGCGGTCATTTGACCGTACATCATCAGTCCAAGCTTTTCGAGGCGGCCAAACTCTTCCCAATTTGACCATTTTCCAACTAGGTTGGAATTCGCAATTAATACACGGGGTGAATCTGGATGAGTACGAAAAATGCCAACAGGCTTTCCAGATTGTACAAGCAATGTTTCATCATTTTCGAGGGAACGCAGGGACCGAACGATGGCGTCAAAGGCTTCTTGATTTCGAGCAGCTTTGCCAGTTCCGCCGTACACAATGAAATTGTCTGGGTCTTCGGCAACCTCGGGATCGAGGTTGTTCATCAGCATACGAAGGGCGGCTTCTTGTTGCCATCCTTTGCAAGATAGTTGAGTTCCGGTTGCGGCTTTTACCATGTGGGTTCGAGTCCTGAATCAAAAGTGCCTTGTCGAATTGCGGTCGCGACATTTTCAATGTCGTGCGACAGAGATCTGTCGTGAATAACAGGTGGAGAAATTGCTCGGAGTTTCTCGAACGCTACCAATGCCCCCTTTCCGGGTTTGAGTGGCTTCCGATATTCGAGTCCTTCGGCGGCAGCAAGCAGTTCGATGGCGAGGCCCCGCTCGAGGTTTTCGACGATCTTTCGGAATTTGAGGGCGCTGGTCATTCCCATTGAGACGTGATCTTCTTTACCCCCGGAAGTCGGAACCGAATCTGTGCTTGCCGGGTGGCTGAGAACCTTGCAATCGTTGAGCAGAGCGGCAACGGTTACGTGAGGCATCATGAATCCGGAGCTAGTTCCTGCGTGGCTGCTGAGGAATGGCGGGAGACCTTCGTTCGAGTCTGGGTTAACTAATCGATCCATTCTCCGTTCTGATATCGAGAGTAGGTCGGTGACCACGATTGCGGCGTAATCCAACGCGTACGCAAGCGGCGCCCCGTGGAAATTACCCCCGGAAATGACTTCGCCAGA
>JANPAV010000004.1:0-4943 GCA_031430115.1 Armatimonadota bacterium | reverse complement strand
TCCGCCTGGCTTCTGGTCGAATATAGAGGTCATCAATGGAACCGTCTAGACCGCCGAACTCCATAGCAAACCGGATGGTGAGAATCACATAACCAGTGACTTTTGAACCGTCGAATACTAGCCAAATTGCTCCATAGTGGGACTGACTAATGAGGGCTTGAAATGCGGCGGCAGCCTCGACATGATCAAGGGAATAGTCGCTCTCGGCGTAAAACTCCTCCATCATGTCGACCAAAACGGGAATGTCGTCAAGGGTGGCTTCGCGCAACATCGGATTCATGTTAGCCCATTGCAACAAGATCAGAGACTAGAGATTGTTATGGGCATAATCTAAGAGTGCTTCTGATTTTCGACCTTGATGGAACGCTGATCGACTCAAAATGTTGCATTGTCAAGGCGACCCAAGAGGCTTTCGGTTTGCACGGATTGCCAGCTCCGTCAGAAAACCAAATCGTAGATAAGATGGGAATTCCGATCGAAGTAACCTTTCCTGAGTGGTCTGGTTGGACGAATGCTCAACTAGTTATGGGTAGTTATCGCTCCTTGTATGGCGAACTCTCACGAGCCGTCTCGGCTGCTAGATTCGAACATGGCAAGTCCCGACTGGGGTTACGCCAAATAGCGCGCAAAAAATTACGCCAGATAATTTGCAAAGTGAAACACACGGAATAGCCCGCTGCGGGATGGGAATAGGACGCTAATCCCGCCCCGTGACCAGCTACCGGACGGTCGTTTCCGAGGTGTGACTGCGGTAGACTTCGGTTTGATGAAGCCTCACGGTGACGACGGACTGGTCGACCACGCTGCAGCCTCCGTGGAGGCGACTGGCGTGCCGCGCGAGCAGCTCGTCGGCACGGACTTCTCGGATTACTTCACCGAGCCGGAGAAGGCGCGGGAAGGCTATCAGCGGGTGTTTTCCCAGGGCTTCGTGAAGGACTACCCGCTCGCGATCCTGCACACAACGGGCCGCGTCATGGACGTGCTTTACAACGCGGCCGTTTACCGGGACGACAAGGGCAACGTCCTGGGTGTCTTCGCCGCCGCGCGCGATGTGACCGAACGTAAGCAAGCTGCGGAGTCATTGAAAGAGGTCGCCCACCGCAAGGACGAGTTCCTGGCGACCCTCGCCCACGAACTCCGCAACCCGCTGGCCCCGGTGCGGACCGCCGTGGAGTTCATGCGGATGAAAGGCTCGCCCGACCCGGAGTTGCAATGGGCGCGGGATGTCATCGATCGGCAGACGCGGACCATGACCCGGCTGATCGACGACCTGATGGACCTGAGCCGTATCAACCAGGGCAAGATCGAACTCAAGCGCGAGCAGGTCGAACTGGCGAAGATCGTGCATGGGGCCGTAGAGACCAGCCGCCCGCTCATCGAGGAGATGGGCCACGAACTGACGGTGACGCTACCCCCCGGCACGATGATCGTGGACGCCGACCTGACCCGCCTTGCGCAGGTCTTCATGAACCTGGTCAACAACGCCGCCAAGTACACCGAGCGTGGCGGCCGCATTGAGCTGGGTGCCGAGGTGCAGGGCAGCGACGTGGTGGTTTCGGTGAAGGACACGGGCATCGGCATCCCCGCCGACAAACTGCCGACCATCTTTGAGATGTTCTCGCAGGTGCAGGGGGCATTGTCGCGGTCGCAGGGCGGGCGGGGCATCGGCCTGTGCCTGGTGAAGCGGTTGGTCGAGATGCACGGCGGAAGCGTCGAGGCCAGGAGCGAAGGGCCGGGCAAGGGCTGCGAGTTCATCGTCCGCCTGCCGATCGTCGTGGAGCGGACGTACGCGCGCAAGGCGATCGATGACAGCGACAAGGCCACGCCGACCTCCGACCTACGCATCCTGGTGGTGGACGACAACAAGGACGCCGCCGAGACTTTGGCGATACTTCTGAAGGTGATGGGCAACACCGTCCGCACGGCCCACGACGGCGAAGAGGCCGTGGCCGCGGCGCGGGAGTTCCGGCCCCATGTGGTGCTGTGCGACATCGGGATGCCGAAACTCAACGGCTTCGAGGCGTGCCGCCTGATGAAGCACCAAGCGTGGGACAAGACGATGATCCTCATCGCCATAACGGGCTGGGGGCAGGACGATGACAAGCGCAAAGCGCATGAGGCGGGGTTCGATCACCATCTGATCAAGCCAGTGGACACGCAAGCGCTGATGGAACTGCTGGCCGGGCTGGATACGGTGAATGCGTGACGGCTTCGTTATCTGGTCCGACTTCGACATGGAGAGCTTCTAGACCCCGGTCATGACACTCAACAAGGAGCGATTCGAGCAACGCCTTGCCTAATCCATTTCGTCGTGATGCGGGGCGGACGTATAGATCGTCGATCGCTCCGGCAAGACCAGCGAACTCCATCGCAAATCGGACGGTTAAGACAACGTATCCGCCGACTTCGTCGCCATCCATCGCAAGCCATATTGCGCCAAAGTATTGTTGGTTCAGAAGACTTGTGAACGCAGCAGCAGCTTCTTCTCTGTCCAACTCGAAATCACTCTCATCGTAGAAATCCTGCATCAGGTCTACCAAAATTGGCAGATCGTCGTGGGTGGCTTCGCGCAACATCGGATTCATGTTAGCCCAATGCAATAAGATCAGAGACTAGAGATTGTTATGGGCATAATCTAAGAGTGCTACTGATTTTCGACCTTGATGGAACGCTGATCGACTCGAAGAGTTGCATCGTCAAAGCGACCCAAGCGGCTTTCGGTTTGCACGGATTGCCTTCTCCTTCGGAAGAACAAATTGTCGAGAAGATGGGAATTCCGATCGAAGTAACCTTTCCTGCGTGGTCTGGCTGGACAGACGTACAATCAATCATCAATAGTTATCGCTCCCTATATGGTGAGATTTCGAAGACGGAACTAAAGCCCTTTAAAGGAATTCCCGAGGCTTTGGCATATCTTGCTAAAGACCACACTTTAGCAATTGCAACAAGCAAAAAGAGGAGCGTTGCTGAACAAAGCTTGGAGATTTGCGGCCTACGACAATACTTTCCAGCGGTCATTGGTTCGGACGACGTTGAGAATTTCAAGCCTCATCCAGAATCGATTGAGAAAGTCATGTCTGTTCTAAAAATGTCTGAGCTTCGACCAGTCGATATTTGGATGATTGGAGATTCGGTAGTCGATCTCCTAATGGCTAAAGCACTTGATATTTGCAGCTGTGCTGTGACTTGGGGTGCCGGCCATATAGACGATCTATCCAATCGCGAATACGAAGCAACGTCAATTATTCACTTCCCGGCCGAATTAAGATGGCAGTTTGGCGATGCCGTTGATGGTTCCTTTTTGCAGGACCTTAACATCCGCCCTTGGATCGAGGGCGATTCAGTGGATCAGATAACGGAATTGCTCCACTTGGCTTATGGTGTCCTGGCCAAACAGGGAATGCATTATAATGCCAGCCATCAGCCGCCGTCCCAGACCAAGGAAAGACTCTCGAGTGGAGACTCGTTTTTAGCAGTTGTTGATGATCAGTTACATGACCCTTTTGTCATTGGCACAATATCGGCATATCGCGGCACCCTTTCTCAGCAGCACCCATACTACACTCGACCGGGCTTGGTGTACTTTGGACAGTTCGCGGTTCATCCAAACTATCAAGGATATGGAGTTTCTAAGATGCTATATCAGGCGGTTGAGGACCACGCCAGATCTCTTGGCGCCACCGAGATCGCACTTGATACGGCCGAATCGGCGCATGACCTCATCGCAATGTACCGTCGTTGGGGCTTTGAGATTGTCGATACCGCCGATTGGGAATCGACCAACTATGTCAGCGTGATTATGGCGAAACCGTTGAATAACTGACTCCAAGCAAAAATACGGGAAGAGCTTATGGAAGAAAATTATGCTGTTGGACTCTTGTTCGTTAGCCCTACTTTGTGTAACATACGTTTAGTCTAGGTTAACATGGGCATTCTTAAAGCAACTCTGATTTTCGGGATATTTTCATTTTGTTTTCTCGCTAAGGCCCAGACCGCTTTTTACGGAGGAGATTTCGATGGTCGTGGGCGCTTCGCGGGCCAAGTTAATGGCACTACCTTCATCGATTTTCGAATCTATGATGACTTTACTGTTTCAGCTCCCACCACAGTCACTGGCGTATTTGGAAATTTCCTTGACTCAAGTTCAATTCATGGAGCACAACTATATTGGGAGATTAGGTCCGGTGTTTCTGAAGGAAACGGCGGAACGATTGTTGTCGAAGGAACTTACAACACAGCCACTGTTACTTCGACTGGTCGATCTGGATTTGGACTTGATGAATACCACTATGAAAGTGCGACGACACCTATCACTTTGAGTGCTGGAACTTACTTTTTGACCGTTGCAGTTGACGGAGGAAACGGAAATAGTTACCTAACAACTACCAGTGGGACCAATGGTGTTGGCGGACCTTTGGCTAACGGCAATTCCTATATTTCATCTTTTGCTGTCTTCGGCTACAATTTTCAGCCAGGATCAAATCAAACTGGGTTTAGTCCAACCGATTGGTCTATGGGAATCCGTGGAAGCATTGTTCCGGAACCTTCGACTTATATCGTGCTTACCTCAATGAGCTTGTTACTATTTCGGCGTTCCAAAAAAAAGTCGATAGTCGCTTAAATGGTATTGCAAGCGAATTCGTGACTTGCGATGTCGGTAAGATCGTGTAATGCTTTCCATCATTCCACTTGTTGCGATGTCTCTGAATCTTATGCCAAAACCGATTGACCTACCGCCTATGCTAATTGGCGTAAAGAAAATTGTTATGATGGGCGACAGTATCACCGAAGGCGGGCGCTCTCCTCATGGATTCATTACTTTGCTGGATCAGACTTTAAAGTCGACTTATCGAGGCAATCCGATTGAAATTGTTAACGTCGGAATCGGCGGTCAAAAGGCACCGGACATGCACAAGCGGTTTAAGCGAGACGTCCTTGAAAAG
>JANPAV010000003.1:0-2261 GCA_031430115.1 Armatimonadota bacterium | reverse complement strand
ACCATTGCAAATGGTAGGTTATCTCAATTGAAGGGGAAATGCAAGCCTAGCATCCGGATCAGTGAACAAAGCTCCTCATTACAATGGACTTCCAATTTTGGTTTCGTTCACACTGTAAGGGTGTCCCAATTTCCAAACTGGTCTGGCGTATTCCCTGCGCTGACCACGCCATTCAATCAAGATCTCTCAATCGACTATCCGACTCTTGAAAAGCACCTAGAAGTCCTCATTGACTCAGGCGTGACTGGGTTCGTGATGCACGGATCTTTGGGTGAGAATCTTGCATTGACGTGGGAAGAAAAACTTGAGATTCTCAAAGTGACCAAACGAGTTGCGGCAGGACGAGTACAGGTTCTGAGTGGCGTTGCTGAATGTTCAACCATGCAAGCGGTCGAATACACCAGAAAGTGCGAAGCAATGGGCATCGACGGAATCATGCTAATGCCCGCGATGGTCTACCGAGCCGACAATGATGAGGCTCTTGCGCACTACCGAACGGTTGCCAAGAACACGAAGATGCCGATCCTGATTTATAACAATCCGATCGCCTACCACGTTGATTTGACTCCGCCAATGCTTGAGATGCTGTGCAACGAAAGCGACAACTTTATTGCAATCAAAGAGTCAGCCGGCGATGTCCGACGGATCACTGACATCATCAACCATATAGGTAATCGTCTAGCGATCTTCTCCGGTGTCGATGACTTGGCATTGGAAAGTGCTTTCCTGGGTGCTACCGGTTGGGTCGCTGGAATCGGATTGGCATTTCCATACGAGAATCAAAAACTGTGGGATTTGGCAATGGCTGGTCATTGGGATGAAGCCCGAGAACTTTATCGATGGTATACACCGCTGCTTCACCTCGATGTAGGACTCAAATTTGTTCAAAACATCAAGATGGCAACCCAAGCAACCGGCTACTGCCCAGAGTGGGTACGACTTCCGCGCTTGAGCTTGTCTGGAGCAGATCGAGCTCGAGTCGAAAAAGTCATCGCCGATGGCTTAGCGACACGACCAAAGATTTAAATGCAAATCGACGTCATTGACTCTCATACCGGCGGCGAACCAACTCGAGTTGTAGTTGGTGGTTGGGAGACACCCAAGGGAAACTCGTTGGCCGAGATGCGGGACTATGTAGATAGCCATCAAGCCAATATGCGCAATGGTGTCACTCGGGAACCAAGGGGTTCAGACGTCCATGTCGGTGCACTTTTGGTCCCAGCCCTTGATCCCGAATGTTGCACCGGAGTCATATTCTTTACGACGGTCGGCACTTTGGGCATGTGTGGTCACGGAACCATTGGGGTCGTGGAGACTCTCCGGCATTTAGGTCGTATTGAGCCAGGAATTCACAAAATCGAAACTCCAGTTGGAGTGATAGAGGTTCGGCTAGAAAAGGACAATACAGTTTGGGTAACCAATGTACAGTCGTACAAGTTGACCGAAGCCTGCGTCGAAACCGAAGGCTATGGCTCAATCTGTGGTGATGTAGTCTGGGGTGGAAACTGGTTTTTCTTGGTTGGCACGAACGCCTTTTTGCCCGAAGTGACTTACGAGAATCGCCGAGACTTGATGCAATTTACAATCGAGGTGAAGAACGCTCTGAAAGATTCGGCCGTGCGTGGTTCAGACGGGCATGAAGTCGATCACGTCGAAGTCTTTGGTCCTGCAACAGTTGCGGGTGCCAACAGCAAGAGTTTTGTCCTTTGTCCGGGCTTGGATTACGACCGATCGCCATGCGGAACCGGGACCAGCGCCAAGATGGCCGCATTGTACAGCAAAGGTGAACTAGAAGAAGGGATGCTTTGGGTTCAAGAAAGCATCACTGGTTCAACTTTTACGTGCTACGTCTCGATAGAAGGAGACAAAATAGTTCCACACATTTCCGGGAAGGCTCATGTGACGGCGAAATCGACTTTGTATTTTGACGAGAATGATCCCTTCCGCTGGGGTATCGCTTAGTGGCAAGAGTAACAATTGTTGGGGCAGGAATCATCGGGCTCTGCTCGGCATACTTCGCCCGAAAGAAAGGGTTTGAAGTTTGGGTTATTGATCGTAATCCGGAAGGAGCAGATAGTTGTTCAACCGGTAACGCTGGCATGATTGTTCCCAGCCACTTTGTACCTTTGTCTGCACCAGGGATGGTCAAAATGGGCATGAAAATGATGTTCAAGTCCAAGGCACCATTTGCATTCAAGATTCCACCAACTCTCGACCAAATCCTGTGGTCCTGGATGTTCATGGGCAAATGCGACCCCGAA
>JANPAV010000002.1:0-2419 GCA_031430115.1 Armatimonadota bacterium | reverse complement strand
CGAGCTTGACCTGTCCGCTGAAGCCGTAGGCGAAAGAGGAAGCAGGGACAGATTAACATTCACCAAGGACCATGCCGTTCAGGTAAAAACACCTTCATGTAGCAAGCAGGAAAGTTCAAACGCAAGCTTCGAAATACTCCTAGCCATGGTTTTTGCTACCCCACCTCGACCAAATTCGTCAGTCTCGTCGGATTCTTCGATCTGGGAGGCTAAGCAAGAATGAATCTGTAGATCTTGGACAAAGTCCACTTAGAAACGGCAAGCCACGATGTGGGTGGGACCATATCTCCGAGTTCCAAGGACTTGTTGTGCCTGCTTACCCGACATCCTGCGGCCAGCCCACCGAGCGCTCCTGTCTGCAATAGTGTCTGACGAAGAAGGATTAACGAAGATGGAAACGAGCCATGAGGGAAGGAAGGCATAGCTGAGAATTGACGGTGTAACATCGCCAACTACAATGGGGCTTTTACTCCGTCAATTACTGTGGCCCTTGCCTTGAATCTTCGTATATTTTGCTCAGGAGCTAGTTTGAATTGAACAATACTAGAATAAAAGCGTATAATAACGTATTCTTTCAACATTATTGATCTCAGCGCCCTTCACCCGAACCTCAACATCTCTTCTCATGTGGCCAAAAGCTGACAGCTGACAGCTTCGTCATTCAAAGACTACAAAATGAAAATTTTAAGAGTTTTGATTCATCTATCTCGCCCTCGACAAATTAACCCACTTTTTTTCTTACCCCCGTTCAGGAACCTAAACCAATCCAAATGACGCTTAAAACGACTACAAAACAGAGCCATTCACGTCTATTCTTGCTTGAAGCTAGAGGCTTGCAACTAGTAGCTCAACTTCCATGGAGCTACATTTTTTTCACATTCCCGAAAATCCGAGTGGGTCGGGAGGTCCCGACCCTTCGGGAAGGTTCAATTTGTTACCAAATGACTAACTCGAGCGCTCCTGTGACTAAAGTCTCCTCCAAAGAATGGAGGAGTGGCGCGTGAGGGCTTTGCCACGTGACGAGGTGGATGATTGTTACTTTCTCACATTCTTTCAATCTGCTTGCCATCGCTCCCATTTTTTAAGCCACGTGCCCTGATCTTCGAGCCCTGCCCATTGGAGCTACATTTTTTGATCATTCCAGAATTTAGGTTCAATTCTTTACATTCAAGAGCAAATTGGACCTGATATCATGACCCACAAAACCCACATGGATCCAAGCCCATCGATCCAAACCAGTACTTTGAAAACTAAATATTGCTCTGCGATTTCGAATCTCACTCGATTAGTAAACTAATTCTTCATCGGCTTGCCAAACTCAAGCATGTGTGAGATTCTTGCTCTAGTCTCCGGTCTCTGACACAAAAGTAAGAAGCGCTCTCGCTCAAGTCGCTCCGCATCTTCAATCGAAGTACTCTTCGCAAAGATAAATCGAAGCTGACTACTGAGGAATTCATCATACGCGGTCAACGTGCCATCTTTGAGCTTGCTTGTCGTGGCTTCTTCGATAAGACCATTAACGTGCGGAGCAAGGGATCGAAACTCGGCGTCTGGCCTTGGTAAGGCGCTCAACGCAGCTTGTTTAGCTTGCGTGATTAACATATCCGGGTGGAAGCAGATTTCATCCCCATCAGTTAAGTAACCGTGGACCTTAGCCTCAACCGCGTTGCTGGCCATGAATCCTTCGGTCAAGTTCACAATTGCCTCTTTTGCCATCTGAGGCGACTGCTGATTTCTCATTCGCATGATCGTAACGCCCCGCCCACCAGGCAATAGTCCAACTTTCGATTCGGGAAGTCCAATATTTGCGTCCACCGCGGCAACCACCTTCCGGCAGTTCATTGCGAGTTCAAGGCCCCCGCCGAGTGCATATCCATGGATCGCAGCGACAACCGGAGCTTTCCCTAACTTAGAGCCCAAGGACTGCAACCGAGCGAGCGAATGTTCAATTGCCGCCCAGTCGCTACGATCGATCGCATCAAGGAAAAATGTTAGGTCGAAACCGACCGAGAATGCTCGGCTAGGATTGGCTAACACAAACGGACCCGAAAGATTGGAATCCAAGAACTCATGCAGGTCTTCAACTGCCTGAGGAGTAACAGTTCCCATCTTAGTGCTGAATTCAATGGAAGTGACCGAATCGCCAAGATCACGAAAAGCGAGAGTCCCTTTTTGATCAACAATCGTATAGTCGGACAAGGATCGATATTCTGCTTGATGAGGAATGGCTTCAAATCCCGACTCATTGACCGAAAGTTGCTCAATCCCCTGATAGAACGTCTTCTCCTTGCCAAAGACTAAATCCGATCCAATGGCATCAATCATCTCAAATGGCCCCATTTGCCACCCAAAACCCCACTTCATGACATTATCGAAGTTTGAAACTGAGTAGCTGATTTCGTTCTTGAGATAGTCCGCA
>JANPAV010000001.1:0-5371 GCA_031430115.1 Armatimonadota bacterium | reverse complement strand
ACCGGACACAAAGGCTCATTGCACGCAATTGCTTTGACGATAATTGCCGCAGGTATTGGATACGCAATCAGGGAGAACGAGAAGGCGCGAAATGCGACTTGGCTCGGTGGATTGATCGTCTTTGCCATCATCATACCAATCGGCTTTACGCAGAATGTGGCGTCCTTCATTTACGGCATCGAGGCCCTCGCCTTGATCCTGCTCGCCATTCGATACCAACTGGTGGCGGTTTGGGCCGTCAGCTTGGCAACCTTCATCTTCTCGATCGTCAGTTACCTCTACTTTCCCGACAAACACATTGTTTCTTTGGCTCGTTTTTCGGCGCCGCTCGAGCTATTCTTGTTGGCAATTTCAAGTACAACCGTCGCTCTGAATATTCGATACGCTCTTCCCAATAAGATCAAAGAAATCCAGGATGGAGCAATGTTTGTCGGTGGCATTCTCCTCGTTGCCTTCTTTGTTCGAGCATTGAACGTAGTGCTAGGAAATGGCAACACGTCGCTTCATATTGGAGCGATCAACACTTTGGGTCTCAGCGTTGCGAGCTTAGTGATCCAAGTGATATCGAACCGGTTCCAACGATTTGCTGTGTTCCTGTTAGGTTCGCTCACCGCGCTAACGAGTTTCCTGTTCTACCTGGTGGCTTCTCCAGACGGCAAACTTTCCTTTGTTTCAGTTGCTCCCGCGCTTGACCTCATTCTCAATGCGATCTTCGCTTCTGCAGTGTGGTTGAGCATCAAATTTGTTCTCCATCGAACCAACAAAGATGCCCAAGAGTTCGCCATCTTTATCGGCGGAGGATTCCTTGTTGCGAGCTTCGTGCGAACATCGAATATCTTCTTGGCCGCATCATCACTGACGCCTACCGTGATCACGTTGGTATCTACAGCAATTGGTAGTGCGGTTGTGTTCGCCTTGTCAAATCGGTACCCTCGGTTGGCGTTGTACTTACTCGGAACTGGAACGCTGTTCGTGTCCGCGCTCTTCTACTTCGTTCCGCTTGCGGACAGCAATTTCGAGTTAACTCGAATGGCTCCAAGTATCGAGCTCTTTTTGTTGGCGACTTATGCTGTCGCACTATGCTTGAACGTTTGGTATGTATTGCGTAACGACGATAAAAACGAGCAAGAACTTGCCCTGTTTATCGGCGGGTCGCTCCTGGTTGCCTTGTTCATACGAAGCATCAACATATTGCTTGGTCATGGCAATACGACGCTTCAGGTCAATGACATCAATTCACTCGGCATTGGACTTGCGGCCATTACAATGACCCTCGTTGGTGCCCGAACAAAGCGAAAAGGGCTCCTCATCGCGAGTGCTATCCTCGGCTTTTGGGTTGGAACCTTGGCGTTGCTCTTGGAACCAGAAATTGTTCCGCATTGGATGAGCCCAGTGTTAGTACTATTGGCCGCCGGTTGTGTCTTGGTTGGCAGCAAGTTCCTGGTCGAGGAACATGACGAAAAGTATCAGGAAGCGGTCATGACATTTGCGGGTGTCGCGATGTCGGCGTTCTTTGTTCGGCTTATGCATTTGGTTGGCATCAACCATCTTCTCAACCTTACAAAAGAAACCGCAACTTACTTCTCGCTTGGCCTCCTTAGCCTTGTTTGGATTGGCTTTGCGCTTCGCAATCGACGAATGTCGAACCTGATTCTGGGCTGGGCGGCGTTTGTCTTTGCCGCGCTCACAGGCGGCTCTTTACCAACTAGTACGGTGCCAGGATGGCTGAGCCCAACCTTGTTGGCAATCCCGATCGTTTCTCTGTGTGTTCTCTATACAATTACTCCTCGCAAGGAACGGGATGAAGGGACAATGACCACCTTCTGTGTTATCCCGGGGTGGTTCTTGTCGAATATGTTCTTGCGACAAGAGCTTTTGAGACCGTGGATCGGATTGAACAATGTCGCTTCGTTCACCGCTGCTTGGGTGATCTTTGCGGTGTTTTTGATCACTGCCGGCTTCAGGGGAGAACGTCGGTACCTGCGATATTGGGCATTAGGGGTATTCGGTGTGACCGTCGCCAAGGTGTTCATGGTCGACCTTGCTGAGCTCGATTCGGTCATCCGTTTTGCAATGCTTGCGTTGCTCGGTACGGGCATGATGGGTGGTGGATATTGGTACATCCTTTGGCGGAGGAGCCATAATTCAAAGAACTCCGGATCGGAAAACTCAAACCCACAATGAGGAACCCTCAAATCTTGTTCGGAATCGCTCTCGTAGTATTGTCTATGACGCTGATCGGAGTTCTTGTTGCCACGAAACGCAAGCCAAATGTTTACGACCACGCCAACTGGGATCCAGTATTCGAATTCATTCAGAACGCTGAGAAGGTCGATACTATCGCAACGACCTACGATGGATTTGAGTACAAAAAGCCACCACTGGATCCAATCAAGGTCCTGAACCAATATGACCCAAAGGGACATCATCTGGTAAAAGAAGTGCCCCAAGCTAGCCGGGCAAAATTGGTTGCAATTCTCAAAAGGATGCCTGAAAACCAAGAGTCAGTGGATGCCTGCTTTTGTCCGCACCACTTCATTGTTGCTTCGAAAGGCAGTCAGAAAATGGTGCTTTCCATGTGCTTTAACTGTAACGCAATGGGTACCGATGGAGCCATGAGCGTCAGCACGGGGATGCGGAAAGATATGCAAAATGAGGTCTCTGACTTTTTTGGGCTTGATGTGTTTCCCGCCTTGAAAGACCACCGGTGCATTATGAATAGCGGTACTTACGATCCGGGTCTTGCCGAATATGGAGTGAAAGGACCTCAGTAGCACGGCCTGGGACTTCTGCAGATTCGGCAACGTCTGGTTTAAACTTAACGTCTGAACAGATAACCATGATAACTTCTCTTGCCCTCTCATTTGTCCTTACCCAGCCAGGCAGCACATTCAAGGTTCCAGTCTACAATGCTGACCAAAAGCACCCGGCGGTGACAAGTTATGTCTCGACCACCATACCGGCAGGCTTTGCGGATAAAGGAAAATTTGGTTCTGGAGCGATCAAGTCAGATGATGGCGTCATTACCGTTACTCTCCTCAAGTCGTCGACGGCGATGCCTTCCTTGCTTCGCAATCCGAAGTTTAGCCATCTCAAGGACTTTACGACTATTCGAATGACCAATTGGATTGGATTCAGAAACAGCAACCCTAAAGGTGAAGACTACAAGCTGGATTGGAACAAATACCGACTTAACTTCAATCTGCAGGGCAAGGATAAGACAAAAGTGATGGCTCTCCGCCAGGCACTCCACACAATTGTCGATGGTCTTGTTTTGAACTAAATTACATCATCTGAAATTCCGGGGTTGAGAACATGAGTTTGCACACGGAACGCGCTACGGCGTTGGCATTTCGTGGTGCAATTGTTTGACCGCCTTCACTCTCAGCGATAGAAACTAACCCTGCCACTTTGGCGGGTGGAAGCGAGATATCGAAGACCGACATCAAGGACTTCACGACGCCAGCCGGGGTGGGGTCCTCGGCGAAAAGAGGATAGGCTTGGATGCCGACTTGAGCACCACGATTTCCGCCGACTGGGTTCACTGGATTCTGCGAGTTACCGATTGAGGGACCTCCGGCAAAGAGTTTGTCGGCCCATTTCATTCGTTCGACCATGGTTGCCGAAGTGATCCAGTAAGCGCCCGTCCGCCAGCCCGATACGTCGGGCGGAGCCAATAGTTCGAGACCCATTGAATTGGATGATGAGAATGCTGCCTGGGCAGGAGCGAGAGACCGAACGAGTGGCAGATTCAGACCACTTTGCTCGTTAACTTGTGGATTAGCGATGCCGTCTTTGAGACGCTGAATCATGATTTGACCCGCCCCAAGTTGCCTGATGGTTGAGACAGTAAAGTCAACTGGGTTTTTAATGACTTTGCGGAATGCCTTATCGGAATAGAATTCTGGCGACTCCATGACGGAGCGGACAAGCCCTTTGATGTCGAGGTTGGACGCGTAGAATTTGGTGGCTAGTCGTTCAATCAATGCGTCTTCTGGTTCTTCGTAGGCGAACCAGCCCCATAGCTTCTTGGTGATGAATTTTGCAGTTTGCTTTTGTTTGCAGAGGAGGAGCAGCATCTCCTCGCCGTTAAGGTTGCCGGTCTCGCCGAGGACGGATTTGATTCCTTGATCGTGGCGATTGAGGAAGAATTTGAAGGAGTCGATCCGTCGTGGAGCGGTATCGGTGGCACGAAGTCCGCGTCCATAGGTCCATCCAGTGAAGCATCGGGCAGCCTCTTGCACATCTTTTTCAGTGTAGTTGCCAATGCCGAGAGTGAAGAGTTCCATGACTTCGCGGGCGAAGTTTTCGTTCGGGTGCGCGGCAACGTTTTCCTGACCATCTAGGAAGTAAATCATGCCAGGATCCTTGCTGACGGCTTCGAGCAGCACATTGAATCGACCGAGGGCATACTTTCGAAGAGTAGTGATGTGGTTATTCATAACCAGCGCGCTGTCAACTTTGGCGCTGCTGGTGGCGAAGTGGTTGTGCCAAAACAGGGTCATCTTCTCTTCGAGCGGTCGCTTTGTGCCGATGAGTCGCATGGCAAAGAGGTTTTGGATGACCTTTATGTTGACGACGTTCTTGTTGTTTGAAAATGCAAAAGGGTCAACTTCGCAAACGTCTTCAACCTTTTCGTAGTCGAGCAGGGCGGTGATGGCTCCGGCGAGACCATTCTTGCCATAGTATGTCACCTCGGCCTCGCTGGCGCCGAAGCCAAATCTTCGCAAAAGGTGGGCGATCTTTTCTTGCTCAGTTAAAACCATTTGATAGATCAACGTTGGAAGTCACGGGATGTTCAGGAATGGGGACTTTTGGATTAGTTGGGGAGGTATGGAGTCGGGAGTTCGGGGGACAAGTTGGTAACGAATTGAGTCTGCATTCTTATTTTTTTAAAAGTTTTCAGTTTTGGTTTGGTTGTCATTTGAGGTTTAGTGTCGCCTTCGGCGGGGTCACTCACGTCATTTCTTATTTGTCCTATCGCCTCAATGAGTGACCGTGGAATGGGACAGTTTCCGTTTCTTACCCAGCCCTTCATGGCTGTTTGCCGCTGGGGCTCCAAAAGCAATTCTGATTGGGCTAAGGGTGTAGCCACCCCATTGGGGCTGTTCCTGGAGAATTGTAGAAATGGGATGTGAACTCGAAGGTTGGAATTGATGATTGAGGATCTGGTGAAGGGTGAAGGCAAACTGATTTGGTAAAGAATTGAACCTAAATTCGGAAAATTTCATTTTTTTAGCACTTTTCGCTGGGCTCGAAAATGACGATCGGGAGAACACTTTTGCGCTATTGTACTCTAATATACGCTTTATTTCTATCTTTATTCAGTTGTTTGATAACTTCTTGGAAAAAGCTGAAGATTTGGCGGGGT